>NZ_JBYTCM010000013.1:0-163177 GCF_058790275.1 Mycobacterium sp. FW102-FHT13B02
AGATCACCCATCCAATCTGATTGGGTGGCCTACTTTTCAGCCGTCGCGACTGGCCGGATTTTCAACCGTCGTTAACACGCGAATAGTTCGCCGAATCCCTTGATGTCCCCATGCGCAGCGAAGTGCCCTACTTCCACTGCTATGAAGACCGCTTCAGCAGTGAAGCGCATAACGCCGTCAGCACCAATTCCGGCGCCGGTGACGTGGATGGCACGGCCATTGCGTTCAGTAATACGCGCGGCGATCCTATGGGCATCATGCAGCGGAACAGGCTGCAAGTACTCGACGGTCAGCCTGCGTGTGACAGCCGGCGTTCCGGCGATCCACAACGTGAAGCCAAACAAGTCATCGCACGCGGCGGCGATGGCCCCGCCGTGGGCGAGACCTGGCGCGCCGACGTGCCGTTCATCGAATGTGACGTCCGCGTACACCTCCTCCCCTCGGCGGAAGACCGAAAGGTGCAGTCCATGCGGATTGTCTGGCCCACAGCCCATACACGTCGGAGTGTGCGACGGTAACCGCTGCACGTCCGGTGGATTCGAAATGCTCACAAAGACCTCTTCTCGTCACTGGTGGCAAGTACCACGATCGCTGGCGCTCGAACGCGGGCCGACTGCCCTGCTCGCTATCCCGAAGACGGGTAAGGGCACCACACCGATGGCGCCGAATCGGATTCCCTTGTCGCGCGACCGGGCACGAAAACTCCTCGTTACTTCCAGCAGAGACTCATCGACGTGTCTGGCGAACGCGAACGCCCGCCTCGAGACCTGCGAATCCTCACTAAGCCGGAAGCAACATGCTGTATTCAGCGTAGCCAGCAGCGACATCCACCAGTACTCACGAAAGTGCCGGAACGCTGGCTACCTGACAGTCAATTTTCATAGTCCGAGCAGCACAATCCGTACAGTTAGTTTCCCTACGCTACATTGAGTAGCATAGGGAATGCAATCGCTTTTCAACCGGGGCACCGACACAAAACCGCATCGAGTTACGGCTCAGATTCGCCGCGCACGTCTGCACCGCGGTGTGTGACCGCATGGTCGCGATCGCGTCCGGGAACCCAATGAGCCCGCCGCAGCGCACGGTCAACACATCCTTGACCCTGCGGTTGGCCAAAGCGGCGGATACCGACACCTAGAAAAACGAAGCGCCTTCGTTCGGCTGAACCCAGATCACCCGAACGCGCTTGATCCCGGTCATATCGACGGCCACAGCGATGTGGCGCGGCCTTGGTGGCGTGTGGCCGCCGTCTTTGACCTTCACGATCATCGCGTCGAGCTAGATCACCGGATACGACGATTCCGGCGGTCGGCGCTGCCATGCCAGGACCCCATCGGAGACCTCTTCGACGATACTGGGGATCGTCTCTCGCGATGCCTGCGTCCCGATCGCCGAACCAAATCCGAAATCGGATGTCCCGCAAATTGATTCCGCACCGCATATAGAGAGATGGCCATGCCATCGAGCCTGCCTTAACCACGCTGGCCGATGGGTACCAGCATCGGGGGCAACGAACCGCTGCGGTCTCCCGGCACGTCCAAGAGTACCGGGCTGGCGTGGTGAGCACCGTCTTGAGTGGCCGCCGTTACAGCCCCTTGATCAGCTCGCCGTTCTCGTCCCCAAGGTGAGCAGGGAGTTCGGCGCCAGCCCACGTTGAAGGACGAGCTTGATCAACCTCGGCAGCAGCCCGCCATCACCGGTCAGCGCCATCGATCAGCGCCGGCAGTTCATGCACTGCCCCGAAGCACGAAGCGCGTCGGCCATCTCGACTGCAGGGCTGGCGGCAATCAGCGCAGCATCCATTGCCCTTTTATGTCGTCACGTCCTACGATCCTTCCGTTAAGAGGATTTACACAGTCCATCTGATGCGCCCACGGACCGCCCGCCATGCCGAGCGGGCTACTTCTTCGACTCAGTACGCGCCACACGCCCGACTCGTGGACGATGCGCGCCAACGACGCCGTGAACGAGACCCGTTCGAGGCGACCCTCGGGACAGAAGTGTCACCATCAAGACCACCGGAACTGTCATAAATGAGATGTGATCGGTCCCATGGTGAGGTGCTGTTGGCCGTCGCTCAGAATGACGATGAAGGCGTCGTTGTCGGTGCAGACGGATTCTGGTGTGTTGGTCTGCATGGTGACGGCGTGATCGGCACGGTGACGCGGTCCTCGTCGCGGTGACGGCTGATCGCGGGCACGGCAACGTCGGCCCCTGAGCGATTCAGTGGCCGGTCAGCCGGGTGGGGCCAGTAGGCGGCCGCGGGTGTACATGCCGATCAGGGTCCAGGGCGGGTCGGTGATGGAGTATCGGCGCCGGTCCCAGTAGGCGGCCGCGCAGAGCATGGTCAGAGCATGGCGGAGCATGTTGCCGTCGTAACGCAGTTCACTGAAAGTCTCACGGGCCACAAGCAGCAGACGGCGCACGCCGTCCTGGTAAATCCGTTCGAGGTGCGCGTTGGGCAGGCGGCGCAGCCAGCGCCGGACGGTGGATTCGGGCCGGTCGATAGCAGCGGCGACACGACGGTATCCGAGCCCATTTGCCTTGTGCAGCAACGCTGTTCCGATCACCGCGGTGGTGTCGGCGTGGCGGGGCTGCACCTCGGCGGGCATCGCGATGTGGGTGGATCGGCACGCGGTGCAGCGGGTTCGGCGAGGTCTGATGGTGATGGTTGCGTGGCCGTGGGAGCGGATGGTGCGGCGCCGTCCGTAGCCCCACGCAGCCAGTGGCCCGTGCGTGCAGCGGGGGCAGCGCAGTTCGCCGGCGGCGAGCAGTTGTTCGGCCAGTTCGGTGGTGCGGGCGACGATCACGGCGGACCCAGTCCATAGGTCATGACCTTTGCTTATCACGGCCGGCGTGCATAGGGGTCATTTGGTGTTGGGCGCCAGCAGGTTTGGCGATCGCGCCGTCACTGATCGTGCCGACCGGCCGGAACCGCATCGGGCCGAGGACCGAAGCCGGTGATGGACGGCCGACCGGCGGTGGGATCGATCGTCGGCACGTTGATGACGCAGACCACGCCTACGGTGTCAGAGCCTTATCGGCGATGAAGGGGACGCCGTGGTCGCCACACCGTGAGACGTTCAACAGGTGCCATCACTTGCGGGTCGAAATGCCGGGGGTGCGGGCAGAACTGCGCGACAAGGAGATTGGCGCTCGGCACTTCCCACCGCCGCGAACATCCAACGCGTAGGCTCCCAGTGTGCACGTCGACGTGATGACCGTTCCGCAGCCTTTGACTCAGATGGGCGCGCTTGCCCAGCGCACGCAGGCCGCCGGTTTCTCCGGCCTCCTGCTGACCGAGACCGGCCGGACCGCCTATATGAGCGCAGCGGTTGCATCCCAGGCTGCGCCCGGGCTCGAACTGTCGACCGGTGTCGCAGTAGCTTTCCCGCGAAGTCCCTTCATCACCGCGGCATCAGCGTGGGAACTGCAGGAAGCCACAGGAGGCAAATTCCGGCTCGGGATCGGCACCCAGGTACGCACGCACGTGGTGCGACGCTACGGCATGCCCTTCGAACAACCGGGACCACGGCTGCGCGACTACGTACGCGCCGTGAAAGCGTGCTTCGCCGCGTTCCGGACAGGCAAGCTCGACCATCACGGCGACTTCTACGACCTGGACTTCATCACCCCACAATGGAGCCCCGGCCCCATCGACGCACCCGATCCCAAAGTCGACATCGCCGCGGTGAATCCGTGGATGCTGCGCATGGCCGGCGAGGTCGCCGACGGCGTGCACATCCACCCACTCGGCGAGCCAGGCTACATCGCCCGCCACGTACTGCCCAATGTCGCCGCCGGGGCAGAGAAGGCGGGCCGCTCCCCCGCCGACATCGACACGATCATCCCGGCCATGACGATCGTCGGCGACACCGACGAGGAACGCCACCATGAACGCGAATTCGTGCGGGCGAGCATGAGCTTCTACGGCAGTACCCCGAACTATGCGTTCATCTGGGACGAGGCCGGTTTCGAGGGCACCACCGCGCGCCTGCGGGAGAAGCAGAAATCCGGCGACATGGCAGGCATGATGGCACAGATCACCGACGACCACATCGCCGCCTTCGCCACCGAATCCACCTGGGATGCCCTGGCGGACAAGCTCATTGCGAAATATGACGGCGTCGCCACCCGCATCGTGCTCTACAACGCCCTCGGCGGGTCAGACCGCTTCGAACGGTACGGCGAGATCGCGCGGCGGTTGTCGGCGGCCTTGCCCCAGTTTGACTGACATCAAAACAAACTCACGATCGCGCCCGGGGACTTCGTTTCCGCAATGAGATGCCTCTATGCATTCTCGAGATCGGCCGCATAGGTCATTACGACTACACGCACTGCCGCTTGAGTCAAGAAATCCTGTAGCTTTTGAACATCGGGTTAAGGGCGCACCGGAACAGTGCCATGGCCAGCCGCCTAGCGCTCAGAGCTATCGATTGTCTGACAGCGAGGGCCATGTGCTGCCGCTGCTCGCCAAGTTCGCGGATCAATCCGCGCTAGCGCCGAAGGCGCGGGCGCCACTGCCGCAGCTAGTCTGCCGCAATGCGACTACGGGTTTCGTAAACCCCACACCATCTTCGATACCCGTAGGAGCTCCCGAATCTGCCCGGCGCCGCAAGTGCACCACCGCGTCACGAATTCTCGTTTCGGCACCTCGCTCCTGGGCGGCTACACACTTCCCGACGGCTTCACGGCCGCCGACAGCGACTTGGGGGTATGTAGCAGATGCTGGGCGTAGTCGAGAAGCACACGATGGAGCAGTTCGTCGGGCACGTCGCGCAACCGCGCATCGGTTACAACGCCGGAAACTCCGCCGATGATCATCGATGTCCCGATATGGTGGGCGACGTCCGCGTCGGGGCCATCGAGCAGCGTGATGAGCTTCACGACGGCGTTCTCCAACTCGACATGCGTCTTCGCGAGCGTGCTCATGGCCGGGTCGTTCTGCACAATTGCGCTGAGGCCCCTATGGCGCACCGCCAGTTCGACAAAGCCGCTGACGGCGACTTCGCGCCGCGAATGGGGGTCGGGAAGCGCGTCGGCGATACGTATTACGCGAGCGATGTCCTCGAGTAACGGCTGTGCGACGGCCCTCACGATCTCGTCTTTGGTGTGAAAGTGGTAGTACACAGCGGCTTTGGTCACCTCAAGCCGGTCGGCAATCATCTGCAAGGTCGTGCCCTTGACACCGTACTCAGCGAATAATTCCAAAGCCGCCTGGACGATACGGTGGCGTACGAAGCCACGTGATGACGTCAAGTTTCCTCTGCCAACCTTTCGGGGAGTTTATGCGGGCTGCGTGCGCACTGGATGAATGATGCTACAGCGGCGGATGTGATGTCACTCACCTTCGGCTGGGGTTGCCCATCGTTAGCCATGGAAGCTAAATTAACCAGCCAGTTGGCAAGTTAGATTTGTCATCGCGGCTATAGCGCAGCGATCAGTCACGTTGGAGCCGATGTGCGCATCATTCAGACCATTTCGTTACGCCGGCATCGTCTGCTCGACATGTTGGTCGCCCCAAAGCGGCAGATCGCGGCCATCATCGGGGCGTACTTCCGGTGGCCATACATTGTTTGCATACCGCCCAAACGCCAGCAGTCGACCGGACGCGCACCTGCAGCTGATCAGTCTGCATCACGCCACGTCTAGACAGTAGGAGCGCAGAACACTGTGGCACTGTTTGCTTGGGGCCGACGATGAGAAAGTTCATGGGTCAAAGTGACGTCAAAATGACTTCGATGACACGCAAAGCGTTGAGCAACAATACTGCTGGAGATGCAGCGTCAGCCGAAAGTTTCCTTCACTCCGATGGCAGCATTATCATACCTGACGGGATCACGCTGACGTCGTTTTTGGAGCGCAACCGCGCGGCGATGGGTGATGAGCCGTCGTACCGGTTCATCGACTACGCGCAGAATCCCGATGGCGAGATCATCGAGCTCAGCTGGAACGGACTGTGGGCTCAGGTCAACGCCGTCGCCGCCCGGCTGCAGCAGGTGACCAAGCCCCGCGACCGGGTCGCGATCCTGGCGCCCCAAGGCGTCGACTATGTCGCGGCGTTCTTCGCGGCCGTGCACGCCGGAAACATCGCCGTCCCGCTGTTCGCGCCGGCGCTGGCGGGTCACACCGAGCGTCTGGCCGCGGTGCTCGCCGATGCCAAGCCGTCCGCGGTGCTGACCACGACCGCGGCCGCCGAAGCGGTACGCGCGTTCATCAAGACACTGCCCGCCGCTGAGCGCCCGCGGGTCATCGCGGTGGACGCCGTGCCCGACACCCTGGCCGCGATGCACGTCGATCCGGGCTCGCGCACCGACGACATCGCCTACTTGCAGTACACGTCGGGGTCGACGCGCACCCCCGCCGGTGTAGAGATCACGCACCGGAATGTGTGCACCAACGTCATTCAGATGATCTTGGCCGGCGGCCTGGACACCGACATCCGCAGCGTGAGCTGGCTGCCGCTCTACCACGACATGGGTCTGATCATGATCATGTTCCCCGCGCTGTGCGGTGGACAGATCAGCCTGATGGACCCGATGGCGTTCGTCCGGCGGCCCTACCGGTGGATCCGGCGCCTCGCCGACGAGGCCGCCCATGGCCGGACGTTCGCGGCCGCACCCAATTTCGCGTTCGAGTTGTGTGCCCAGCGGGGTCTGCCGCCCGCCGGCGAGCCCCTGGATTTGTCCAACGTGGTGACGCTGCTCAACGGCTCCGAGCCGGTGACGCTGCCGTCCATCGAGCAGTTCATGGAAGCGTTCGCGCCCTACGGGCTGCCCGAGACGGTCGTCAAGCCGTCGTACGGGATGGCTGAGGCGACGCTGTCGGTCGCCAGCATCGCGGCCGACGAAAAGCCGTGCGCCACATATCTGGACCGCGACGAACTCGCGGCGGGCCGCGCTGTGGTGGTGGGCCGTCATGCCGATGGCGCGGTACCGCACGTGTCGTGCGGGCGGGCCATCCCCGATCAGTGGGTGGCGATCGTGACCCCCGACGGCGACGAAGCCGCCGACGGCACCGTCGGTGAAATCTGGTTGCACGGCAACAACATCGGACAGGGTTACTTCGGCCGACCCGAGGAGTCCGAGCGGGTGTTCGGCAACAAGCTGCAGACCCGCCAGACGGTCAGCCACGCCGACGGCGCCGAGGACAACGCATTGTGGTTGGCCACAGGCGATCTGGGCGTTTACGTCCGTGACGAGCTGTTCGTCACCGGCCGGATCAAGGACCTGGTGATCGTCGACGGGCGCAACCACTACCCGCAGGACATCGAGGCGACGGTCAGCCGCGCCTCGTCGGCCGTGCGTTCCGGCTACGTGACAGCCTTTGCTACCCCTGGTGATTCAGGTGAACAGCTGGTCGTGGTCGCCGAACGTGCGGTGGGTGCCGGGCGTGCCGAATTGGAGCCCGTCGCCGAAGCCGTGCGGGCCGCGGTGTCGCGGCATCATCAGGTTCGCGTCGCCGAAGTGAGGCTGGTTGCGGCCGGGCGGATTCCGCGCACGACGTCGGGCAAGCTGGCCCGCACCGCGGCGCGGGCAGAGTTTCTGAACGGTCAATTCGACTGACGTCCTGCTGAAGAATGACAGCTCCTAGTCAGAGTTCAGCACCGCCCGAACCGATGAAACAGATAGATGGTGACGGATGACTACGGATGACTTCGCTCAGACCGAAGATTTCCATGGCTGGAATCGCTGTTGCAGAATTCAGCCTCGATCACGGACCGACCGCTACCCCTCCCACCGCAAATATGGTGGTACGCATCTGAGACACGAAACCCCGCCCCGGGAGTGCCCCCAGCCAGCGACGCACCTAGAGCGCGTAGAACTAGCCCATCAACCCGTGATCTGGCGCTCACCCTGGATGGGCAATCGCACGACGTTCGTCGTGAAGTACCTGAACGATCACTACCGAATACACCTACCTCGAGCGATCGCACGTGGAATCGTCGTCGAGTACCTTTACCTGGTCGCCGACCATTTCAGAATCGACCGCTACCGCGCACAACGATTCTTGACCGACGAAGCCTTGCGCGCGAGCGCTTTGGACATCCTGGGATCACCACGCCCTAATGTTCGAGCTTGGACTGATACAAATGAGGACGATGTCGTCGAAACGCACGCTCCCGGTAATTCTAGAGACTGATGGGCCTGGGGTTGACCCCTGATGGTGGACACCTAACTGGTGGGACTGCTGGTCCCGCGGGAAGGATGTCCGTATGTCGGGCAAGCGCAAGAAGTACACCCCGGAGTTTCGGGAGCAGGCTGCCCGCCTGGTGATCGAGACGGGCCGCCCGATTGCGCACGTGGCCGTGGAGATCGGCGTCGGTGAACAACTGCTGGAGCGCTGGGTGCGCCTGGCCCAGCAACGCGCGAGCGGCACCGATACTGACGCGGTGCTCGATGCTGATGTGCGTGCCGAGTTGGAGCGGCTACGCAAAGAGAACGCTGAATTGCGTTTGGACCGTGAGCTTTTAAAAAACGCCGCGGCCTTCTTCGCCTCCGAACAGAACCGGTAGAGGCCTACCAGGGTATTGCCGCCGAGAAGGCCAACTACAGCATCGTACGGATGTGCCGACTCTTGGAGGTGTCCCGCTCGGGGTTCTACAAATGGCGCACCAACGCGGCCGCCGGACCTGGTGCGGCTGCGGTGCGCCGTGCCGGTCTGGATGCCGCGGTAGCGGCCGCTCACGAAGCCTCTGACGGGGTGTACGGGGCACCGCGGATACTGGCTGACCTACGTGAAAAAGGCCGCGCGGTGTCCCGCAAGACCGTGGCCGCCTCGCTGGCGCGCCAGGGCCTGGCCGTGATCAGCCCACGGTCGTTCGCGCCGGCGACCACGGTGGCGGATCTGGATGCACCACCGATCCCGGACCTGGTCAAACGTCGCTTCGATGCCGGTGCGATCAACCGGGTGTGGACCAGTGACATCACTTACCTGCGAACCGGCGAGGGCTGGCTGTATCTGTGCGCGGTGCGCGATGGGCATTCGCGGAGGATCATCGGCTGGGCCATTGAGGACCATCTGCACACCGATCTAGTGCAGGCCGCGGTCGCGATGGCCGTGGCCCGTGGGCAGTTACCCGGCAGGTGGTATTTCACGCTGACCGTGGCTGCCAATACACCAGCGCGCAGATGGCCCACCTGGCCCGAACCTAGATCTCGCTCGTTCAGTAGGGAGGACCGGGGTGTGCTGGGACAACGCCGCGGCTGAATCCTTTTGGGCCACATTGAAAGTCGAGTTCTATGACCGGTACTTGTGGCCGACCAAAGCGGCCGCTAAGCTCGCCGTCGGTAACTGGATCGAACGGGTCTACAACCGCCGCCGACGCCGTTCGGCATGATCACCCCGGTGGAATGCGAAAACCGGATCAATCAGACGGCACAAGCCGCCTGATCCTGTGTCCATCAAAAGGGGTCAAGCCCAGGCCCGGGGGTTCGTGCAGTCAGTTTGCTTGACTTTTGCTGACGACATCCACCGAGGAACCGGCCAGACCATCTGCTGCTACGGCGAATAGGAACCGATCGAGAGCTGCTAGCTAAACATAGGACATCACTGGTGCCGACTGCGCGCCCAAGCCTCCGAGCTACCTGGTAAACGACTCAACTCAAAGACCGCAACTCGTGTCGCAAGTGGCCAAGTCCCCCCTCGGACACAGTTTTCTTAGCTATATACAGCAAATACGCTCTACAGTTCGTTTTATGCATTTGCCGCATGGTTAACGCTGGCGACGAATGTCCTCGAATCCGTGTCGCAGATGGCCGAGTCGCCTTCTGGACACCCCCTCGGACACGTCCGGCGACACGGCTGAATCCAGCGGTCGCTGCGACCCGATTACCCCCGCAAGGTCATCATGGGCGCCTCGTTGACACTCGTGTCGACCTGGCCTTATAGCGAAACGTACCCTCACCGGTGATGACGCCCGCCGCGACGCACGGTCACAAAGCGAAACAATCCGCATACACGTACTATTAACTGTAAACAGTTTGTATGCGATCGGAGGTGTCGCCGGCCATGGAAGCACTAACCCCACGCACCGCACAGAAGGTCGGATTGTCGCGCGGCGCCTTCTACCGGGACGCACGCGAAGGCCGCCTCGACCGCATCGCACGAGGCATATATCTTCCCGCCGAGGCCCCAGCGATGGACTGGGATCTGATCGAAGCCTCAACGCGCCGACCTGACGCGACCATCTGCTTGACCTCCGCGCTGGCCCACTACGACCTCACCGACGAGATACCCGCCACCGTGGACGTCGCGATCCCGCGCGGCTCCCGCACACCGGCTGGCCGCGCTGCCATCACCTGGCATCACTTCGATGCGGCCACATTCGACATCGGACGCGACCAGATGACGATCCCCGGCTCGAATCAAACGATCGGGATCTACTCCCCCGAACGTTGCATCGCCGATGCGTTCCGCCTGCGTGGCTCGGTCGGCTACGAGCTCGCTCGTGATGCGCTGCGGCAGTGGCTGCGCGCAGGCGGCAAACCGGCACTGCTCATGGACATCGCCGCGCGCCTGCCGCGCGCGAAAACCCCGGTCCTGCAAGCACTAGAGATGTTGACGTGAGCCGCGGCGACGAGGTGTTCCGCCACATCCAGGGCACCGCACGGTCCGCCGCAGCACAGAGCGGAGCCGGTGCACCGACACAGGAATACCTGATACGGCACGTACTCGAATCGTTTCTGGACCGCCTCACCCGAACACCTCACGCCAAGGATTTTGTACTCAAAGGCGGAATCTTGTTGGCCGCCTATGGAGTTCGGCGTCCCACCAAAGACGCCGACGCCAATGCGATCCGTGCCGATGTCGATGCCGAGCACCTCATACAGGTGGTTCGTGACATCGCCGCAGTCACCATAGATGACGGACTGCAGTTCGATCTCGCCACGATCGCCGTCCAGGAGATCCGTGAACAGTCAGAGTATCCCGGTCTGCGCGTACGAATCGCCGCAACCGTTGGGCCGTGGAAAGGGGTAGCGGCGTGGGACGTGTCCACTGGTGATCCGATCGTCCCGCCACCACGGCACGTGACCATCGATCGGATCCTCGGCGAACCGATCACCCTCCTGGGATATGCACCGGAAACGACGATCGCCGAAAAGGGCGTGACCATCCTCGAACGCGGAATCACCAGTACCCGCTGGCGTGATTACGTCGACATCGTGCAACTCGCTCGCGCCGGCATCGATTCGGACGAACTGCTCCGCTCAGCGCGGGCGGTCGCCGTCCATCGCGGAGTAAATCTGGGACCCGTCGCACCGCGACTAGCCGGTTACGGCGCTGCCGCACAAGCGAAATGGGCGGCATGGCGCCGCAAGGAACACCTCGAATCAGCTTGCGAACAAAACCTCGACGACCAAATCGCTCTCGTTGCCGCCCACCTCGATCCAGTCTTTCGCCACGGACCCGAGTGAACCACCGGCATCTACCGGCGCAGGACCGGGTCCGTACCTAGCGGAGGGATATCAATGACGATCACTGGCGGCTGTGAGCGATTTCCCGGCGAGTTGGATGAACTGCGAGCTGACAACGCGCGCCTACGGCACTTACTTGAATTGACCGAGGAACAGGCCCGCGCCGCACGCAGCGACCAGGCCACCCTAACCGGTGCCCCGACGCCACCTGTCTGCATGGAGTCCAACCCCGCTGACAAGGTCAGGTTCTATTTCGACCTATTCCGTTGCCGCACCGATGTTTACGCCCAGCGATGGGAAAACCGCAAAGACGGCCGATCAGGCTGGATGCCGGCGATCGAAGGCTATTGGCGCAAAGGCATGAACCGTGCCGATGCCCCGTACCTGACATTGACCCCTGAGGTCGTGAGCTCACACCTCCGCGGTGACGTCCACATCGGTTTATATCCGCTGGGCGATGACGACACATGCTGGTGGGTAGCAGCAGACTTCGACAAAGAAGCGGCGATGCTCGACGCCCTCGCGTACACGAAAGCCGCTCGCTCCCATAATATTCCGGCAGCGCTGGAAGTGTCCCAGTCCGGCCGCGGCGCCCACGTGTGGATCTTTTTCGCGCACGCGACATCAGCCTCCGTCGCGCGCGGGATCGCCACCAGCCTGCTCGCCGAAGCCTTCCGGCTGCGCGGCAGCATGCGCCTGAGCAGCTACGACCGCTTGTTTCCTTCCCAGGACGTGCACACCGGCCGCGGAGTCGGCAACCTGATCGCGGCACCACTCAACGGCAAACGCCGCCAGCACGGCACCACCGTCTTCCTTGATCCGGCAACCCTTGAACCGTACGAGGACCAGTGGGCATATCTGTCGAGCATCGCGCGACTGTCCGCCAAAGAGACTGCTTCCCTTGCCCGCCAGCTGCCCAGCCCCCAGATCGGGCACAACGTTCGGCGGCTGCAACTGCCCACCTCATCGAAAATCGTCCCCGCGCCCCGCGGCGATCGTGCGAGCCGCGTTCGATTCACGAATCACCCTGACGTCCACCGACCTCGGCCCAGCCATGATTTCGGCTGTCAAACACGCCGCCTCCATCCGCAACCCCGAATTCGACGTACGGCAGCGAGCACGGCGAAGCACGTGGGATACCCCGCGCTACCTATATAGCTACGACGAAACCGCCGACGGCAACCTAACCCTGCCACGCGGCCTGCACCAACTGCTCAGCGACCTCGTCAGCTCAGCCGAGAGCACCCTCAAGATCGAGGACCACCGCGTCATCGGTGAGCACCACGAATTCACCTGCGCCACAACACTGCGCGAAACCCAGTCAGATGCTCTGAAGAAGCTCCTCAACCACGACACAGGCGTACTGATCGCACCCCCAGGAACCGGAAAGACGGTCATCGCCTGCGCGACAATCGAAGCACGTGCCACCTCAACGCTCGTTCTTGTCGACCGCAAAGCACTCGCTGACCAATGGCGAGACCGAATCCACCAACACCTCGACTTCAAATGCGGCCAGATCGGCGGCGGACGATCCAAGACCACCGGAGTTCTCGACATCGCACTACTGCCAACCCTGGCGCGTCGCAACAACATCTCCGAATTAGCGGCCGGATACGGCTTCATCATCGTCGACGAATGCCACCACGTCGCAGCAAGCGCCTTCTTCAACGTCCTCGGCCAGATTCCCGCCCGATTCTGGCTGGGCCTGACCGCGACTCCGGAACGGCGAGATGGACTCGAAGACCTGATCTACCACCAACTCGGTTCACACCACGTACAGATTGAAAGACCCACCGCAGGCCAACTGCCCACCGACAGCGCCGAACTGTCAACACCGCACCCGGTACTGCACCTCCATCCGACACAATTCCGCTACCTCGGCGACGCTGACCCACGAGAACCAGGCGGGATGGCCGACATCTACCGGACGCTGGTCGCCGATGAGCAACGGCACCTCAGTGCACTGGCATGGGATCACGATCCGCAACGACATGGACGGGGCCTCCCCCGTCACCCCGACCATCGAGGCCGGCAAAGAGTTCACCTACCGGTTCTCGGTACCGGATGCGGGCACCTACTGGGCCCATCCGCACACCGAACTCGACGCCGACTTCGGCATGTACGTGCCAGTGATCATCGATGACCCGCGCGAACCGGGCGCTTATGACGCCGAATGGATTGTCGTACTTGATGACTGGACTGACGGTGTCGGCAAGACACCCCAGCAGATTTTCGACACCCTGCACGCCGGTATGCCCGGCATGGGTGACATGCCAGGGATGTCGGGGATGGGGCCAATGCCCGGCATGGGCGGCGACCGCACCAACTCATTGTTGGGCGGGGACGCCGGGGACGTCAGCTACCCGTACTACCTGATCAACGGCCGCATCCCGGCGGCGCCGACCACGTTCAGCGCCAAGCCTGGTCAGCGGATCCGTATCCGCATCATCAACGCCGGCTCGGACACCGCCTTTCGGGTGGCCCTGGCCGGGCACACCATGACCGTCACCCACACCGACGGCTACCCCGTGCAACCGACCCAGGTCGACGCCCTGCTGCTGGGGATGGGCGAACGCGACGACGTGCTGGTCACCGCCGCCGACGGCATCTTCCCCCTGGTGGCGCTGGCCGAAGGGAAGAACGCGGTGGCACGGGCGCTGCTGGCCACCGGCGCGGGCACCGCACCGGATGCGGGTTTTCAACCGGCCGAGCTGACCAGACGCGTCGGTACCGTCGAGATGTTCACCGCCACACCACAAGCCGACCTCGGCAACGCGGCCGCCGATGTGAACCTTGCCGCGGTTCTGGCCGGGGACATGATGCACTCCAACTGGACCATCAACGGCGCACCGTTCGGCAAGAACGAACCGCTGCAGATCAGCCAGGGTCAACGCGCCGTGCTGACCTTCACCAACAACAACATGATGTGGCACCCCATGCACCTGCACGGCCACACCTTCCAGATTGTCAAACCCGATGGCAGCCACGGAGCACGCAAAGACACCGCGATCGTGCTACCCCGGCAAAAACTCGCAGTCGCACTCGTCGCCGACAACCCGGGTATCTGGATGCTGCACTGCCACAACACCTATCACCAAGCCGCCGGGATGATGACCAGCCTCAACTACCACCCGTAACCTCATCGCCGCCCCGGGCAGTGGTCACCGTGATGGCTAAGGTTCAGCGGATGCGGGGCCCAAAGACCCTTAACGGCAGGGTCCGTGGGGTCAAGACTGGCAGTCACGGCCGGCGCGACAGATCGCGCCGGGCCAGTGCGTGCACAACGCAGACCAGAAAGGGCATCGATCATGACCGAGGAATCTGAATCACCCACCGACGCAACGGCAACCACGACAGTGTCGGGGCGGCCGAGCCGGCTCAACCAGATCGCTGCCTGGGTGGGCATCGTCGCGGGGATCGTCTTCGTTGTGGCGGTGATCTTCTTCAGTGGCTTCTACGCCGGGGCCTACAGCACGCGAGGATACTGGCATGGCGGCTACCGTCACCAGCAGTGGCAGCAGGGGCCCGGTTGTTCCACGACCTCCGGCCCGATGGGCTCGGGAGGCATGATGGGATCGGGCGGCGGCATGATGGGTCCAGGCATGATGGGCCCGGGGACAAGCGGTCCCGCGATGCCGGGACCCGGGATGATGCCAGGGCAACCATCCCCGGCGCCGGTGCCGCACCACCCGTAGCCGTAGCCTCAGCGCCCAGAAGTTGAGGGTGTCGTGACCGTGGGCATTCGAGATTTCGGCGAACTGAATTGCGGCCGTCGGTCGCCGTTCAGTCAGGCTCGACTCAAAGACCTCAAGCCGTATCGCAAGCGGGAAAGGCCCTCGGACACCGCACTCCATCGGCTGGAAATGAACGCTTGCGTTCATTTCCGAGCCGATGGAGTGCGTTGAGCCGCGACGCCGCGGCCACAAGCCCACCTCAGATCCCCTTTACATAGTCGCCAGTGCAGATGTTGTAGTGCCCGGCCGGATCGAACACCTCTCCGTAGCCGGGGAAGTACCACTTCGCCGCTTGGTACATCAGCTGGCCACTGCATTTGCCGAGGTTGTACGCCACGATCGTTGCCGGTTCCTTGACCGACTGCGCGACGCTGACCGCGCCCGGCGGTATCGCGTAAGAAGTACCCGCCCCGATGGCCTGTTCTCCGCCCCACGATGCCCACGTGATGTCCCAGATGTCGCCCGTCGGGTCGCCACCGTTGAAGACTCTGGCCGGCCGGACCGTTCCGTAGCCCTTCACGCTCGGGGCCCAGGCACGCCCAAGAGTCGGTTGCGGATCGGCCCATGCGGCGGGCGCGCCGGTCGTCGAGCAGACGGCGACGGTGGTCGTGATGGCCGCGGCAACCTGTGCCGCGATCTTCTTCGGTTGGAATGGCTTCATTGCGGTCAGCCGAGCTGATAGGAGTCGCGTGACACTCGGAAGAAATGTCCGGTGCCGGAGTCGGTGCATGTCATGCCCGAAGGCTCGCTGTCGCAGGTGATGGAACTGATCTCGCACATGACACCCCCCGTCCCCATCTTGCAGCCGATGTTCCCCGAGGGGGACCGAAAGGCATCGCTGTCGTCTGCCTGCGCGATTGCCGTCGGGCCCATCGTCGCCGCGACGGTGGCAGTCGTTGCGATCAGCGTCAGCGCCTTCACAGACTGCCGCTGTAAAGAAAGGTGCTTCATAGTCGTTTGCCATTCGTCGTTTGGCGGTCCGTAATGACCGGGCACCCAGAGGCTTCGGCAGACGCCTTGGTGGTTTCTTGCTGCGCAGGTCAACGCCGGTAAACCTGTCGCCACGGTCCGCTTCGCGGTCTCTACCCGACCGACCAACTGGGCCAGATGGAACCGCGTTTCTCCGGCCTGCATAGAAGATCGGGAAAAAGTTGTCCTGCGCGCCCGGGCTCAGCACTCCTACCGGTAGCGCGGCCGCCCGGTCGCGCACCGGACAAAGGACACCTTCATGAATGTCACCTTGAACTCCTCGACCAAGCGGCTCATCGCGGCGGTGGGTATGGCGGCGGCCGGCGCCGCCATACCCACCCTGCTCCCCCTGAGTGCCGGAGTCGCCCATGCTGATGCCTGTTACGGCGAGCTCCAGTACTCGTACTACTGCTCACCGGCCAGTGGAGCGCAATCGCAAGCTCCAGAGGTCAGTCCGTGGAGCGGACCGCCGTCGACGAACCTGTGGTCGGTCCTCCCCGGTTGCACGGGCGGGGTGCTCGCGGCCCTCGGGGGCGAATGTTGACACATCTTTGAGCAGGCGCTGGCGCACCAATTCCACACAACGCACCCAAGATTGGCAGCTTTCGCGCAGGATCACGGTATGAAGATGCCTGCCATGATCGTGCTTGGTGCGCTCGCCTCGCTCACCATCGCTGCCCCGACCGCCAGTGCCGCGCCCTGTTCTGCCAGCGGCCTGGCCAGCACTTCGAGCGGAGTGCTGGCCCAGGCGAGCGCCTACCTGGATGCGCACCCGGGCGCCAACGATGCGCTGACCAGTGCCGGCTCGTCGGGCGATGCCGAAGGGGCGGTGCGGTCGTACTTCACCGCCCACCCCGGCGAGTTCCTCGATCTGAAGAACATCGCCCGACCGTTGACGTCGTTGCGTGGGCAGTGTGGCATGTCGGTCACTCCGGGTCAGTTGTCGGCGCTGTTCGACGCGCTGTCGTCCTGAGCCGGACAGGCCGCTGGAGTCAGTGCCAGTAGCCCTGATGCGCTTGTGCCGCTTCGTCTTCCAGTAGCGGTCCGACGACGCCGATCGGTCGGTAGCCGTGCTGCAGGATGTTGCGGCACGGCAAGGCGAACGCCGCGTGGTCGGGGTCGTCGCCGGTGAAGTGGAACAGCCGGGTGTTGGACATGCCGTACACCACCCGGCCGATGCCGCTCCAGTAGATGCCGCCCGCGCACATCGTGCACGGCTCGGTGCTGGCGTACAGCGTCGCCGACTTCATGCCGTCATCGCCGAGCGCTCGCCACGCGCCGCGGATGGTGACCATCTCCGCGTGATCGGTCGGGTCGCCGCCGTCGAGGGCGGAGGTGTTGCCGCGCTCGGCCACGACCGAGCCGTCGGCGGCGGTGACCAGGGCGCCGTACGGTGCGCCACCGGATTGGCGAGCTTGTTCCGCCAGGGCGAAGGTCCGCCGCAGGCGCACCAGATCTTCCGGGCCGGCGTCGGGCTCTGCCAGGGCAGGCCCGGCGGTTGGCAGTGCCACGACCGAGGCGCCGAGCAACAGCCCAGTACCGCGGAGGACGCTCCTCCTGTTCTGCTCGTGCACGACGAAACGCCTACTTGGTTCCGAACATGCGGTCGCCGGCGTCGCCCAGGCCGGGCACGATGTAGCCGTGCTCGTCGAGCTGCCGATCCAGCGCCGCGGCGTAGATGGGTACCTCGGGGTGTGCCGCCTGCATCGCGGCGACGCCCTCGGGACAGGTCAGCAGACAGACGAACTTGATGGACCGCGGCCGGTACTCCTTGAGTCGGTCGATGGCGGCCACCGCGGAGTTGCCGGTGGCGAGCAGCGGATCGCACACCACGATGTCGCGCTCGTCCAGCTCACTCGGCATCTTGAAGTAATACTCCACCGCGACATGGGTTTTCGGGTCGCGGTACAGCCCGATGTGGCCGATGCGGGCGGCGGGCACAACACTGAGCATGCCGTCCAGGATGCCGCTGCCCGCCCGCAGGATGGAGACGAAAACGAGCTTCTTACCGTCGATCACCATGCCGGTGGTGGGTTCCAGCGGAGTGTCGATCTCGATCTCGTGCATGGGGATGTCGCGCAGCACCTCGTAGGTCATCAGCGTGGAGATCTCGTTCAGTAGCTGACGAAAACCTTTGGTGGACACGTCTTTCTGTCGCATCAGGGTCAGCTTGTGCTGGACCAGCGGATGGTCGACGAGATGCAGGTTACCCATGGTGCCTTCCTAGAAAACCGTGCCGTCACTGCTGATGGACAGGGGCGGACGGCCGGCCCGCAGTTGCCCCGCCACGGTGCGGCCGGCCGCCCAGGTGCCGCCCTCGAGAACACAGGCCAGCGGCAGCGCCGCAAGATCGAGGCCCAGCCTGGTGCGGACGAGCGGCGCCAGGTCGTCGAGTAGCGCGACGGTCAGGGCGCGCCATTCGACCACCAATTCGTCGGCCACCGACCAGGTCCGCTCTGCGGCCGCGGGATCCCGCAAGCGCAGCACTGCGGTGTCGAGTAGCAGACCACCATTGCGGTACTCGGGCAAACCGGTCAGGGCGTCCAGCCCGGTGACCGTCACACCCGCCCACTCGAACGGCTCCAGCAGCGAGTAGGTCAGCCATTGGGACAGCTTGTGGAAGGGCATCCACCCGCGGGACAGGCCGGCTCCCGGCACCGCGGCATGCGGCCAACAGTCGCCGAGCGGTATGCCGCCAATGTGGTTGTCGGCCAACCAGACCCCGGAGAGGGTGTCCAGGAGCCGCACCAGAATGTCGTGGGCTCCGACTGCCGGACCGGCCAGCGCGTCGAACAGACCGCCGGGACGTCCCTGCGGGCCGAAGATCTGCGGTTGACCCGCCAGGGCGGCACCGAGGCGCCGCAGCAGCTGCACCCGGCCGTCGAGCCCGACCAACGGATTGTCGGGCCCGGCCTGAAAAGCGCGGCGCAGCGCGGTGGCGTCGACGCTGCGCAGTCCCGCGGCGTCGACCTGCAACGGCTGGGCCGGGTCGCTGGAGAACATACCGCCGGCAAAGGCATGCCAGCTGGCCACGCCGAGTCCCTCGGAGCGCGTAAAGCGTTGCCCGGTAGTCGGTTCCACGTAGCCCCACTGTGGGCCGGCGCCGGCGTCGAGCAGCACGCTGACCACGGCCAGGTCGATCATGGCGTGGGCCTGCGCGGGCACGTCCAGCGCGCTCAGCCGGGCCCGCAGCTCGGTGTTGCGGTCGATACCGCCGGCCTCGAAATGGCGCCACCGGCTGTGATATGGGATCACCAGATCGGGATACCGCGTGCGGGTGACGTCAGCGACAAGGTCGGCGGCCGGTGCGAGCGCGTCGTCGTCGACCACGAACCAGCGCGACTCTCCCGCCCGTGCGCGGCGCAGCAGGAATTCTGCGCGCGCGCGGATGGCTGCTGTGCTGCGCAGGATGCCGGCCGCGACGGCGCTATCGGTGCCAGCGCCGATACCGGTTGTCATGGCGTGAGTCCGCGGCCCTTGGCGATCTTGAGTTCATCGGCGTCGGGCACCGGGCCGGGCGTGAAATAACCGGCGGCCGTCTTGGCATCGATCTCGACGCGGGCATCGGCCGGGATCAGGTAGTCGGGGATATTCACGCGTTCGACGACCTCGATCCCCGAGCCGGTGATGGCGTCGTACTTCATGTTGCTCATCGAGACCAGACGATGAATCTTGCGGATACCCAGCCAGTGCAGCACGTCGGGCATCAGTTCCTGGAACCGCATATCCTGTACTCCGGCAACACATTCCGTGCGGGCGAAGTACTGGTCGGCGGTGTCGCCCCCGATCTGGCGCTTGCGGGCGTTGTAGACCAGGAATTTGGTGACCTCGCCGAGGGCGCGGCCCTCCTTGCGGGAATACGCCACCAGCCCGACCCCTCCGCGTTGGGCGCCCAGGATGCACTCCTCGATGGCATGGGTGAGATACGGCCGGCAGGTACAGATATCGGACCCGAACACGTCCGATCCGTTGCATTCGTCGTGCACCCGTGCGGTCAGTTCGACGGCCGGGTCGGCAAGATCGCGGGGCTCGCCGAAGATGTAGACGGTCTGTCCGCCGATCGGCGGGAGGAAGACCTCGAGATCGCCGCGCGTGACGAGTTCGGGGTACATGCCGCCGGTCTCCTCGAACAGCACGCGGCGCAGTTCGGTTTCACTGCAACCGAACCGAGCGGCGACGCCGGGAAGAAACCAGACCGGCTCGATGGCCGCTTTGGTCACCAGCGCCGCACCGTTTTCCAGCAGCACCCGGCCGTCCGGGCGGAGCCGGCCCTGGACGATCGCGTCGGCGACCTCGGGGAGCATCACATGGGCCTTGGTGATGGCGATGGTCGGCCGGATGTCATAGCCGCGACCCAGCTCGGCGGAGAACGCCTCGGCGACCATCGCGCCCCACGGGTCAAGACTCACGATCGCCCCGGATTCGGTCCACCGGGGATACGGGCCGATCACATCGGTCGGTGCGGTGTTGGTCAGGTCGGCGCGGTGCTCGGGCGAGAGCGCCCCGGCGGCGACTGCCAGCGCCCGGTAGACGCTGTAGGACCCGCTGTGGGTACCGATCACATTGCGATGCGCGCGCGTGGTCGTGGTCCCGATGACGGGGCCGCGCACGGCGGCCGTCGCTGCACCCCAAAGGATCGGCGGGGCGTCGGCGCCGCCACTGTGCGAGGTCAATCGGATGTGGCGGGCGGGGTTCCGGGGCGGGATCGCCGACGCGGCGAGGCCTGATGCCGCATCCGGACCTGGTGCTGCGTCGATACCTGATTCAACGACCATCGATGGCGCTCCTTCCCGGCATGCTCCAGTCAACCCTGAAACGGCCGGGTGTGCAGCGGTACGGGCGGACCGCCTGGACCGACGGCTCAGTAGACGTCGCGCACGTAGCGCTTGTCGGCGATCAACTCGCGCTTGTAGTCGTGCGCCGCCGATTCCGACATGCCGCCGTGCGTCCTGATGATGTTGGTCAGCGTGATGTCGACGTCCCTGGCCATCCGGGCCGCGTCACCGCACACGTAGAAATGCGCGCCGTCCTCGAGCCAGCGCCACAGGATCTCGCCGTGCTCGCGCATCTTGTGTTGCACGTACACCCGGCGCGGCTGGTCCCGGGAGAACGCGGTGTCCAGCCTGGTCAGCAGGCCGTCGGCCGCGAAGGCCTCCAATTCGTCCTGGTAGTAATAGTTCTCGGCCCGGTGCTGGTCACCGAAGAAGAGCCAGTTGCGGCCGGTGTGCCCCAGCGCCCGCCGCTCGTGCAGGAACCCGCGGAACGGTGCGACACCCGTGCCGGGGCCGACCATGATCATCGGGGTCAGCGCATCCTCGGGCGGCCGGAAGTGGGGAGCGGCCTGCAGGAACACCGGCACCGTCGCGGCACGGTCGGCCAGGTACGTCGACGCGACGCCGTGCCGTATGCCGCCGCGCGCACCTTGGTACCGCACGACCGACACGGTCAGTTGCACCTCGTCGGGGCTGACGAGCGGGCTGGACGATATGGAGTACGAACGTGGTGCGAGGCGCACCAACGCATCTCGCCATTCCTCGGGTTCCGCGCGGACCTTGAACTCCTCGACGAGGTCCAGGCCGGTTCGGCCATCGAGCCAGCGCTCGCGTTCTTCCCGGGGCGCCCGCAGAACCTTGGCGCCGTGCCGCTCAGCGAGGAAGTTGATCAGGGTCGGCGACACCTTGCAGATGTCGTACGACGTGGTCAGTGCATCACGCAAAGCTGTTTCCGCGCCGGCGATCTCGACGATCTCATCGCCGGAGAGCCCGGTCGCGGTCAGCCAGGCGCTCACCGCTTCCGGAGCATTCGCCACGACCACGCCCAGCGCATCGCCGACGCCGTAGCTGACGTCGTGCCCTGTCAGGTCGAATCCGATCTGGCGTACTTCCTTCGCGCCGCCGGCGGTCAGGAGCGTGTTGCGGCACAGCGGAACAGGCAGCGGGTTGTTGCGGGTGAACGGTTTGGCGGTCTTGGAGGAAGGGTTGGCGGGGGCGGCCGGTACCGCGGGAGCGACAACCGATGCTTCAGGAGAGACGGCGGCCCGGTCCGTCGCGGCCAATTCGACAACGGCGTCGGCCCACTGGGCGAGCGGTTCGTCGTCGTAGGCCTCGCAGTCCGCGCGGTCCAGTAGCGCGGTGGCCCCCAGCTCGGCAAGCCGGCCGTCCAAGGACTTGGCGTAGCCGCAGAAATTCTCGTACGCACGGTCACCGATCCCCAGCACGGAGTACCGCACCCCGCTCAGGTCCGGCGCATCGGCGGCGCTCAGCCGCGCCCAGAAGTCCGCGCCGTTGTCGGGAGGCCCGCCGTCACCGAACGTGCTTGTCACGACCAGGACTTCGTCTGCGGCGGCGACCTCCTCCAGCGCGGTGTCGTCCAGCACCTGCAATCTGGCCCCGGTGATCTTCGCGGCCAGACCGGCCGCGAATTCTTCGGCGGTGCCGGTCTGCGAAGCCCACAGCACCAATGGGCCCGACGGCGCGGGCGCCGGTACGGCGCGGGTCGCCGCGGCGGGGGCCGACACACTGTGCGCGCCGGCCAGTGCCCCGTTGACCCACAGCCGGACGATGCCGCTGACGGGCGCTGATTCGGGCAATACCGGCACCCCGGTGGCATGCTGGACGCCGGTGAAGAATCCGGCCAGATAGGCCTTTTCGGTCTCGTCGAGAGTAGGCGGACCGCCCAGGCCCAGTGCCGCTGCCAACGGATGGGCGACGGCGACGCCGGAGGTCGCAGCGGGCGCGACCGGCGCTGCTGTCTCGGTCTCGCTCAGGACCGGCGCCAACCGCACGGCGCATACCTTGAATTCGGGCTGCAGCGAATCCGGGTCCACCGCATCGTTGGTCACCGCGTTGATGGTCAGCCGATCGCCCTGCACGTCGTTCCAGTGGAACGGCGCGAAGCAGTTGCCCGGACGCACCCGGTCGGTCAGGAGTGCCGGCAAGACGGCCGTGCCGCGTCGCGACGAGATCTCGACAGACGCACCATCGGCGATACCGACCTCCGCCGCATCGGTCGGATGAATCTCCACGAACGGAGACCAGTTGAGTTTGTTGAGCTTGGCCACCTTCCCGGTCTTGGTCATGGTGTGCCACTGGTGTTGCAGCCGACCGGTGTTCAGCACCAACGGGAATTCGTCGTCGGGTAGTTCCGCGGCGTCCATGTGCGGACGGGCGTGGAACACCGCCCGCCGCGACGGTGTCGGGAAGGCCAGCCGCGGTTGATGTCCGTCGGCGTCGACGAACAGGTCCTGACTGACCCCGTCATTGACGTAGCGGGTCGGGTTCCGATCGCCCCCGTCGGGCGGGCAGGGCCATTGCAGCGGGGTTTCGCGCAGCCGCTCGTAGGTCACGCCGCCCAGGTCGTAGCCGGTGCGGCGATTGGCGAACTGCCGGATCTCGGCGAACACGTGCTCGCTGGACTTGTAGTCGAACTCGTCGCCGAAGCCCATGTGCCGGGCCACATTACAGATCAGTTCCCAGTCGGGCCGCGCGTCGCCGGCCGCCGGGATGCTCTGCTGCAGCAGCGTGAGGTTGCGCTCGGAGTTGACCATGACGCCCTCGGCCTCGGCCCACAAGGTGGCCGGCAGCACGATGTCGGCGTATGCGTTGGTCGCGGTGTCCTGATAGGTGTCCTGCGTGATCACCAGTTCGGCCGCCTGCAGCCCGTCGATGACGGTCTGCCGATTGGCCACGGTGGCAACGGGATTGGTGCAGATGATCCACACGGCCTTGATGTCGCCCGTGCCCAGCTGCCGGAACATCTCGATGGTGCCGGGGCCGACGTCGGTGCGGATGGTCCCGGGTTCGAGCTCCCATTGCTCTTCCACGAACGCGCGGTCCTCGGCCGACGTGACGGCGCGTTGCCCGGGCAGACCGGGTCCCATGTAACCCATTTCGCGGCCGCCCATGGCGTTGGGCTGGCCGGTCAGCGACATCGGGCCGCTGCCGGCGCGGCAGATGGCGCCGGTCGCGAGGTGCAGGTTGCAGATGGCGTTGGTGTTCCAGGTGCCATGGGTGCTCTGGTTCAGGCCCATGGTCCAGCACGACATCCACTCCCCCGCCTCCGCGATCATCTCGGCGGCACGGCGGATGTCGGCTTCGGGAATACCGGTGATCTCGGCGACCTTGGCGGGCGGATAGTCGGCCAGGAACGCGGGCATGGCCTCCCAGCCCTCGGTGTGCTCGGCGATGAATTCCTGATCGATGGCACCGCCTTCGACCAACAGGTGCAGCAGGCCGTTGAGCAGCGCCAGGTCGGTGCCGGGCTTGATCTGCAGGAACAGATCGGCCTTGTCGGCGGTCGCGGTGCGGCGCGGGTCGACGACGATCAGCCCGGCGCCTTTGGCCATCCGGTCGGCCATGCGCAGGAACAGGATCGGGTGGCAATCGGCCATGTTGGCGCCGATGACGAAAAACAGCTCCGCAGAATCGAAATCGGTGTACGAACCGGGCGGGCCGTCGGCGCCGAGCGACTGCTTGAAGCCGGTACCGGCGCTGGCCATGCACAGCCGCGAGTTCGATTCGATGTGTACGGTGCGGATGAAGCCCTTGGCCAGTTTGTTGGCCAGGTACTGGGCCTCGATGGTCATCTGGCCCGAAACATACAGCGCCACAGCGTCGGGACCGTGTTCGTCGATGATGGCCCGCAGCCGGCGGCCGGCTTCGGCAGTGGCGTCGTCAGTCGTGACGCTGACCATCTCGTCGTTGCGTCGCACCAACGCCGTGGTGAGCCGGCCGTCGTCGGCACCCATCATCTCCGCATGGGTGGCCCCCTTGGTGCACAGCCGCCCGAAGTTGGTGGGGTGCAGCCGGTCTCCGGACACGCGCGCGATGACGGGCAAACCGGTGCCCTGGTCGGTACGGGTCTCGACTGAAATGCCACAACCGACACCGCAATAGGAGCACGCGGTGCGCGTGGTGTGTGCTCCGGAAGCGGTCATGAGACAGTTCTACGGGCCGTCAATTCCGCAACCGTTGCGCGACTATGTACTACGCGTCAACCCGAGCTCACATGAGCAGTAAGCTTTGGTGCGCAATATGTTTCATGCCGGAATCATGGTGGAAATATGCCGGAAACCTGCGACCCGGGTTACGCGCTCTCCGGGGCCCAGCCCGGGCCGCGGAACGCGTGTCCGAAGCGCTGTTTCCAGCTGCGGGCCGCGCGCACATCTTGCCAGATGGCGGTGTATTCGTGCGTGGCGACCCGAACCGGGTTGAACGTCTTGATGTTCTTGGTCAGACCGTAGACCACGCGCTCGGCTTCCGGTTCGAAACTGCCGAACAACCGGTCCCAGATGATCAGGATGCCACCGTAATTCGTGTCCAGATACTGCGCGTTGGAACCGTGGTGGACGCGATGGTGCGACGGGGTGTCCATGATGAACTCGATTGGCCGCCAGAGTTTTCCGACGCGTTCGGTGTGGATGAAGAACTGGTAGAGCAGGCTGACGGACTGCTGCAGCAGGATCATCCACGGCGAGAATCCGAGGAACGCCAACGGCAACCAGAACGGTAGTGCGGTGAACGGCGTCCAGGTCTGCCGCAGCGCGGTGGACAGGTTGTAGTGCTCGCTGGAGTGATGCACGACATGACTGGCCCAGAACACCCGGATCGTGTGGTGGGTGCGGTGGTACCAGTAATAGAGGAAGTCGTCGGCGAGAAAGAGCGCGATCCAGGTCAGTGGGTTGCCGGCCGGCAGGTGCACCGGCGCCACCAGGTACGCCGCGCTGTACGCCGCCAGGACCACCAGCTTCCAGCCGATGTTGATGATGACGTTGCCGATGCCCATGGTGAGACTGGTTCGGGAATCACGGAATTCGTACCCGACCTCGTCGTCGTCCGGCAGGAAGCGGAAGGACAGCGCCTCCAGCACCAGGCAGATCACGAACACCGGGATCGCGTGCAGGATCAGATCGAACATCTGGGCTTACTCCTCACCGGAAGCATCAGTGGCAGAGAGGGTGTCGACTACCCGGCCCAGCAGCTCGTCCGCCACGCGGTGCGCGGCGTCGGCGTCGCGAGCGACGAGGTGCTCGGCCAGCGCGATGTGGGCGTCACGGTCGACGAGTTCGGCCGCCGTGCCGAGGTCGGCGATCACGCCGAAGCCGATGTCGGCGAACGCCGCAACCAGAGTGTTCAGCGCCAGCCGGTAAGCGAGGTTGCCGCTACCGTCGATCACCGCGGTCCAGAACGCCAGATCAGCGGCAATGGATTCGTCGGTGCGTTCCGGCGGGTACGCCGCGGCCGCGGCGGTGATCGCCGCCAGCTCGCCGTCCGTGGCGTTCAGCGCGCACAACCGGGCCGCATCGGCGGCCACCGACCGGCGCATGACCATGATGTCGCGCGCGATCTGCAGCGCCGGCACCGCGCCGGTGGCAGCGAGCGTACTGAGCACGTCCAAACCCGCCGTCTGACGCCAATCCTGGACCCGGGTCTTACCGCCGTGGCTGATGCGGACCAGTCGGGCCTGCTGCAGCCGCTTGAGCGCTTCCCGGATGGCGTGCCGGTTCACCGCGAAGGCCAGCGCCAGCTCACGCTCGGACGGCAGAGCCTCGTCCACCGCAACGCGTCCGGACAGGATTTCCTCGACGAGATGCGCGAAGACCGCATCACTGACCGCCGCGCGCGAAACGGGTGCGATGTCCATGTACCGATGATCGAGGGTCGACGGATTACTGGTCAACTGGTTGGACCAGTAATCTGGGTCACAAATACGGAGATGCCCCGCGGGAAACTCCCGCGGGGCATTCCGGTCAACGACCGCTCAGGTCGCAGGTACAACTTCCCGGCCGACGTGCTCCCCCGTCGCTGCCCGCAGGTGCGGCTGGCGCAGGAACACGAACCAGGTGACGACGCCGCACACCACGTAGAAGGCGAGGAACACCCAGAAGGCGGTGGTCGCCGAGTGCGACGGACCCGCATAGGACGTCCGGAGCACGACGTTGACGAGCACGCCACCGAACGCGCCGACGGCACCGGCGAAGCCGATCAGGGCACCGGACATGCTGCGCGACCACAGCATCTTCTCCGTTGCACCGAGCTCGTCCTTGCTCTGCGCCTTGGCCTCGAAGATCGACGGGATCATCTTGTAAGTCGAGCCGTTACCGATGCCGGTCAGGATGAACAGCACCATGAACGCCGCGATGTAGAGAGCCATCTGAGCGCCGGTCGCCGGGCCCTTGGTGGCGTCATCCCACATGCCACCCGCGACCAGGACGGCGGTGACGGCCGTCATCGCGGCGAACGTGTAGAGCGTGATCTTGCCGCCGCCGATCTTGTCGGCCAGCTTGCCGCCGAACGGACGCGAGATCGAGCCGAGCAACGGGCCGAGGAACGCGATCCACGCGGTGTGGATGGACGCATCGAAGTTGGCCTTGGCCAGCTCCTTGGCAGCCTCCTTGGGCAGCTTGGCGACCGATGCGACGTGGTACTTGTCCAGCAGCGGTGCGACGTCCTGCGCGGTGAAGTTGATGTTCAGGATCTGGGTGAACGCGAAGCTGAAGCCGATGAACGAGCCGAACGTGCCGATGTACAAGAAACACATCACCCACGAGTTCCGGAACTTCATGGCTTCGACCATCGCCGAGAGGTTGGACTTCTGGCCCTGGATGTTGTCCATGAACAGCGCGGCACCGATGGCCGCGGCGGCCAGCAGGACCAGGTAGATGGCGCAGACGACCTCAGGGCGACGGTTGCCGAGTGTGGCGATGACGACCAGGCCGATGATCTGCAGGGCCGGGACACCGATGTTGCCGCCGCCGGCGTTCAAGCCGAGCGCCCAGCCCTTCAGCCGCTGCGGGTAGAAGGCGTTGATGTTGGTCATCGATGACGCGAAGTTACCGCCACCGAAACCCGCAACCGCGGCGACGATCAGGAACGTCGTGTACGACGTACCCGGATGCATCATGAAGTACATGGTCAGTGCGCACGGGATGGCCAGCATCAACGCGCTGAAGATGGTGAAATTGCGGCCACCGAACTTCGCCGGCCCGATGGTGTACGGGATGCGCATGAACGAACCCACCGCGATCGGGACGGCCCCGAGCACGAACTTGCCCAGCGCGTCGATGCCGTAGACCGCCTGTGGCATGAACAGCACCATCACCGACCAGATGCTCCACACCGAGAAGCCGACATGCTCGGCGAAGATCGACCAGATCAGGTTCCGCTTGGCGATGTCCTTGTTGCCGGCATCCCACGCAGCAACATCCTCAGCATCCCAGTGCTCGATGTCGCGGTTTCGACTCAACAGACTCACGAAGCCTCCCAGTTCAGTAATTGGTTGGCTACATATGTACGGGCGCGCGATTCCGCAGCTGTTGCCCTTCGATGTCAGCAAAGTCAAGAGGGGCTCATTTACCCTCGCGGGCCCGCGTGACCGGCGCGATTCACAGCCGTCGTATCGCCGCAACAAGCACGAAATAACCCGGGCGCCGGCGCGGCCCTCCTGCTGACCCTGAATTCAGGGCGTACTTCTGCGAGTAACACGCACCGGATGTACAGGGTCAACGCGCTTCTCAGCGGTCGCGCAGCTGACCTTGAAACCAAGCACCGCCGCGACGGGAACCCGTCGCGGCGGTGACTTCGATTGAAACTGGGAACGCCGGGGCTCAGGCCTTCTTGGCCTCGTCCGCTTTGGCATCTGTGGTGCCTTCGGCGACTTCAGCGTCGTCGGCATCGGAAGCCGCGGACTCGCCGGCTTCCTCGGCCTCCTCGGCAGCCTCGGGTTCTGCGGCTTCTTCCGGCGCCTCGTCGACAGCTTCTTCGGCCACGGGCTCATCACCCTCAGCTACTTCGCTCTCAGCCTCGTCAGCTTTAGTTTCGTCCTCCGAAACCGCTTCGGCGACAACCGTTTCCGGCTCCGCTTCGGTCTCGTCCTCGGGGTAGTCCTCGGCGCCCACTGTGGCGGCATCGGCCTCGGCCTCGGAAGTAGCCGCACCGCCGCGCGAGCGTTCCCGCAGCGCATCGACGATGAGCAGCAGGACCCCGATGACACTGGCGCCGATGCACACCCAGGCGATCAGCTCATTGCTGGTGACGATTGCGGTCACCAGCGCCGTCAGGCCGATGAGGGCAAGGACCAGGGCAATGATCAGCATTGTTCAGCCGTCAGCTGTTGCCCCGGTTGAACTGGCCGAAGCCAGCACCTTCACCACCGGCCGACGAGTCCGCCGGCGCGGCCGAGCCGCGCTGGCCGAGCTCCTCGAGCTGGGACTCCAGGTAGGTCTTGAGGCGGGTGCGGTACTCGCGCTCGAAGGTGCGCAGCTGCTCGAGGCGGCCTTCCAGCACGGTGCGCTGCTGGTTGATGTTGCCCATGATCTCGGTGTGCTTGCGCTCGGCGTCGGCCTGGAGGGCGTCGGCCTTGTCCTGGGCCTGACGCAGCTGGGCTTCCGACCGGGTCTGCGCGTCGGCCAGCATGGCCTCGGCGCGCGCCTTGGCGTCGGCGACCGTGGTCTCTGCCGTGTGCTTGGCGTCGCTGACGAGAGCATCGGCCTGGGCGCGGGCGTCGGCGAGGGTCTTGTCGGCCTCGGCCTTGGCCGAGCCGGTGAGGCGGTCGGCGGTGTCCTGGGCCAGGCTCAGGACCTTGGCCGCGCGGACGTGGTGGTCCTCGCCGACCGGTGCGGCCACGGGAGCGGCCACCGGAGCGGGCGCCGCGACGGGCTCGGGCTGCGGCTCCGGCTTGGTGAACACGGGAGCCGCCACCGGCTGGCCGGTGCGCGCGGACTGGACCTCGGCGTCGAGCTCGGCGACCCGCTGCCGCAGATCGCTGTTCTCTTCGATCAGCCGGGTCAGCTCGGTCTCGACGAGATCGAGGAATGCATCGACCTCATCCTCGTTATAACCGCGCTTGCCAATCGGCGGCTTGCTGAATGCGACGTTGTGGACGTCAGCCGGAGTTAGCGGCATCTTCTGCCCCCTTGCAGTCTGGACCGTCAATCGGTGTCAAAAGTGTAGAGCGATCAAAGTGTAGAGCGATCGTGGAGTAACTGGCGTCCATCCTGTCACAGCAGACCCGGCGGTTGCAGGCGAGGGCCGGAATTAAGAACGAATTTCAATGTTTCATTGGAATTTCGCGAGCTACTGTCCGACGCCCGTCGCAATTGACCAAAACGAAAGAAGCGCATTAATTACATAAATGTAGTTAATGCGCTTCTGCAGGTCAGAGGAACGTCGCGCTCAGGCCCCGACCTGATCGAAAGACAGCCGCATGCCGACGAACACCACCATCAGCAGCACCACGATGGACAGATCGACCCGGACCGGCCCGATGGTCAGCGGGGGGATCAAGCGCCGCAACAGCTTCACCGGAGGATCGGTCACCGTCATGATCCCCTCGAGGATCACCACCGTCAGTCCCCTGGGCTGCCAGTCCCGGCTGAATCCGCGGATGAACTCCACCACCACGCGGGCGATCAACAGCAGCCAGAAGACGAACAGCGCAAAACCCAGGATGTCGAAGAACAGGGTCAATGCAACAGACCTCACTAGCGCGGGAAAAGCGCCGACTGATGTCGGCGCTTGAAGACGAGCCTACATAACGCAGACCCCTCCGGCCGGGGGGCCGAAGGGGTCTTGCGTAGAGCTACTCGGTGCTAGCAGGGGTGCTACTGGTAGCTGTAGAAGCCCGCCTCGGCGATACGACGACGCTCTTCGGCGCTGACGTCGACATCGGCCGGCGACAGCAGGAAGACCTTGGTGGCGACCTTGTCGAACGAGCCGCGCAGCGCGAAAGCCAGGCCGGCGGCGAAGTCGACCAGGCGCTTGGCGTCGGCGTTGTCCATCGACACCAGGTCCATGATCACCGGGGTGCCGTCGCGGAAGCGCTCACCGATGGTGCGGGCCTCGCTGTAGTCCTTGGGCCGCAGCGTCGTGATCTTGGCCAGCGCACTGCCGGCCTCGAACAGCTCGGCCATGCGGCGGGGCTCCATGGCAACGGCACCGCGGGTGGCACCACGCAGAGTGTTGAAGCGGGGACGCTCGAACTCCCGCGGGCCACGGGCCGGCATCTCGTCGTAGCCACCGCGGTAACCCATTGGGGCGCTTTCCATTTCGCGGCCGTATTCGCGACCCAGGCGGTCGTCGTAACCGCGCGGCTCACCACGGCCGTAGTCGTCGTCCTCGAAGCGCTCCTCACGGGGCCGACGCGGGGCCGCGTAGGCGCGCGCCGGGCGCTCTTCGTCGTCGTAGTACTCGTCGTCATACTCGTCCATCGGCGCCATACCGAAGTAGGCCTTGACCTTGTGCAGTGTGCTCATCGGATGCCCCTAGCTAAGAATGTGGTCTCTGGTGACTGTGATGTAAGTGTGACTGGAGTGACTACTCATGGTGACGTTAGAGGACGCGGTCCCATTAGCGCGGTACCGACACGCACACACGTTGACCCGTGTCGCACCGCAGCTTCGAGGTCATTCGACATGCCCGCGGACAGCCCCAGCCGGTGCGGGTATTGCGTTTGGACCCTGAGCAATTCGGCCTCCAGGCGCGCAAACTCTGCGTCGGCGTCGCTGGCCAGCGGCGGGATGGCCATCAGACCGGCCAAACCCAGGCCCGGAGCGGTGTGCGCGGCGGCACACAATTCATCGATCAGATCGGGGCGGCTTACCGGCACCCCGCCGCGGGCCGGGTCTCCGTCGAGGCTGACCTGGATGTATACCCGCAACGGCTCCGACCTGCGACCTTGATCCAGTGCCTCGACCGCGCCACGGGCGAGCGCGGCGATCAACGGCGCGGTATCGACCGAATGCGCCACTGCCGCCCAACCCGCCACGGCCCGCGCTTTGTTGCGTTGAATTCGGCCGATCATGTGCCACCGAATTGCATTGTTCGACTCTATGTTCGATGACGAATCCAACAATTCGCCCGGCGCTGTGATCAATTTCTTGTTGGACAGCGCCGCCAAGGCTTCGGTGACTTCGGCTACCTTTGCTGCGGCTTCCTGCTCCCGCGATTCGCCGAATGCCCGACACCCCAATCCATACAGCGCAACAACATCGGCCGCGGGAAAGAATTTGGTCACCGGAAGAAATTCAATGTCGGCCCGATCCCGGCCGGCCGCTGCCGCGGCAGCGTCGATTCGCGCCTGAATCCTGGCCAGCGACGCGGCCAGTTCAGCCTCGCGCGGCGCGCTGGTCATTCCATCCACACCACCGACGCCAGCCGCCCGGTCGGGGCGCCACGTCGGTGACTGAACAGATTCGGGTCGTCGACCGTACAGCGCGGATCGACGTCGATGGCTTTGATGCCCAACCCCGCCAACTGCTTGGCGATGCCTGCCCGCAGGTCCAGACCCACAGTGCCGCGCGCGGTGGTGGTGATGCTGCCGGGGAGCACGGCCTCCACGTCGTCCGCCATCTCGTAGGGCACCTCATAGTTGCGTCCGCTGACCGCCGGGCCGAGCAGCACCGAGATGTCGGCGATCTGCGCGCCGAGCTTCTGCATGGCCTCGACCGTCCGCAGCACGACGCCGGCCGCCGCACCGACCCGCCCGGCATGCACGGCCGCCACCACACCGGCGCGCGCATCACCCAACAGCACCGGCACGCAGTCGGCCGTGATCACTGTGAGCGGCAGCCGCGGCGTCGCGGTGACCAGAGCGTCGGTGTTGTCGTAGGCTCCCCCGGCTCCAGTTCCAGGACCTTCGACAACTTCGACATGGTCACCGTGGACCTGGTTCATCCACACCAGCGGGCCGTGCCCGATGGCCTCGGCCAACCGAGTCCGGTTGGCCGCCACGGCCTTCGGATCGTCGCCGACATGGTCACCCAGGTTGAACGTGTCGAACGGGGCCTTCGAGACCCCGCCCGCACGCGTCGTAGTCACTCTGCGGATACGGAACGTCACGATTCCAGATTTATCATGCGTACCCGAGTCACTCGGCCATCGTCAGTGCTTCATGAACGGCGGCACGTCGACATCGTCGTCGTCGTCGCCACGACCGCCCACACTCACCGTCACACCGTTGGTCGCCGCCGGCACGCTGCCCGGGTCGGTCCCGAAGGCACCGAGCTTGCCCGCGCTGGCGGCCGAGAAGGTCTGGGCCCGGTGCGCGCCGCCCGTGGCCGGCGCCGCCGCGGCACCCGGCACCGCCGAGGTGACCGGCTTGCGGCTCTGACCGGCGGTATCGAAACCAGCCGCGATGACCGTGACTCGAACCTCGTCACCCAGGGAATCGTCGATGACGGTTCCGAAGATGATGTTGGCCTCGGGGTGCGCGGCATCCTGCACCAGCGACGCGGCCTCGTTGATCTCGAACAGACCCAGATCGCTGCCACCGGCCACCGACATCAGCACACCCTGGGCGCCGTCCATCGAGGCCTCGAGCAGCGGCGAGTTGATGGCGATCTCGGCGGCCTTGAGCGCGCGACCGTCGCCGCGGGCCGAGCCGATGCCCATCAACGCCGTGCCGGCGCTGCTCATGACGCCCTTGACGTCGGCGAAGTCGACGTTGATCAGACCCGGGGTGGTGATCAGGTCGGTGATGCCCTGAACACCGTTGAGCAGCACCTCGTCGGCGCTGCGGAACGCGTCCATCAGCGAAACGGCGGCGTCGCCCATCTGCAGCAGCCGGTCGTTGGGGATGACGATCAGGGTGTCGCAGCTTTCGCGAAGTGCCTGGATACCCGTTTCGGCCTGGTTCGAGCGGCGCTTGCCCTCGAAGGAGAACGGGCGGGTCACCACACCGACGGTCAGCGCGCCGAGCTTGCGCGCGATGGACGCGACGACGGGCGCGCCACCGGTGCCGGTGCCACCACCCTCACCTGCGGTGACGAAAACCATGTCGGCGCCGCGCAGCAGCTCCTCGATCTCGTCCTTGGCGTCTTCGGCAGCCTTGCGGCCGACCTCGGGGTCGGCGCCGGCGCCCAAGCCACGGGTCGAGTCGCGACCGACGTCGAGCTTGACGTCGGCCTCGCTCAGCAGCAACGCCTGGGCGTCGGTGTTGATAGCGATGAACTCGACGCCACGAAGGCCCTGTTCGATCATGCGGTTGACGGCGTTGACGCCGCCGCCGCCGACGCCGATCACCTTGATGACGGCGAGGTAGTTATGCGGGGGTGTCATCTGACGTCTTCCTCCCTGGCTCGGTTTGTCCTGAGCAAAACTTCTCGAATCAAAACCCTAAACCTCAACCATAGGGTTAGAGTTATGTCAAGTTGTTCCGCGCAAACAGAACGGTAGGGGGCGGCCGCGCCGCAGCCGTGCAGGCGCGCCGAGAGTTCACGCGATTTTTCTTCGGCCCGGGGCGAGCGCAGCGACGGGGAATATGGATTGGCCGAGCTGAGCGATGAAACTCGATGAGCTACTTCACAGTCGGCAGATCAGGACTGGACACGTCATAGGTGTGCCCCGGCTGGGTCAATAGTGCCCCCAACTTCAGCGCCTTCTCTTCGGTGCGGTCGGTGGTCCCCCAGATGACCTCACGACCGTCGTCCAGGGTCAAGGTGACGCCGGCGACCGATGGCGCTCCGACCCGCGCGACCTGGCTGAACACCTCGGGGCGCAGCGACAACAACACCTCGAGGGCGGCCAGCGTCGCGGGATCCTTCGGCCCGGGATTCTCGGCGTCGAGGTACGGCACGCCCTGCGGGGGCGGCTCGGTCGCGAAATCCACCCCGTCCCGGTCGAACAGGTGTGGGCCGTCCGGATAGTCCTTGGCCACCACCGGAACCCGCTCCACCACCGTGATGCGCAGGGTCGACGGGTACTCCCGCTGCACCCGGGCACTGGCCACACGCCGGATGGTGGCGACCCTTTCGGCCACCGCATCGGTGTTGACCTGAAGCAGCGGCGTGTCCGGTTTGACCGCGGCCGCCGCCGCCACCTCGTCCTCGGTCAGGGTCGTCACGCCGGTTACCACCGTGTGCCGGACGGCCATGATCGGCGTGAAGTACAGCACCAGCCCCAACGTGACCGCGAGCACGGCCGCCGCCGCAGACCACAACAACAGCTTCAAGCCACGGATGACGCCCCGCGTGGGCGCCTTGGGCTGCTCCGAGAGGCCGGCCGCCCGGCGCCGGGCTTCCTGGTGCGCCTGCTCCAGGGCCCTGGCCCGTTCCAGCGCGATCCGCCGTTCCTCCCGCTCCCGGCGGGCGCGGCGACGGGGCCCTTCGTAGTCCGGTGACGCGGGATCAGCCGCCGCGGCATCCGACGCGCTGTCCTCGGCTGCGGGTTCTGCTGCCGCGGTGTCCGGCTCGGCCGCCTCAGGTGCGACGTCTTCGGTCGTGTTGTCCTGCGTCACAACCGGATCCGGCTCCCCCGAGCCATCCTCCACGGTCACGGCGTGGGCCGTCCCGGAGCGGCGCGGTCGGCCTTGACCTCGAGTGCGGTCAAGATTTCGCGTCCCAGCAGGGTGACGTCGCCGGCACCCATGGTGACGATGACGTCACCGGGACCGGCCTTGGCCGCCACCTGCTCGGCGACCGCCGAGAAGTCCGGCACGTAATGCACCGGGGCCGAGACGTGTTCGACGATGCTCGCGCCACTGACCCCGGCCATCGGGGCCTCGCGTGCGGCGTACACGTCAAGCACGAACACCTCGTCCGCACGGTCGAGTGCCTGGCCGAACTCCTTCGCGAAAGTCTTTGTCCGCGAATACAGGTGGGGCTGGAACACCACGATGGACCGCGACGTACCGGCCACGGCCCGCAGCGCTTCCAGGGTCGCCCGGACCTCGGTGGGATGATGTGCGTAGTCATCGAAAACCCGGACGCCATAAGCGGTTCCGACGGCCTCGAAGCGCCGCCGCACGCCTTCGAACCCGGTCAGGCCGTCGAGCACGACCTCGGGATCGGCGCCGACCTCGCGGGCCGCCAGTAGCGCGGCCAGCGCGTTGAGTGCCATGTGCTTGCCCGGCACCGACAGCCGCATGCCGCGGCGGTGCGGCTCGCCCGCCAGCTGGACGGCGGCCACCCCGCCGGTGCCCTGCTGCTGCCAGGTCAGCAACGTCGCTTCCAGATCCGTGCGCTGTGCACTGCCCATGCCGTACCGCAGCACGCGGACCCCACGCTCGATCGACCGCTGGGCCAGGGCTTCCGCGCCCGGGTCGTCGGCACACACCACGAGCGCACCGCCGGGACGCAACCGGGCCACGAAATCGTCGAACACCGCGGTGTAGGCCTCGACGCTGCCGAAGTGATCCAGGTGATCGGCCTCGATGTTGGTCACGACCGCGACGTCGGGGGTGTATTCGAGCAGCGAACCGTCGCTCTCGTCGGCTTCGGCGACGAAGCAGTCACCACTGCCGTGGTGGGCATTGGTGCCGGCCTCGCCCAGGTCGCCACCGACGGCGAACGACGGATCAAAACCACTGTGCTGCAACGCCACGATGACCATCGAGGTCGTTGTGGTCTTGCCATGGGTGCCGGTCACCAGCACCGAGCGGTAGCCGTCCATCAGCTTGGCGAGTACCACCGGGCGCATGATCACCGGGATGCCCCGCCGCTGCGCCTCCACCAGTTCGGGGTTGTCCTTGGGGATGGCGGCGTGTGTGCTGACGACGACGGTCGGACCGCCGGGCAGCATGTCCAGGGACGACGCGTCGTGCCCGATCCGGATCTCGGCACCGCGCGCCCGCAGCGCCGCGACCCCACGCGACTCCTTGGCATCCGAGCCCGACACCTGGCCGCCACGGTCCAGCAGGATCCGCGCGATGCCGGACATGCCGGCACCGCCGATACCGACCATGTGCACCCGAGCCAGCTCGGGCGGCAGCTCGCGCGCCGTCACCGGATACCCGCTGCGATATCAAGAGCGATCTGCGCCACCTGCCGGGCCGCGTCGCGATGGCCGGCCAGTGCAGCCGCCGTCGTCATCTGATCCAGTGCGGCGGTGTCGCCCATCAAAGTTCCGATCCGTTCGGTGACGAAGTCCGGTGTCAGCTCGGCGTCGTCGACCAACAGGCCGCCGCCGGCATCGACCACCGGGAGTGCATTGAGTCGCTGCTCGCCGTTGCCGATCGGCAGCGGTACGTAGACCGCGGGCAGACCGACCGCACTGACCTCGGCGACAGTCATGGCCCCGGACCGGCAGATCGCCAGATCCGCTGCGGCATAGGCCAAATCCATGCGGTCGAGGTACGGCACACCGATATACGGCGGACTGCCCGGCGCCGGCTCCGGCAACTCCAAGGTGTTCTTGCGACCGTAGGCGTGCAGGACCGCAACGCCTTGTGCGGCGAGGTTCTTGGCCGCTCCGGACACGGCGCGGTTCAGCGACTGCGCGCCCTGGGAGCCGCCGAACACCAGCAGGACGCGGGCGTCGGGGGCGAAACCGAAGAATTCCCGGGCTTGCGCGCGCAGCGCGGCCCGGTCCAGTGAGGTGATCGACTCCCGCACCGGGATGCCGACGACCTCGCCGCGCCGCAGACCAGAATCCGGCACCGCGGCCAGCACCCGGCGCGCCGAACGGGCGCCGACCTTGTTTGCCCAGCCGGCGCTGGCGTTGGCCTCGTGCACCACCACCGGAACCGTGCGGCGCCGGCGCAGCCCACCGCCGCGGGCGGCGAGGTAGGCGGGCAGCGAGACATAGCCGCCGAAACCCACGACGACGTCGGCCTGGACCGAGTCGAGGATGTCACGTGTCTCGCGAACCGCGGCGCGGACCCGCATGGGCAGCCGGGCCAGGTCAGCAGAAGGCTTGCGCGGAAACGGAACCGGGGTGATCAGCTGGAGGTCGTAGCCACGCTCGGGGATCAGGCGGGTTTCCAGCCCACGGGCGGTGCCGAGGGCAGTGATCCGGACGTCGGGGCGCAGCGCCACCAAGGCGTCGGCGACCGCCATCGCGGGCTCGATGTGACCTGCGGTGCCGCCTCCGGCCAGAACCACCGAGATGCTCCGGGTTTCCCCGTCGCTCCGCTCGCCTCCGGGCCTTTCCCCGTCGCTCCGCTCGCCTCCGTCCGAACTCACACCCAATCCTGACTCACCCGTACCGCTGACCTTCCAATGTGCGAACCCGTGGGTCCGACCGGCGCGGGTCACGTCTTTGTTGACCCTTGAGGTCACCATTTTGCCTTGCGCGCCGTCCGGCGCCGTCGCCCGGTACGGGGTTGCCGCGCTTGCTGCGGCTGTGGTCCGCGCGCCGGTCCGGTTCCTCGGCTCGTCGCGTCCGCCTCGGGGCGTCGGCCCGGCGCTGCCTGGCGGGCGGTTCCCGCCTACCGGCCTGACGGGTGGGTCGCGCCGATTTCGTGGGCTTTGCCGGTTTGGCGGGGTTGGTCTGCCGGGCGGCAGGCTTGCGAACGGGCTTGTCGGCACGGCCGCGCACCCGGTCCCGGGCCGAGTCCGGGTCGGTCGGCGAATACGGCACCGGCAGCGGCAGTCGCAGGATCCGGTTCATCCGGTCGTCGCGACCGGCCCGCAGCGCGGCCACCGCCTCAGGCTCGTGACGCGCCGCATTGGCGATCAGGCCGATCAGCAGAAGTGTTGTGGCCGTTGCTGTTCCGCCGGCAGAGATGAGAGGCAGCTGGATGCCGGTCACGGGCAGCAGGCCGAGCACGTAACCGACGTTGATGAACACCTGGCCGACCACCCACAGCGTCGTGGTGGCGGTCAGCAGCCGCAGGAACGGGTCGACCGACCGGCGGGCGATCCGCATACCGGTGTAGGCGAACAGGCCGAACAGGCACAGCATGCCCACCGCGCCGACGAACCCCAGCTCTTCGCCGATGATGGCGAAGATGAAGTCGTTGTGCGCATTGGGCAGGTAGTTGAACTTCGCGGTCCCCTGCCCCAGGCCGTCACCGAACATGCCGCCATTGGCCAGTGCGTATTTGGCCTGGCGGGACTGGTATCCGATACCCAGCAGATCGGAGTCGGGATCCAGCCAGGCCCGCACGCGGTCCGAGCGGTAACCGGCGGACACCGCGAGCATCGCGGCCGCGCCGACCGCCGCCAGCAGCGAGGTGGCGAAGATCTTCAGCGACAGGCCGGCGTACCAGAGCAGGCCCAGCAGGATGATGCCGACCGACACCGTCTGGCCGAGGTCAGGCTCGGCGACGATCAGGCCCAGGGCCAGCACCGCCGCCGGTACCAGCGGAAACAGCAGTTCTTTCAGGCCGGCGTGCTGCATGCGGCGCGTCGCCAGCAGGTGCGATCCCCAGATCGCGAAGGCGATCTTGGTCAGCTCGGACGGCTGCATGGAGAAACCGGCGACGACGAACCAGCCGCGGGCACCGTTCGACAGGTGGCCGATGCCGGGGATCAGCACCAACGCGATCAACACCAGGCTGACGATGAAGGCCGGCAGCGCCATCCGGCGCATGAACGAGATGGGTAGACGTAGCGCGATGTAGAACGCGAACAGGCCGATGACCGTCCAGAGCACCTGCTTGGCGAAGATGGTCCAGGGCGAGCCGTCCTCGTCGTACGAGTGCACGCCCGAGGCGGAGAGCACCATGGTCAGGCCCAGCGTGATGAGCAAAGCCGCGCATGCGATGACCAGGTGGAACGATGTCATCGGCCGGCTCAGCCAGGCCCCGAACCGCGCCCGGGGACCCTGCCGCGTGGGCGCGGCGGGCTGGGCGGCGTCTTTGGCGGGCTGGCCACCGTCCGAAGCGGTGGCGCCGTCGGCCGGCGTCGAGTCGTCGGCGCCGTCCGGGCCGGCTTTGCTCCGGCGGAGCTTCGCAAGGATATCCGGCATGTGACTACCCGACCTCGTTATTCACATTGGTCACGAAAACCACAACTGTCCCTTGCATCCCAAAATCCTCCCCTGTCACCGTCGTCGGGCGCGGCACATCCGGCGCGTGTCGCCGGAATGGGGTGATTTGCCAGGAACTTGTGACATCACGACGTTCACGAATGCGCGGCCGGTACGTCATCCCGGATCGATGACCTGGGTGCACGCCCCGGGGAACCCGGGGCGCGGGTCAGCTCTTCATTGCCGCAACGGTCTTGACGAGCACGTCCTTCGCGACCTGCGGGTCGATGTCGGCCTGCACGACGGCAACCGTCTTGTCGCCCAGGACTGCGGTATAGGTGGTTTCCTCGATGGCCTTGCCATTGGCGGTGATGTGCGCCTGCACACCCATGGTCTTTGCGCCGGCGATCTCGGGACCGGGCACGCGTTCGACCGTCGCGGTGACACCGTCGGTCGTATCGACGGTGAGGTGATCGCAGCCGGAGTGGCCGAGTTCGCCGACGGTCTTATCGGCCTCCGCCGCCATGACGATGATGGTGTGGGCCTCCTGGTCGCTGCCGATGAAGCCCGCCGTCTTGGCTCCGACGCCGGCCGGCGCGAGCGGCTTGAGCAGCGACGCACACTCGGCGGGAGTGACGACCGACGGCGGCGTCGTGGTCAGTGCGCCGACACCGGGCGCGTCGAGCTTCTCCTGAGTGACGGTGTCCCGCTCCAGATCCATGGGGTCAAAACCCGGCGGCAGGCTGGACTTGGCGCCGCCGACCTTCGAAATGTCGTACTTCGCCGCGGCCTCGCTGCCTCCGGACTTGCTGTCCGAGCCGCCGCAGCCGGCGAGCAACGCCGCACCAACCACCACGACAACCGGCCCGACCAGGTATTTCTCGACATTCATGGCGCGACCCTAACAGCGGCTACCGGCCCCCCGGCGCACCTGCTGGATGTTGGCTGGGAGCCGTGTCTAGCGGCCACCGGCAGAGAGCCACTCGCTGTAGAACAGTGCCACCCCGAGCCCGCAGGCAATGGCGGTGAGCAACCAGAATCTGATGATCACGGTGGTTTCGGCCCAGCCGGCCAGCTCGAAGTGATGATGGAACGGCGCCATTCGGAACACCCGGCGACCGGTGGTCCGGAACGCGAGAATCTGCACCACCACCGAGGTGACCTCGGCGACGAACAGGGCGCCCAGCACAATGGCCAGCGTCTCGGTGCGGCTGGTCACCGACAGGCCGGCGATGATGCCGCCGAGTGCCAGGGAGCCGGTGTCGCCCATGAAGATCTTGGCCGGCGCGGCATTCCACCAGAGGAAGCCGATGCAGGCGCCCGCCGTCGCGGCCGCGACCAGTGCCAGGTCCAGCGGATCGCGGACGTTGTAGCAGCCCGGCCCCGGGCTGGTGGCGCACGCGTTGCGGTACTGCCAGAACGTGATCAGCACGTATGCGGCGCTGACCATCGCCATGGCGCCGGCGGCCAGGCCGTCCAGACCGTCGGTGAAGTTCACCGCGTTGGACCACGCGCTCACCAGCACCACGACGAACAACACGAACAGCAGCGGGCCCAGGGTGACGGTGGCGATCTCGCGCACGTAGGACAGGCCGGCACTCCCCGGTGTCAGACCGTTGGCGTTGCGGAACTGCAGCACCAGAGCGCCGAACAGAACGGCGGACACCAGCTGCCCGACGGTCTTGGCGGTCTTGTTCAGGCCCAGGTTGCGGGATCGCCGGATCTTGATCAGATCGTCGATGAAGCCGACCGCACCCAGCGAAGTGGCCAGGCCGAGCACCAGCAGACCGGAAGCCGACGGCCCTTCGCCGTCGACCAGCAGACCCACCACGTGGGTGCCCAGGTACCCGCACCAGATACCGGTGACGATCGCGACGCCACCCATCGACGGCGTTCCGCGTTTCTTCTGGTGGCTGGCCGGACCGTCCTCGCGGATCTCGTGGCCGAAGCCGCGCCGGGTGAACAGCCGGATCAGCACCGGCGTCAGCACGATCGACACCGCGAGCGCGATGCCGACGGCGAACAGGATCTGAATCACGCTTGCCCCTCCCGCGCCAGCTCCTCAGCCAGTGCGCCGAGCCCCGCCGAATTCGAGGCCTTGACCAGCACGACATCGCCGGGCTCCAGCTCGGCGCGCAGCAAATCGAGCGCGGCACCGGCATCGGGGACCGGCGATACCTCGCTGCCCCACGAGCCTTCCATCACCGCGCCGTGTTGCATGGCGCCCATAGTCCTCCCGGTTCCGACGACAACCAGTCGTGAGACATCTAAACGCACGGCCAGTCGACCGATGCTGTCATGTTCGGCAATCGCGTCATCACCCAGTTCTGCCATCTCGCCGAGCACCGCCCAGCTACGCACCGGCGCACCGGTCTCGGCGCGCGCCGACTTGGCCATCCAGGCCAGTGCCTTGAGACCCGCCCGCATCGAATCGGGATTGGCGTTGTAGGCGTCGTTCACCACCACGACTCCGTCAGCGCGAGTCGTGACCTGCATGCGGTGCTTGGAGACGGGTCCGGCGCCGGCGAGCGCGTCGGCCACCTGCTGCAGGGTCGCGCCACATTCCAGCGCCACCGCCGCCGCGCTGAGCGCGTTGGACACCTGATGATCACCATGCACCGCCAGTGCGACGTCGACCTGCTGGTCCCCCGCATGCAGCGAGAAGCGGGGGCGGGCCAACTCGTCGAGGCTGACGTCACCGGCCCAGACATCGGCACCGGGCGACCGGGAGACGTGCACCACGCGGGCCGCGGTGGTCTCCGCCATCGCCGCCACGGCGGCGTCGTCGGCGTTGAGGATGACGACACCGGTGGCCGGTACCGCTTGCGGCAGTTCGGATTTCGTCGCCGCGATGACCTCGCGTGAGCCGAACTCGCCGAGATGTGCGGTGCCGACGTTGAGCACCACACCGATCGACGGGGGCGCGATCGCGGCGAGGGCCGCGATGTTCCCAGGGTGCCGCGCGGACATCTCCAGCACCAGGAAGTCGGTGTCCGGGGTGGCTCGCAGCACCGTCCACGGATGGCCGAGCTCGTTGTTGAACGATCCCGGCGGCGCGATCACTTCGCCCAGCGGTGCCAGCACCGCGGCCAGCAGATCCTTGGTCGACGTCTTGCCCGACGAGCCGGTGACACCGATGATCCGCAGTCCGCCGGCAGCCAACCGGTCGGCCACCGCGCGGGCCAGCTTGCCCAGGGCGGCCAGCACTGCGGCGCCCGAACCATCGGCGTCGTGCTCAAGCGCACCCGAGGATGAATCAACCTGCCCGGCGACAGGTTTCACGACGATGGCCGGCACGCCGACCGGCCGGGCCGCCAACACCGCGACGGCGCCGGCCGCCACCGCGCCTGCGGCAAAGTCGTGTCCGTCCGACCGGGCGCCCGGCAGGGCCAGGAACAACCCGCCCGCGGTGACGGCCCGCGAGTCGAACTCCACGGTCCCGGTCACCCGGGTCGACGCCGCGGCATCGGCGGTGATGTCGGACAGCTCGCCGCCGACGATGTCGGCGATCTCTGCCAGGGTCAGGTCGATCATGCGGGTGACTCCCCAGTCTTCACGGTCGCGGCATGCAGGACCTGATCCAAAGAGGCGGCCAACTCGTCACGATCGTCAAAAGGACGAGTACTGCCTGCGCGGGTCTGACCCGACTCGTGTCCCTTCCCCGCGACCAGGACGGTGTCGCCGGCTCGGGCCCAGCCGACGGCATGGTCGATGGCCGCCCGCCGGTCACCGATCACCACCACCTCGGCCGATCCGTCGGCGGCACCCGCCGCGATGGTGGCCCGGATCAGGTCGGGGTCTTCGTCACGCGGGTTGTCATCGGTGATCACAACCAGGTCCGCGAGTTCCGCGGCGATGCGTCCCATCGGTTCGCGTTTGCCGGCGTCGCGGTTGCCGCCGGCGCCGAACACCACGGCCAGCCGGCCCTGGGTCTGCGGGCGCAGCGTCTGCAGCACGGCCTCCAGGGCGCCGGGCTTGTGCGCATAGTCGACGAGGGCCAGGAAATCCTGCCCACGGTCGATGCGCTGTAGGCGGCCGGGCACGCTGGCGGTGGCCAGTCCCGGCGCTGCCTGCTCCGGGGTGACGCCCACGGCGTCGAGCAGTGCGACGGCCAACAGCGCGTTGGCGACGTTGTAACCGCCGGGCAGGCCGATCCGCAGCCCGTGCCGGACGCCGTCGGGCCCGATAGCGGTGAACTGCTGACCACCGCGGTCGGCCTCGATATCGGCGATGGTCCAGTTGGCGTCGCCTGTGGTGCTGACGGTCACCGGGTCGGCGGCCCGGGCGGCCATCCGGCGGCCCCAGTCGTCGTCGACACACACGACCGACACGGCAGCATGGTTGGGCGAATCCGGTTGGAACAGGCGGGCTTTGGCGTCCAGGTAGTCCTCCATCGTCGGATGGAAGTCCAGGTGGTCCCGGGACAGGTTGGTGAAACCCCCGGCGGCAAAGCGCAGCGAGTCCACCCGGCCCAGTGACAACGCGTGGCTGGACACCTCCATGACCACGGTGTCCACGCCACGCTCGACCATGGTGGCCAGCAGCGCCTGCAGCGCCGGGGCCTCGGGAGTGGTCAGCGAACTCGGCAGGTCGCGGCCGTCGATCCGGATGCCGACGGTGCCGATCAGACCGGCCACCCGCCCGGCGGCGCGCAGTCCGGCTTCGACCAGATAGGTGGTCGTGGTCTTGCCGGAGGTCCCGGTGATGCCGATGACGCGCAACCGCTCGGATGGCCGGCCGTAGATCTCGGCGGCGACTTCACCCAGTACCGCACGCGGGTCGGGGTGGACGAGAACGGGCACGGTGACATCGAGCAGGTCCAGGCCGGCCGCGTCGGTCAGCACCGCCGCGGCGCCGACAGCGACCGCATCGGCGGCGAACCGGGCACCGTGTGCGGCCGATCCCGGCAGCGCCGCGAACAGATCCCCGGCGACGACATCCCGGCTGCTCAGCGTGACGCCGGTGACCCGCAACTCCCGGACCTGCGAATCGGATGACAGCGCTGCGCCGACGTGGTCGGCCAACAAGCCCAGTGCGGCTCCGACAGGGTCAGCGGGGCGCAAGGTAGGCGAAGACATGGCCATGACACAGTACCGGGCCGGATACGGGCACCTGCCCGGTCAGGTGGCCTGCAGGATCAACGGCGGACCCGGGTCCGGTGACAGCGGCACGTTCTCGCGCTGCATCAGCCACGCCGCGATGTTGTGGTAGAGCCCGGCCATCGAGTGCCCAGGAGTTCCGTCAGGGTTGCGCTGCGGGTTGTTGGCCATGATGCCCACGACGTACCGCGGATCGTCGGCCGGCGCCATACCGGCGAAGGTGATCCAGTAGTGGTCGTCGTAGTAGCAGCCGCACGCCGGGTTGATCTGCTGCGCGGTACCGGTCTTGCCGGCCATCTGGTAGCCCTCGACGGCGCCCGGCCAGCCGGTGCCCTGCTGGGTACCGCGCGGGTCCCGCTGAAGTATCGCGCGGAACATGTTGCGCACCGTTTTTGCGGTCTCGGGCGACACCACCCGGACGGTTTCCGGCGCCTTCTGGTCCTGGTGGGTGCCGTCGGCCGAGACGACCGACTTCACGATGCGCGGCGGGATGCGCACGCCGTCGTTCGCGATCGCCTGGTACATGCCGGTCATCTGCAACAGTGTCATCGAAAGACCTTGGCCGATGGGCAGGTTCGCGAACGAGCTGCCCGACCATTGATCGATCGGCGGAACCAGACCCGAACTCTCGCCTGGCAACCCGGAACCCGTGCGCTGGCCGAGGCCGAACTTCGTCAGCATGTCGGCGAACCGTTCCGGACCGACCCGCTGCGCCAGCATCAGCGTGCCGATGTTCGAGGACTTCCCGAAGACGCCGGTGGTGGTGTACGGGTCAACGCCATGGCCCCACGCGTCGTGGATGGTGACGCCACCCATGTTGTACGTACCCGGGACCTGCAGCACCTCATCGGGATTCGACAGGCCGAACTCGATGACCGAGGCCGCGGTGACGATCTTGTTGACCGAACCCGGTTCGAAAGGCGACGTCACGGGCAGGTTGCCCATCTGCTTGTCGTCCTGCCGGCTCAGCTCCTGCGCCGGGTCGAACGTGTTGTCGTTCGTCATGGCCAGAATCTCACCGGTTTTCGCGTCCAGGACCACGGCGGAGACGTCGTGCGCCCCGGACATGTCCTTGGCCTGCTGCACCTGCTGCTGGACGTAGTACTGGATGTCGTTGTCGAGGGTGAGCTGCACCGTCGCGCCGTTGATGGCGTCGTGCCGGTCCCGGTAGCTGCCGGGGATCACCACGCCGTCCGAACCGCGGTCGTAGGTGACCGATCCGTCGGTGCCGGAAAGCTTTGCGTCGAAGGAGTCTTCGAGCCCGAGTAGGCCGTGGCCGTCCCAGCCGATATCGCCGACGATGTTGGCGGCCAGCGAGCCACCCGGGTACTGCCGGATATCCTGACGCTCGGCACCCACCTCGGGGTACTTCTTGGTGATGGCGTCGGAGACCGCCGGATCGACCGCCCGGGCCAGGTAGACGAACGAATCCCTGCCGGTGATCTTCTTGGCCAGGGTCGCGGCATCGGGCTTGTTGTTCAGCAGACCGGCCACGCCGACCGCGATCTCGTTGAGGCGCTTGTCCGGGTCCGGCGCCGCCGGGGTCTTCGCCTTCGCCTCGGTCAGCTGCTGACGAATTCGGTTGGGCTGGAAGGTCAGGGCCCGCGCCTCGATGGTGAACGCCAGCTTGGCGTTGTTGCGGTCGACGATGCTGCCGCGCACCGCCTTCTCCACGTCGGTGACCTTGAGCTGACTGGCGGCCTCGGCGCGCAGACCCGCCGCACGCGGGCCCTGCAGGAAGAACAACTGCACGGCCGCCGTCACCAGCACCAGCGCGATGACGATGTTGCCGGCTTTGTGGCGGAACCCGAACGAGCCGGTCCGCCCCTCGGGTACGACAGCCTCGCGGGTCCGTCGGTCGCGGGCCGAATGCGGTTGCGCGGTGCGCGGTTTGGCGGCGGGCTGCCGCTTGCGCGGCGCGCCCGTCCGCGTAGCGCCGGGCTTGCTCGGGCGCGTGCCGCTCATGCGGGAAGGCCGGGGGCGGGCTGCACCGGCAGCGGGGCCGGAACCGGAGCCGGGACCTGCGCCGGAACCGGAACCTGCGCAGCCGGCACGGGCAGCGCGGCCTCAGGCTGCTGGGCCGGCCCAGGCAGGGTGCCCTGCCCGGGCACCGGGAGGGCCGGTGCGGCGGGGAAGGGAGCCGCGAGCGCGGGCGCGGGGACTGCGAGCACCGGAGCCGCGGGCGCCGGCGGACGTACGACCTGCTCGCGCGGGTCCACCACCACCGGTGCGGGAGCGGCAGCCGGGGCCGGAACCGCACCCGGGACCGGAATGGCGCCTGGGACCGCTACAGCGCCCGGGACCGGAACGGGCGCGGCAGCCGGCGCCGGGGCGGGAGCAGCGGCGGGCGCCGAGACCCGGGCGGGCGCCGGGGCGGGCGGGGCCGCCTCGGGCAGCGGCGTGTTCAGGGGTGGCGGCGGAACCCCCTGCGCCGGCTTGGGACTACCGACCAGCAGCCAATTGCCGGTCGGATCCTGCACCAGGTGCGCGGTGTCGCGGGACGGGATCATGCCGAGGTTGCGGGCCGCATCGGCGAGTGCCGGCGCGGCCTGCGCCACCAGCACGTCACGCTCGAGGGCCTCTTTCTGTTGCTGCAGAGCCTGATTGATCTCTTTGGCGCGGCCCAGTTCGTAGGACCGCTCTGCCGCCGAGGTCGACAGCCACAGCGTGACGCCGAGACCCATGCCGAGCGCACCGATGATCAGCACGACGAAGGGCACCCGCGCGATCAGGCGCCGCGGGTTCAGGTCCATCTCGGCAATACGGATGATCAGCCGCTCCCGCAGCGGCGTGCGAACAACCTTGGGCGCCTTGGCCTTACGCGCCTTGGCTCGAGCCTTGGCCTGAGAGGCACTCTTGGGGCGCGACGGTGCCGCAGCAGGCCGGGCGAACGGCGTGGTCTGCGGACCGGCACCGGTGGGCTTGGACCGCTGGGGCCGGACGTCGCGCTTGCCACGCTTGACGCGGGCGTCAGTCTTGTTGTCGCGCCCCGCTTCCCGCTTGCCGACGTCGCGCCGGGCCTCGGGCTCGTCGCCGCGGCGGGTCCGCCCTCCGGTGCGCCGGCGCGGGTCCGGGTCGGTGCCCCGTCGAGTGCCACCGCTGCGTACCGGTGCTGGCCGCTTTGCCATCACAGACCTCCCCTTGTGACAACTTTTTCCAGTGCGCGCAGCCGAACCGATGCGCTACGTGGATTCAATTCGAGTTCGTGTTCGTCGGCCCGCTCGGCGCCTCGCGTCAGCGAGATGAAGAGCGGCTCGTAGCCGGGTAACTCCATGGGCAGACCCTCCGGAGTGCGCGATGCGATGGCATCGGCGAAGTAGCCCTTGACGATTCGGTCTTCCAGCGACTGATAGGCCTCCACCGCGATGCGACCGCCGGGTCGCAGCGCGTCCAGCGCCGCCGGTATCGCCGCGCGCAGGCAGTCCAGCTCTCCGTTGACCTCGGTGCGCAGCGCCTGGAACGTCCGCTTGGCGGGGTGGCCACCGGTCCGACGGGCCGGAGCCGGAATCACCGCGTACAGCAGCTCGACGAGTTCGGTCGTCGTCGTGAACGGGCGACGGCCCCGTTCCCGGACGATCGCGCCGGCGATGCGGGAGGCGAACTTCTCCTCGCCGTACTCGCGCAGCACGCGGGTGAGCGCCTTGGCGTCATAGGTGTTCAGGATGTCGGCCGCGGTCAGGCCCGAAGTCTGGTCCATCCGCATGTCCAATGGCGCGTCCTGCGCGTAGGCGAAACCGCGTTCGGCCTGGTCGAGCTGCATGGAGGACACCCCGAGGTCGAACAGGATGGCATCCAATTCGCCTGGGCGGTAACCGGATTGGGTCAGTGCGTCGTCGATGCCGTCGTACGCGGTGTGCACCAGGTGCACGCGGTCACCGAACGGTGCGAGCCGCTCCCCCGCCAGCCGCAGCGCGGTCTGGTCCCGGTCCAGGCCGATGAGTGTCAGACCGGGAAAGCGCGTCAGGAAGGCTTCGGAGTGCCCACCGGCACCCAACGTCGCGTCGATCATGACGGCGCCGCTGCCGTCGGCGTCGCGCCGGCTGAGTGCCGGGGCGAGCAGCTCGACACAGCGGTCCAGCATCACCGGGATGTGCGGCCGGCGATCGGTCAACGCAACACCCCCAAAAGGCTTCAGCTGGTGGATTTGTGCGGCCCCTGCAACGAGGTCTCTGTCCGAGTTCGCGGACCTGACGTTGGGGAAGTACGCCAGGGCCGGTTCGGGCAGAGGCCACGCTGCACGGGCCTGCAGGTCAATGGGTGCTGCCGAGCGCTTCATCGCTTGCCGCGGAGAAGTTCTCTTCGTGAGTGGATTGGTAGGTCTGCCAGGCCGCGGCATCCCAAATTTCGAGGTAGTCGACCGCACCGATCACGACGCATTCCTTGGTGAGGCTCGCGTAGCGACGGTGGTCGGCGGACAGGGTGATGCGGCCCTGAGCGTCGGGGTGCTGCTCGTCGGCGCCTGCGGCAAAAACGCGCAGGTCGGCACGAGCGGCGGGGTCATTCCGGGGAGTACTCGCCACACGGCGGGCAATCTCTTCTTCGAACTCGACCCTCGGGTACACGGCGAGGCTGTGATCTGGACTTTTGGCGACCATCAACCCTCCTGCCAGTGCGTCGCGGAACTTGGCGGGCAACGTCAGTCGCCCCTTGTCGTCGAGCTTCGGCGTGTAGGTACCCAGGAACATCAGGCACCTCCCACGACTCCGGAGTCCGGTCTCTCCGACGTCCGCCACATTACCCCACAATCCCCCACTTCTCTCCATTCAAAGTCTAAAAATGGCCTTATCTGCCCCACCTCACGCAGTAATCACGAGAACCCTGCAGTGAAGGACGGCGGCAAACGGCCTGGATGCGCGCTAAAACCGCAGTTAAATGGCCATGCGAGGATGCGGTGGGGCAATGTGGGGAACCGCGGAGCCCAGCCCCTGCAAAATCGCCGCGCCGCGACCGCCGGCAAATTTCGCTACCAACCCGGCGTGTCTGGGAGTCACACCCCTCGAGGGGCGGCGAAAACAAAAAACAGGGGCAGCCGAATCGGCTACCCCTGCATCACGCGTCGGCGTTTATTCGTCGAACCTGCGACGGAATCGATCTTCCATCCGGTTTGTGAAGGAATTACCGGCGCGAGCACGCTTGGACTTGCCGCCGGCCGGCGCCGACTTCTCCTTGGAGAGCACCCGTGGGCCGGTCACGGCGAACACCGCACCGGCAAACATCACCACGAAACCGATCACGCTCAGGATCGGCAGCTGGTTGACCCACAGAATCCGAAATGCCACGCCCAGCACCAACAGCGCCAGACCCAAGACGAACAACCCCGCGCCCTGTAGCCGCCGGCGCGCCGACGGCGCGTGCAGCGTGCCGCCCCGGACGCTCGAAGCGAACTTCGGGTCCTCGGCGTACAGCGCACTCTCGATCTGGTCGAGCATGCGCTGCTCATGATCGGAGAGTGGCATCCGCGCCTCCCAATTCACACCGCTGCCCGCAGCGGCTCCTGACGTCTGCACCCGTGGTCACGGATCCCTAACAGTCATGATACGAGGTCACACAGACACGTACCACATACTTCAGACTCCCGAATTGTAAGACTGGGACGTCGGCCGGGCGACAGCGCCTGCTGCGCAACCCGACACCAACGTTCCCTGCTGCACCGAAAGGCTCACACCGTGGCGACGCTGCTGACCGATCTGTCGCCGGCTGACATGCAGCACCGACTCGACGACGCGTTGTCCGTCTACGTCGACGCCATGCGCTACCCGCGCGGCACCGAACGCCAGCGCGCCTCGATGTGGCTGGAACACACCCGGCGTGACGGGTGGACCGGCGTTGCCGCGTTCGAGGTTCCCTCGCCGGAAATGGCAGAAGGCGGGTCCATCGACTCGGCGCCCATGCTCGGCGTCGCCTACGGGTACCGCGGCGCACCCGATCAGTGGTGGTACCAACAGGTCGCCACGGGGCTGCGTCACGTCGGTACCCCGAGCGAACGCATCGACCAGCTGATGAATGGGTACTTCGAGCTCACCGAGCTGCACATCCACCCGCGCGCCCAGGGGCACGGGCTCGGCGAGGCACTCGCCCGCCGGCTGCTCGCCGGCGCCGCCGAATCGCACGTCCTGCTGTCGACGCCGGAGATCCTCGACGAAGGCAACCGGGCCTGGCGGCTTTACCGCCGGCTGGGTTTCCAGGACGTGATGCGCAGCTACTTCTTCCCCGGTGATCCGCGGCCGTTCGCCATTTTGGGCCGCGCCCTGCCACTCTGAAGCCCTGTGCACGCCCCATCTGGCACGATAACGGCGTGAACCGCCGCCGCCACCTGCGCGCCATGCTGCTGTTTCTGATGCTGCTCCCCCTCGCCGTCGGCTGCGTGCGCGTCCACACCTCACTCACCGTCTCGCCGGACGACCGGGTCTCGGGTCAGATCGTGGCCGCCGCCAAAGCCAAGAACTCGGACGACAAAGGTCCGCAGCTGACCAACAACCTGCCGTTCGCCCAGAAGGTGGCGGTCTCGGACTATCGCAAGGACGACTACGTCGGCTCCGAGGCGGTGTTCTCGGACCTGAGCTTCTCCGAGGTGCCCCAGCTGGCCAATCTGAGTCGTGACTCGGCCGGCGCCGACATCTCGCTGCGCCGTGCCGGCGACCTGGTGATCCTCGAAGGCCGCGTGGACCTGACCACGCTCAGCGATCCGGATTCCGACGTCACGCTGTCGGTGGCGTTCCCCGGCGACGTCACGTCGACCAACGGCGAGCGGGTGGCCAGCGACATCGTCCAGTGGAAACTCAAGCCCGGCGTCGTGAGCACCATGAAGGCCCAGGCACGCTACACCGACCCGAGCGCGCGCTCGTTCACCACGGCCGCGATCTGGATGGCCGTCCTGGCCTTCGCGATCGCGGGCGTCATCGGCGGCCTCGCCTACTGGAGCCGCGACCGGTCCCCCAAGTTCGCCACAGTGTCCGACGAGTGACTTCGCCCCAGTGTCCGATGAGTGACTTCACCACTGTGTCCGACGAGTGACTTTGTGACTGTGTCCGACCGCTGACCCGACACCCTCTAATCTGGATGCACTATTCCGGGGTCAGGAGAGGGGACGCGCGCTGAGCGTCGATGCCGCAGGTCCGTCGGCTGGCGAGCTGGCGAATGCCATCACAGATCAACTGCGCGACTATCTCGCCGAACGCCGGCGGGACAGCGCCTACATCGGCGACGCCTACGCCGAGGTGACGGGCGCACTCGAAGAGTTCGTGCTCCGCGGCGGCAAGCGGGTCCGCCCGGCGTTCGCCTACTGGGGCTGGCGCGCCGTGGCTCCCGACCCCGGCCACCCAGCCGACCCGGCGGTGTTGCGCCTGTTCTCCGCATTGGAACTGCTACAGGCCTGCGCTCTGGTCCACGATGACGTCATCGACTGTTCGGCAACCCGGCGCGGCCTGCCCACGGTGCACCGGCTGTTCGCCGACCGGCACCGCCGGCAGGGCTGGCGCGGCTCCTCGGAGCAGTTCGGATTGTCCGCGGCCATCCTGCTCGGCGACCTCGCGCTGTCGTGGGCCGACGACGTCGTCTCGAACGCCGACCTGTCCGCCGATGCGCGGCGGCGCGTCAACGAGGTGTGGGCGCACATCCGCACCGAGGTCCTCGGCGGGCAGTACCTCGACATCGTCGCCGAATCCAGCGGCGCCGACACCGTGGCTTCCGCGATGAACGTGAACTTGTACAAAACCGCGTCATACACCGTCACCCGGCCGCTGCAGCTGGGCGCCGCAGCGGCGGCCGACCGGCCCGACGTACAGAAGATCTTCCACGCGGTCGGCACCGATCTGGGCATCGCGTTCCAGCTGCGCGACGACGTGCTCGGCGTGTTCGGTGATCCGGCCGTCACCGGCAAGCCATCGGGTGACGACCTGCGCTCAGGCAAGCGCACGGTGCTGCTGGCCGAGGCCGTTGAGCTGGCCGAACGCGCCGACCCGGCCGCGGCGAGCCTGCTGCGCGACTCGATCGGGACCGACCTGACCGACGGCCAGGTCAGCGACCTGTGCGGCGTGATCGAGTCCGTGGGTGCGCTGGCCGCCGTCGAACAGCGCATCGCGCTGCTCACCGACCGCGGACTGGACGCCCTCGCGTCGTCCCCCATCGACGACCAGGCCAAGGCCGGACTCACCGAACTCGCCCGGCGGGCGTCGAACCGGTCCGCGTAGACACCGACGATGACCACCTCGACTACTGCGCCCGGGGCGCTGGCCCGGCTGATCACGTTCGGACGATCCGACGAGGGCCGCCCGGCGCTGCTCGGCTTCGCCGGCGCCATCCTGATCGCTCTGGGCGGGCTGGGTGCCGGCAGTACCCGGCAGCACGATCCGCTGCTGGAGTCGATGCACCTGTCCTGGTTCCGGTTCGGCCATGGGCTGGTGCTGTCGTCGATCCTGCTGTGGACCGGCGTGGCCCTGATGCTCGTCGCCTGGCTGGCACTGGGCCGGCGCGTGGTGGACCGCACGGCGACCGACTCCACGATGATCGCGACGACCGGCTTCTGGCTGGCCCCACTGCTGCTGAGCGTGCCGGTGTTCAGCCGCGACACCTACTCCTATCTGGCCCAGGGCGCGCTGCTGCGCGACGGGCTTGACCCCTACCTCGTCGGGCCGGTGGACAACCCGAACTCGTTGCTGGACAACGTGAGTCCGATCTGGACCACCACCACCGCGCCGTATGGGCCGGCATTCATCCTGGTGGCGAAATTCGTCACCATGATCGTCGGCGACCACGTGGTGCAGGGCACCATGCTACTGCGGCTGTGCATGCTGCCCGGTCTGGTCATGTTGATCTGGGCGGCGCCCCGGGTGGCCCGCCACGTCGGCGCCAACAGCGCTGCCGCCCTGTGGATTTGCGTCCTCAACCCGCTGGTGATCATCCATCTGATGGGCGGTGTCCACAACGAGATGCTGATGGTCGGGCTGATGATGGCCGCCATCGCGCTGACCTTCGAACGGCATCCCATCGCCGGCGTCAGCCTGATCGCCCTCGCGGTGGCGGTGAAAGCCACCGCGGGACTGGCACTTCCATTCATGGTGTGGGTCTGGATGCGCCAGTTGCGCGAACGACGCCCGTGGGGCGCCGTCCGCACCTGGATCGCGGCGACCGCCGCATCGGGAGCGATCTTCAGCGTGGTGTTCGCCGTGACCACGGTGGCGGCGGGCGTCGGGCTCGGCTGGCTGACCGCGTTGGCCGGCTCGGTGAAGATCGTGAACTGGCTGACCATCCCGACTGCTGTGGCCAACCTGATCCACGCCATCGGCGGGCTGTTCACCACCGTCAGCTTCTACGCGGTGCTGGACGTCACCCGCATCATCGGCATCGCGATCATCGCGATCTCCCTTCCGTTGCTGTGGTGGCGATTCCGCCACACCGACCGGGAGGCGCTGATCGGCATCGCGCTGGTGATGGCCGTCGTCGTGCTGTTCGTGCCCGCCGCGCTGCCCTGGTACTACACGTGGCCGCTGGCGATCGTCTCAGCACTGGCGCAGAGCCGGTCGGCGATCGCGCTGATCGCCGGGTTCTCGACCTGGATCATGGTGATCTTCAAACCCGACGGATCGCACGGCATGTACTCCTGGCTGCATGTCATCCTGGCGACGGGATGCGCCGTGGCAGCGTGGTACTCGCTGGCCCACGCGCCGGAGCCGCAGACGGCGACAGCCGAGCCGGCTAGTACCCCATAGCCTGGGCGCGCCGCAGCACTTCCCTGGCCTGGTGCGAATGCAGCGCGTCGACCGGACGCGCGTTGGTGGTGCGTTCGGTGCTCCCGTCGCGGCTCAGCGTCAGCGACTCGTCCGCGGTGAACAGCCAACGCACGATGTCGGTTTCGTGGTAGCCACCGTCGCGCAACACGACGAGCAGGCCCGGCAGCTGCTTGACCACTTGCCCCTTCGCGTCGAAGAAGATCTTGGGCACCACGATGGCACCGCCCCGGCGCACTCCGATGAGGTGCCCGTCCCGGAGCTGCTGGTGCACTTTGGTCACCGGAATACCCAGCATGGATGCCACTGCGGGAAGGTCGTAGACCGCTTCATCGGGATCGATAACGTCCTCGGCGGCCGGAATGCTGCTCACCCAGGAGATTCTAGAGCCGTACGATTGCCAGGTGCAGCCATCCCACCAACCCGACCCCCTGATCGGTGCGGTGCTGGACGGGCGCTACCGGGTGGATGCCCCGATCGCCAGCGGCGGCATGTCGACGGTGTACCGCGGCCTGGACACCCGGCTTGACCGGCTGGTCGCACTCAAGGTCATGGATTCGCGGTACTCCGGTGATCAGCAGTTCCTGACCCGGTTCCAGCGCGAGGCCCGCGCCGCCGCCGGTTTGAAAAGTCCTGGGCTGGTAGCGGTTTACGACCAAGGCGGCGGAGACATCAGCCGGGCGGCGCCTTATCTCGTCATGGAACTCGTCGAGGGCGGCACGCTGCGCGAGTTGCTGCGCGAGCGCGGACCCATGCCCCCACACGCGGTGGCGGCCGTGCTGGCCCCCATGCTCGACGGCCTCGCGGTGGCCCACCAGGCCGGCCTGGTGCATCGCGACATCAAGCCCGAGAACGTCCTGATCTCCGACAGCGGTGAGGTCAAGATCGCCGACTTCGGGCTGGTGCGCGCGGTAGCTGAGGCCAAGATCACATCGACGAGCGTCATCCTCGGCACCGCGGCGTACCTCTCCCCCGAACAGGTGAGCACCGGGGACGCCGACCCGCGCAGCGACGTCTACTCCGTCGGCATCCTGGCGTACGAACTCCTGACGGGCACCGCGCCGTTCACCGGTGACAGCCCACTCAGCGTCGCGTATCAGCGACTGGACCAGGACGTGCCACTGCCGAGCGCGGCAATCGCCGGTGTGCCAAAGCAATTCGACGACCTGGTGGCGTGCGCGACGGCCCGCGTGCCCGACGACCGCTACCTCGATGCCGGCGACATGGCGGCAGAGCTGGCCGCGATCGTCACCGATCTGGGCCTGCCCGAATTCCGCGTGCCGGCACCGCACAATTCGGCGCAGCACACCGCGGCGGCTGCCCAAAGCGGCCGGGCTGAGCGCACCACGGTGGCGACGGGCCGGGCACCGGCCCCGAAGCCGGCGCCGCAGCACACGCTGCAGTTCACCATGGACCCGGCGATGGACCCCGCGCTACTGGAATCACCCGTGGTCGCAAAGCAATTCGCGGGCATCGACCTCGACGACTTCGCCTGGGCCCGGCAGCGCTCGCGGCGCGCCGTGCTCTTCTGGGTCATCGCGATCCTCACGCTGACAGCGCTGGTCGCCGCCGGCGCCTGGACGCTCGGCACCAATATCAACGGGCTGTTCTAGAACGCCGAATGGCCACCTACCACGCGGATTTCTCGAGAATCGCGCGGTAAGCGGCCACCGCCGGGCGGTTCTAGTCGCGGAGCATCTCCGCGACCAGGAACGCCAATTCCAGGCTCTGCTGAGTGTTCAGGCGCGGGTCGCACGCCGTCTCGTAGCGGCCGGCCAGGTCGTCGTCGGAGATATCCTGTGCGCCACCAAGACATTCGGTGACGTTCTCGCCGGTGATCTCGACGTGGATGCCGCCCGGGTGGGTGCCCAGCGCGCGGTGCACCTCGAAGAAGCCCTGCACCTCGTCGACGATGCGGTCGAAGTGCCGGGTCTTGTAGCCCGTCGAGCTCTCGTGGGTGTTGCCGTGCATGGGGTCGCACTGCCAGATGACCTGATGGCCGGAGGCTTCCACCTTCTGGATGATGCCCGGCAGCACGTCGCGCACCTTGCCGTTACCCATCCGGCTGACCAGCGTGAGCCGGCCCGGAATGTTGTGCGGGTCAAGGCGTTCCACGTACTCGACGGCCATCTCGGGCGTCGTCGTGGGGCCGATCTTGATGCCGATGGGGTTGGCGATGGTCTCCACGAACGCGATGTGCGCATGGTCGAGCTGACGGGTGCGCTCGCCGATCCAGACGTAGTGCGCAGACAGGTCGTACAGGCGCGGTTCGCCGAACTCCGTGGACAGCCGCAGCATGGCGCGCTCGTAGTCGAGCACCAGCGCCTCGTGGCTGGCGTAGATCTCGGCGGTCTGCAGGTTGCGGTCGTTGACGCCGCAGGCCGTCATGAAGTTCAGCCCGCGGTCGATCTCGCCGGCCAGCGCCTCGTACCGGGCACCCGCCGGCGACGTGCGGACGAACTCGCGGTTCCATTCGTGCACCTGCTGCAGCGACGCCAGGCCCGACGAGGTCAGCGCCCGGACCAGGTTCATCGCGGCGCTCGCGTTGGCGTAGGCGCGCACCAGACGCGACGCGTCGTGCACCCGCACCGCGGGGTCCGGGTCGAAACCGTTGACCATGTCACCGCGGTAGGACGTCAGGCCCAGCGAGTCGATGTCCGACGAGCGCGGCTTGGCGTACTGCCCGGCGATGCGGGCCACCTTGACCACCGGCATGCTGGCGCCGTAGGTCAGCACGACGGCCATCTGCAGCAGGGTCCGGATGTTGGCCCGGATGTGCGGCTCGGTGTTGTCGACGAACGTCTCGGCGCAGTCGCCCCCCTGCAGCAGGAACGCCTTGCCCTGCGCCACGTCGGCCAGCTGCAGCTTGAGCTTCTCGATCTCGGACGGCACGGTGATGGGCGGCACGCTCTCGAGCACCTTGCGCATCGCGGCAGCCTGGTCCGCGGGCCAGCTGGGCTGCTGCGCGGCCGGGCGGGACAGCGCGTCGGCAAGGCGCGCGTGCAGGTCCCCGGGCAGCGGGGGCAGCTCGGGCAGCTGGTCGATGGGTACGTCGACGGTCCAGTTCACGTGTCTATGGTACCGGCGCCGACCAGCGAGTATTTACCCACCAAGACGCCCCTGGATCGACGGATTCGGGACCACCGGGAGAAAACCGGGCCCCGTGCGCGACTATTGACGATGTGGAGTGCGAGATTGCTCGGGAGGCGCTGTCCGCGCGGATGGACGGCGAGCACGAACCCGTGCCCGCGCGCCGCGTCGACGAGCATCTGGCGTCCTGCCCGGACTGCCGGCAGTGGCACGACGAGCTGAACAGCCAGATGGAGCTCTTGCGCGGACTCATCGCCTCTGACCGCACGCGCGTCACCGCAGTGGCCGACACCGTCTCCCATCCTGCCCTGCCCGACAACGGCGCCGGCATCGACTGGGTGCGCGGCAGCCTCGCGGCGGTGGGCGCCATCCAGATCGTGCTCGCCGTACTCCAGGCGGCGGGCGTCAGCATCGGCGTGCATGTCGGCCATTCGATGGGCGGCCACGTGGTCAACGAATCGACGGCCTGGTCTGTCGCGCTCGGCATCGCCATGCTGGTCGCCGCCGCCCGGCCCGCCGCGGCCATGGGCCTGGCCATCGTCGGCGGGGTGTTCACGTCGGTGCTCGCCGGCTACGTCGTCGTCGACGGACTGACCGGCGCGGTCGGTGCGGTACGCATGCTGAGCCATCTGCCGGCGCTGGCCGGTGTGGTGCTGACCGTGCTGGTGTGGCGTCGCCATACCAGCGAGCCGCCCCGGCCGGATCGCGACGCGGCGCCCACGCTCGACGACATCACGCTGCCGGACAACGCCTCGCGCGGGCGCCGCCGGGGCCATCTGTGGCCCACCGACGGCAACGCGGCCTGAGCCACTGCTTCAGACCATCACGGCGAACATGATCGCCATCCCGGCCGCCGCCATCGCCTGGCAGGCGATGGCGAACCACAGGTGCGCCGGAGCGTCGGGGCGCTGCTGCCGCACCGTGAAGTAGCGGATGGCCCACCACACCGCCGCGACGCCGAACACCGCGGTAACCGCCCAGTTCACGACGCCGACCCACTCCGGCGGGTGCCCGCAGCCACCCATCGAGCCGGAATGCGTCGCCATGCCGGACATGTCCATGCCCGGCATGGACGGCATCGACGACGGCTCCGGTGCGTCGGCAACCGTCCCGGTGCACTGCGCAGGCAGCACCCGCCCATCCATCACCGCATACATCCACGCCATCGCCAGCATCATCACCGCGTGATAGCCGTCGGCGACCCGGTGTCCGGTGCGGGCCAGCAGGACCACGACGAACCATCCGGCCGCCACCAGGAAGAGCACCATGGGCGGCCGGTTCGGCACCGCCATCCCCGCCGGCCATGCCATGACCAGCATCGCCACCGCCATCAGCAGATGCAGCACGCGGCTGGTCTGGTCGATCCAGGTCCGGTTCTCGCGGGCCGTGACCAGGGCATACACGCATTGCGCCGCACTCAGGAGGAACAGCCCGGTCACGAACAACCGGAGCCAGATGTCGGCGATCACTGGAGCACCTGCCGGCGCTGACGCCAACCCAGTGCGACGTCGACCGCCACGAACAGGGCAAGGGTGAGGCCGAACAGCGGGGCGAAGGTACCCACGCCGGCGAGCACCAGCACGAGCAGCACCGCCTCGTAGGGCCGTAGCGCCGACAGCGCGCCGCGCCGCCGGCCGGTGGGCAGCGCGAACCCGGCACCGCGGGTCGGCCGCCGTCGCCACCACATGCGGTAGCCCAGCAGGATCGCCGCGATCATCGCGATGGCCACCGCGATCAACGCCAGCTGGTTGACCAGGCCGAACAGGATGCCCATGTGCAGATCGATGACCCAGTCGGTCATCTTGGCCATGGGCGGCCAGTCGGCGAAGTCGAGCCGCGACGTCACCTTGTTCGTGGCGGGGTCGACGACGATCGCGTCGTACTGCGTCGGCCAGTCGCGTTTGCGTTCGGCCACCTGCCAGCCCTGTCCGCTGGTCGCCGGCGGATACATCCACATCGGGGTCCGCAGGTGCGCATCGCGTGCGACCTGCCGCGTAGCGTCCGCTCCACGTAGCGCGGTGGCCTCGTCCAGCGTCGCGCCGGCCGTCTGCCCCGGTAGCGCGGTGTCGACCGACGGGCTGGTCCAGCTCAGCTGTGTCCGCAGCTGGGCGACGTTCTCCCCCGCGAACCGGGACCATGTCATGCCCGACACCGCCAGCAGCGCGACCGCCGCGAGGATCCAGACCCCGAGGGTGCCGTGCCACGACAGCAACCGGCGCCGCCCCGCCGCCCGCACATCCGGGACGACCAGCCGGCGCGGCTGTCCCTTGTTGTGTCCGATCCACAGCAGCAGGCCGACACCGGCGATCACCCACGACCAGCTGGCCGCCAGCTCGCTGTAGTTGCGTCCGAAGGCCCCGAGGTGCAGGTTGCGGTGCAGTTCGTCGAACCAGGCGCGCACCGGCAGCCACTGGCCGTACGTGGTCAGGGCGCCACGGACCGCGCCGGTGTACGGGTCGACGAACACCGTGCGCGCGTAGTCGGCCGGGACGTCGTCCACCGCGAGCGTCACCTGCGTCGTCTCGTCCGGTGCGGCGGGCGGCCGGATGCTGGTGACGGTGCCCTCCGGGTGCGCTGCGCGGACCGACGCCAGTTGGGCCGCCAACGGCAACTGGCGGTCCCCGACATGGTCGACGGTGAGTTCGTGCCGGTACACCGCGCTGTCGATCTGCGGGATCAGCGCGTACAGCAGCCCGGTGACCGCTGCGATCAGGATGAACGGCGCGACGAACAGACCGGCGTAGAAGTGCAACCGCAGCAAGGCCGGGCGAAAGCGCTTCCACAGCGATGGATCGGACGTTGCGGGGACGTCCGATCCAGGCAGTTGGGTGTGGCTCACAATTTGTATTGGTCGGCCCGCGCCGCCAGGAGTTCCTGCGGCCGGAAAATTTCTACGACACCTGGTCGTAGACTGGGCGTGATCAGTTCTTCAGGTGGAAGGCCGGTATTTCGATGGGCACGGACGAGGCGCCGTCGCCGCGCCAGGCCAGCAGATTCGCAGCAGGGCGAGCGAAGCGACGGGATCAGTCACCAGGGCGAGCGAAGCGACGGGGTCAGTCACCGGGGCCAGCGAAGCGACGGGATCAGCTCGTGCCGTTGCTGGGGTATCTGGCCGCGCTGGTGGCGCTGGTCGCCTACGCACTCGTCTCGGGCGACCAGCGTTTTGTCGCCACGGGCGACAGCTACCCCGGAACGCTCACCTCGTGCGCTGAACCTGTGGGGTACTTCACGGCCGTCCTCGCCGCCGCGATCTGCCTCGGCGGGCTGTTCTACATCGTCACCACCGCGCGACCGGACGCCAAAGGCGTCATCGACCCGCCGGCCTTCCAGATCCACCTTGTGCTGGAACGGGTTTCACTGGTGTGGCTGGTCGCCTCCGCGCTCATGGTGGTGGTGCAGGCGGCGACCGACGCCGGCGCCCCGGCGCTGCGGCTCGTGGAAAGTGGCCGGCTGGGCGAGGCCATCGGCGCCTCGGAGATGTCCCGCGGCTGGATCGCCGCAACCGTGTGTGCCGCGGTGGTAGCGCTGACGCTGCGGTTCAGCGTGCGCTGGATCGCGATGGTCGTGCTGCTGGTGCCCAGCGTCATCGGCGTGCTGGCACTGCCGGTCACCGGCAACGCGAGCGAAGGCCCCGACCACGACTACACCACCAGCGCCGTGATCGTGTTCGCGGTGGCGCTGGCGGTGCTGGCCGGCACGAAGATCGCCGCCGTCGTCAGCCCGCCGGCCGCCGGCCTCTACCGGCGGGTGCTGCTCATCCAGGTCGCCTGCGGAACCGCGGCCCTGATCTACGGCGTCCTGCTGCTGGCCGAACAGCTCGGCCCCACCGGGCTGACGGGCAGCGGCTACGGGCGGTGGGCCATCGTCGCCGCGATAGCGCTGGCCGCGTCCTGGATCACCGATGCCGCGGCACTGCGCGGCGCCAAGCCGTCACCGCCGGCCACCTGCCTGCCCGCGATCACCGCACTCGCCGCCGTGTCCGCCATGGCCGTGCAGACGGCGCCGCGTCTACTGCATCACCAATTCACGACGTGGGACATCTTCCTCGGCTACGAACTGCCGGACCCGCCGAATGTGGTTCGGCTGCTGACGGTTTGGCGGTTCGACACCTTCATAGGCATCGGTGCGATCGTGCTCGCCGGCGCGTACGTGTACGCCTATCTGAAGCTGCGCCGCCGCGGCGACGAGTGGCCCGTCGGCCGGTTGCTCTCGTGGCTGATCGGCTGCGCCGTACTGCTGTTCACCACCAGCTCGGGTGTGCGCGCCTACGGGTCGGCGATGTTCAGCGTGCACATGGGCGAGCACATGACCCTCAACATGTTCGTCCCGGTGCTGCTGGTGCTGGGCGGTCCGGTGACCCTGGCGCTGCGCGCCCTGCCACCCGCGGGTCCCGACGCACCGCCGGGGCCGCGCGAATGGATCCTGTGGCTGGTGCACTCGAAAGTCACCGCCGCACTGTCGAATCCGATCGTGGCTTTCGTACTGTTCGTCGCGTCGCTGTACGCGGTGTACTTCACCTCGATCTTCAACACCCTGGTGCGCTACCACTGGGGCCACGAGTTGATGAGCGTGCACTTCCTTCTGGTCGGCTACCTCTTCTACTGGGGCATCATCGGTATCGACCCGGGCCCGAAGCGCCTGCCGTTCCTGGGCCGGCTCGGATTGTTGTTCGCAGTCATGCCTTTTCACGCCTTCTTCGGCATCGCCACCATGACCATGACCGCCACCATCGGCGGGCCGTTCTACAAGTTCGTCGGCCTGCCGTGGCTCTCCAGCATCGGCGCCGACCAGCACCTCGGTGGCGCCATCGCCTGGGGCTCGAGCGAACTGCCGGTGATCCTGGTGGTCATCGCCCTGGTGGCGCAGTGGGCCAAGCAGGATCGCCGCGCCGCATCACGCTCGGACCGGCACTCTGACGGTAACTACGGCGACGACGACCTGGATGCGTACAACGCGATGCTGCGCGAACTGGCCCGCCAGCGCGGCCAGCAGTAAGGGATTTGTGCACGATCAGGTCCGCTCAGCGCACTGAATCGTGCACAAATCACCGGAAGTTGCGCAGCCGCAGGCTGTTCGACACGACGAAGAACGACGAGAAGGCCATGGCCCCGCCCGCGATCAGCGGGTTGAGCAGGCCGGCCGCCGCCACCGGGATGGCGGCGATGTTGTAGCCGAACGCCCACACCAGGTTCATCTGGATGGTGCGCATGGTCGCCTTGGCCAGATCCAGGGCCTGCGGCACCGAATCCAGGCTGTCGCGAACCAGGATGATGTCCGCCGCGCCGATCGCGACGTCCGTGCCGCGGCCGATGGCCAGACCCAGGTCCGAGCAGGCCAGCGCGGGGCCGTCGTTGATGCCGTCACCCACCATCGCGACCATGCGGCCGCGGTCGCGCAGCTGCTGGATGACGTCGACCTTGCCGTCCGGGAGCACGTCGGCGATGACGTCCTCGATGCCCACCGCGGCACCGACCGCGGCGGCGGCCGCCGGGTTGTCGCCGGTCAGCAGGATGGTCTTCAGGCCGCGCTCGTGCAGCGCCGCAATGGCACCCGCCGCCGATTCCCGGACCGCGTCAGCCACCGCAACGGCACCGCACAGCTCACCGTCGACGGCCACGAAAACCACCGTCTCCCCGCGGGATTCCGCGCCGCGTCGCGCCTCGGTGAGGGCCGCGGGCACCGCGGTACCACCGGCCACCCAGGACGGCTTGCCGATCCGCACGTCCCGCTCCCCCACGATGCCGACGACGCCGCGGCCGGGAACGGCCTGGAAATCGGTGACGGGCTCGTGCTCCGGCGCGGCCGTGGTGATGGCGACCGCGACCGCATGCTCGGAGGCCGACTCCACCGCCGCGGCCAGGGCCAGCACGTCCTCGTCTTTCCAACCGTCGACCGCGGTGACCGCGGTGACGGCCAAATGGCCGGTGGTCAGGGTGCCGGTCTTGTCGAAGACGACGGTGTCGACGGCCCGGATCGCTTCGAGTGACCGGTGCCCTTTCAGGAAGATGCCGAGTTGGGCGCCGCGTCCGGACGCCACCATCATCGCCGTCGGCGTGGCGAGGCCCAGCGCACACGGGCAGGCGATGACCAGCACCGCGAGCGCCGCGGCGAACACCTTGTCCGGGCCCGCGCCGGCCAGGGCCCAGCCCAGCGCGGTCAGCGCGGCGATGCCGAAAACGCAGGGCACGAACACCGAGGAGATGCGGTCGGCGAGGCGCTGCGTCTCGGCCTTCTGGGCCTGCGCTTCCTCGACCAGCCGCACCATGCCGGCGAACTGGGTGTCCGCGCCGACCGCGGCGGCTTCCACGATGAGCCGGCCGTCGAGAACGATCGTGCCGCCGATGACGCTGCTGCCCGGCGTGGCCCGGACCGGCTTGGCCTCACCGGTCATGACGCTGGTGTCGACAGCGGCCGAGCCCTCGACCACGAGTCCGTCGGCCGCGATGGTCTGGCCGGGGCGCACCACGAATTTCTGCTGTTCGGCGAGCTCCTCGGCCGGGATGACCATCTCGGTGCCGTCGCCCAGCAGGATCGAGACGTTCTTCGCGCTCAGCGCCGCGAGCGCCCGCAGCGCGCTGCCCGCCTTGGACTTTGCGCGGGCTTCGAAGTAGCGGCCGGCCAGCACGAACACCGTGACACCCGCGGCGACCTCGAAGTAGATCGCGTCGCTGCCGGCCAGGGCTTGCCAGATGCCGGTGCTGTTGGTGGCGTGATGCCCAACGAACATCGTGTAGAGCGACCACACCGTGGCAGCGGTCACGCCGACCGAGATCAGCGTCTCCATGGACGCCGCCCGGTTGCGGGCATTGCGCAGCGCCACGCGGTGGAACGGCCAGGCGGCCCACGTCACGACCGGCAGAGCCAGGGCGGTCAGGATCCACTGCCACCCGGTGATCCGGGTGCTCGGGACGACGGCGAACATCACCGACAGGTCGGCGAGCGGGACGAACAACACGGCGGCCACCAGCAGGCGGCGCAGCAGGTACCGGGCGTGCGACAGATCTTCGTCGTCGCGGTCCGCGTTGGTCACACCGGAGCGGGGCTCGGCCTCATAGCCGGCCTTGCGGATCACGTCGCACAGATCGGTATCGGCGACGGCGGGGAGCGCGTCGACCGTCGCCACGCGGGTGCCGAAGTTCACGGAGGCGCGGACACCCGGCATCTTGTTGAGCGTGCGCTCGACCCGCGCGGCGCACGCACCACACGACATGCCGGTCACGTCGAGTTGCACCCGGCGGGCGGCCGCACTGTCGTCGGCGGCTGCGGCAGCGCCGACCGCGCTGCCACCCACTGTGCTGACCGAGGCCGTCATCATCCTCCTATTGTCCCCGCGGGAGCGGGCCTACCCAAAAATATTGGTCGGATGTGCCCGGCTGTGAGTTCCCGGCACTCTTCACATATGGTCGGGCTGTGAACAGCCGCGGCGACGACGACGAAGTGACGCGCCTGGCGCTGGCCGCCGGTCGGGGTGATCGCGCCGCGTTGGAGCAGTTCATCAAGGCTACCCAGCGCGATGTCTGGCGCACTGTCGCCTATCTCGACGAGCCCGGCAGCGCCGACGATCTGACGCAGGAGACCTACCTGCGGGCGCTCGGCTCGCTGTCCCGGTTCCGCGGCCGGTCGACCGCCCGCACCTGGCTGTTGTCCATCGCGCGCCGCGTCGTCGTCGACCACATCCGGCGCAAGCAGTGCCGCCCGCGCAGCAGCGCCGCCATCGAGCCCGAGACCGTCATCGACATGCACCAGCCGACGGCGCGGTTCGAGGACATCGTCGAGATCCGGATGCTGCTCGACGCGGTGGACTCCGACCGCCGGGAAGCGCTGCTGCTGACCCAGGTGTTGGGCCTGTCGTACGCCGAGGCCGCCGAAATCTGCGGTTGCCCCGTCGGCACCATCCGCTCCCGGGTCGCCCGGGCCCGCGACGACCTCCTGCGCGCCGGGAACCAGGACCAGAGCGCGGGCTGACCCGTCGCGGAACCCGCGGGGGCGCGCATCCGACCAACTCTGCGAAACTGTTCTGCAGACTGAACGGAGCTCGGCTTGTCCACCCGCCACGCGATCGACCTCGAACACACCCTCAGCGCCATCGGGCGCCGGGTGTTCGATGAAGTCTGGATCGGCCCCGCGCGCCGCTACCCCACCGCCGCCGCTGTCGTCGTACTCGCGGTGTCCGCCGGCGTCTGCTGGTCCGAAACCCATCGCTGGGTACTGAAGGTCGTCGCCGTACTGTTCGCCCTGGCCACGGTGGCGTCGGCAACAGCCTTGTGGCGCAAGCGGTTTCGCGTATGTTGCGCGGCGCTGTACCTGTCGGGCGTGGCCACCGTGGCGGGGTTCGGCGCGGTGTGGTGGTGCCAGACGTCGCCGGCCCGGGTCGCGGTGTGGTGGCCGCTGGCCGGCCTCTTGTCAGCGGCAGTCTTGGCCGTCTGCTGGCTGGGTGTGGCGCTGACACCGCTGGACCGATCGCAACCGGACATGCGGGCCAAGACTTCCGGGAACTGAAAACCTCTGTCATCCGACTAATAACAGCGTGATCGCCGACTCCGCCCTGCGCTGGGCGCTGACTGTCGTGTTCGCGGTGGCGGCGCTGCTGTTCGCGGGCGCCGGGCGGCGGGTCCCCGGGCAGCGCGGCGTCGGGGTACTGCACGCACTGGCGTCGGCCGGCATGATCGCGATGCTCTGGCCGGCCGGCATGCGGGTGTCACCGCTGCTGTACGTCCTGGTGTTCACCGCCGGCGCGTTGTACTTCGCCTACCTCGCGCTGTTCGGCTTCGAGCTGCCGCACCCCGTCTACCACTGCACCATGATGGCCGCGATGGCCCTGATGGGCCTGCTGATGGCGCCGAATGCCGGCGTCCCGGTAGCAACCGCGCAAGCCTCCGGCCACCACAGCGCGCACCTCGGTCACGGCGCCGTCGCCGTGACGCTCCCGGGCTGGTTCACCGCGGTGTGCGTCGTGCTCGCAATCGGATTCTGTGCCGCCGCGCTGTGGTGGTTCTACCTGCTGGTGCGCGGGCCGAAGCGCCCGTATGCCGACCTGCTCATGGCGCTCGGAATGAGCACCGCCTTCGCTGTCATGGCCGTCTGACCCCTCCCGAAAGGACAACATGCCCAAGCTGTTTCAGGCCGCTAAACCTCGTCAGACCCTTGCCGCCGTCACCGCGACGGCGGCCTGCGCCGTCGCCCTGGCCGCGCCGGCCGCCGCCCACGTCAACGTGACCGGCGACGCCACCCAGGGTGGTTGGGGCGTGCTGAACTTCCGCGTGCCGACCGAGTCGGACACCGCCTCCACCACCGCCTTGTTGGTCGTCCTGCCCGACGACCAGCCGATCATCTCGGTCAGCACCCAGCAGAAGGCCGGCTGGACCGCCACCATCACCAAGAAGAAGCTGCCCACCCCGCAGAAGGACGACGACGGTGTCGAGGTCACGGAGTACGTATCGTCCGTCGAGTGGAAGGCCACCGCTGCAGACGCCCCCATCCCGCCGCATCAGTTCAACGTGTTCGCCATCTCGGCCGGCCCGCTGCCCAAGGTGAACATGCTGGCACTCCCGACCGTGCAGACCTACAGCGACGGCAAGACCGTGAACTGGAACGAAAAGGTCACCCCGGGCCAGCCCGAGCCTGAGCACCCGGCCCCGACCCTGCACCTGAAGTCCGCCGGTGGCGGCGACCATGACCGGGCCACAGCCGCTGCCCCGGCGCCCGCGACACCCGCCTGGCCGGGCCTGACGGCGCTGGCCGTGTCGGTGGTCGCGCTGCTGCTGGGCATCGCCAACCTGGCATCATCCCGGCGGAAGACGACGTCACGACCAGAGAATTGAGATCGGTCGCAGCGCTGCCGGTCGTCCTGTTGGCGGCCCTGCTCGCGCTCGTGCTGCCCGCTCCCCTCGCGCAGGCGCACGCCGTCCTGGTCTCCAGCGATCCGCTCGACGGCGCCTTCCTGCCGGCCGCGCCGAACCGGGTGATCCTGACGTTCGATGAACCGGTTCGCCTGATCTCTGGTGCGGTACAGGTGATTTCGGCAACCGGGGGCCGGATTGACCAGGGCGTCCGGCAGCAGTCGGGCAACACCACCGTCGTACTCGACCTGCCGCCGAACCTGCCTCGCGGCAGCTACACCGCCACGTGGCGGCTGATGTCGGCCGACGGCCACGAGGTGTCCGGATCGGTGAGTTTCGGGGTGCAGCAAGCTCCGGAAGCACCGCCGGAGGCCCATTCGGTCCCCTCGTCCTCGGCCGCCTCGGACGTCGCCCGCGGCCTCCGGTACACCGGTCTGGCGTTATGCGTCGGCGTACTCGCGGCGGCCCGGCTGGTGTGGGGTTGGGCACTCGCGCTGCGCAGAACCCGCATCCTGGCCGGCATCGGTTGGGTGCTGCTGGCCGCGGCGACCACCACCGACGTCGTCGCCACCGGAGCTGATGTGCGGCTCTACGTGCAGGCAGCCCTGCTCGTCGTACTTGCGGCGACCATCCGCGCCGGTACCCCTGCGTTCCTCGTAGTTGCGACGGCACTGGCGGTCAGCATCGCCGCCTCCGGACACGCCGCGGCCGGGCCCGACCCGTGGTTGGCGACGACCGTCACCACCGTGCACCTGCTGGCCATGGCGCTGTGGGTGGGCGGACTGGGTGTCCTGACGCTGGTCGTGCTGCCGGCGCGCCGGACCGACGAGCTGCAGCGCTGGTCGCGGGTGGCGTTCGGCTGCGTGGCTGCAGTCCTACTCAGCGGCGAGTATCAGGCGTGGCGGCAGGTGTCGCCCATCGAGTCACTGTGGTCGACGGGCTATGGAATGGCCTTGTGCGCCAAGGTTTTCCTGGTGACGCTGATGGCTGCCCTGGCGTATCTGGGCCGGCGCACACTCACCCAGGAGCGGCTGCGTCGCACCGTGCCGGTGGAAACCGCACTCGCGGTGTTGGTGCTGCTGATGACCACGGTGCTGACCGGAGAGCCGCCGGCCCGCACCACATATGGCCCCGGCTTCACCGCCACCGCCCCGCTGGATCAGGGCCGGCACGCACAGGTGCATCTCGACACCACACGGCACGGCGCCATCCCCATCGACATCACCGCGCCCGGCGCCACCGGGCTGCGGGCCACCTTGGCGAGCGCCGAGATCGCCTCTCTGCCCGTGCGTTTCACCGCGGGCACCGACGGCCGCTGGCACAGCACGTACGCGAGCGCACCACGCCCCGGACTATGGACCCTGCAGCTGACGGTCCAGTTCGGCCCGAACGACGCAGCCGTCTCCAGCGTGCCGTTCCGAGTCTGGTGAGGCTACTCCAGCTGATCTACCGGGGCGCCGTCATCATCTCGGCGATCAGCCGATAGCGGTCCAGGTTGTGCCGCGCGTCGACCAGCGCATCGTGGGAGTCGCGCGGCCGCGGTGGCATCCGCGGGCTGCCGCAGTCCTCCCAGAACTGCCGCAGCTCGCGGGTGAAGCGCGGCATCGTCGGCGGCAGGTCGGCCATCGGTCCCCACAACTGGCACAGCACCACGTGGTCGTAGGCGCCGATCCAGGCCCACAGCTCGATCGGTTCGTCGCCGTCGATGCCGAAGAAGTCCTCGAGCTCCGACCGGATCTCCCGGCGCGAACGCCACACCTTCGACGACGGCGACGGCAGCTTCGGCAGCACGTTCTTGCGCACCCACGAGCCCGCCCGGTCCGGATCGAACTCCGAGGAGACGGCGTAGTACTCGCGGCCGTCTTCCGCGGCCACGCCGATCGAGATCAGCTCGATGGTGCGACCGTCGTCGATGAACTCGGTGTCGTAGAAGTACTTCATTCAGGCAACCTCGGTCGGGATTCGGTCCGGCGGCGCGGGTGCCGCATGGATCTCGCGGTCGAGCTGTTGGTCCACGGCCGCGTCGTCGGGAAACTTTGGCATACCGGCGATCGCATCCTGTAACCACAGCTTCGCCCGCACCACCGGCCGGCGCAGCCACCGCTCGCGTTCCAGCGCTTTGTGCATCTTCCGGGGCCGGCTCGTATACCGCCAACGGGCCCAGGGCGCGTGCGGCCGCGACAACCGGATGGCACCGACGACCAGCAGCGGTGTGATGAACATCCCAATCAGGCCGGTCCACACCTTGCCCTTGAGCAGCACGATGACCGCCATCGCCAGGGTGACGAGGGCCAGTGCCACGACCATGACGCGGGCCGCCACATCTTGGTCGGCGCGCCAGACCGTGATGTCGAAGAACGACAGCGGGTTGAACCCGAGGACCAGCAGCCCCGCCACGGCGATCGCGACGAACACCGCGTCCACCGAGGTGCGGCCGTCCTCGGCCCAGTACACGTCCGACAGATGCAGGATCAGCGCGAACTCGTCCAGAACCAGCGCCGCACCGATGCCGAAAAAGATTGCCGCCACGGTGAATTCCGGGACGCCGCCGTCGACCGCGAGGGTCACCATCGTCACCCCGGACACCATCACCAGCACCACACCGATCACGACGTGGTGAATGTGCATGCCACCACGGGCCTGCGAAACGGAGATGTTGCGCGGTTGCCACCATTTGCGCGGCGCCGGATTGTCGGCATGCGCCCTGATGTAGCGCACCACGGTGCGGGTCACGAAAAACGTCAGGATGAACGCAATCAGGCACCACAACAACGGCAGCCGTCCATCGGAGACGAACTCGGTAGGTAACGGCAGCCGCACGGCCAGAAACTTACGCCCGTGCATGCGTGTCACCGCCCCGCAGGGCGCCGACGCGCCGGTCCCCCCGATAGGCTGTCCGGCGAGATGCGTATCAGACCCGGGTTGTGGCCTACCTCCGCCGGACGGCTGGCCTGGCGGCTGTTGCAGTTGCTGGCCACGTTGGCGCTGGTATGGGGCGCCTGGCGGCTGCTGGGTCATACGCCGTACCGGATCGACATCGACGTGTACCGGATGGGCGGCCGCGCCTGGCTGAACAACACCCCGCTGTACAGCGAGAGCACGATCTTCCGTACCGAGGCGGGCATCGACCTGCCGTTCACCTACCCGCCGCTGGCCGCGATCATGTTCGCGCCGTTCGCCTGGCTCCCGCTGCCAGGGGCCAGCGTGGCCATCACCGTGACGACGTTCGCGTTGTTGCTGGTGTCCGTCGTGATCGTGCTGACCCGGCTGGACGTGTGGCCGCAGTCGGAACTCGGCGGCTCGGCCCTGGCCCGCCGCTGCTGGCTGGCCGCCGCCATCGTCGGACCGGCCATGCTGTTCCTCGAACCGGTGCGATCCAATTTCAACTTCGGTCAGATCAACGTCGTCCTGATGACGCTGGTGATCGCCGACTGCGTCCCGCGCCGCATGCCGTGGCCGCGCGGTGTCCTGCTCGGGGTGGCCATCGCCCTCAAGCTGACCCCGGCGGTGTTCCTTCTGTACTTCCTGCTGCGTCGCGATTTCCGCGCGCTGCTGACGACGGTGGCGTCGTCGGTCGTGGTCACGCTGTTCGCGTTCGCCCTGGCCTGGGGCGACTCGTGGGAGTACTGGACCAAGACGGTCCGCAACACCGACCGCATCGGCACCGCGACGCTGAACACCAACCAGAACATCTCCGGCACGCTGGCCCGGTTCGGGATGTCGGCGACACCGCGATTCGTGCTCTGGGTGCTGCTGTGCTTCGCGGTGCTGGCGCTCACGGTGTGGGCGGCGCATCGGGTGCTCCGCGCGGGACAACCGGTGCTGGCCCTCATGTGCGTGGCGATGTTCGGGCTGGTCGTGTCGCCGGTGTCGTGGTCGCACCACTGGGTGTGGGCCCTGCCGACCATGGTGACCATCACCGTGGTCGCCTACCGGGAGCGCAGCGCCACGCTCGCAGCGGTGAGCGCGATCGGCGCCTTCCTGCTGATCTTCACCCCGATCCGGCTGCTGCCCGAGCACCACGAGGTCGACGCCACGCTGTGGCGCCAGGTGCTCGGCAGCTCGTACGTGTGGTGGGGACTGGCCGTCATCGCCGCAGCGGGCACCATCACCGGCCGCGGAACGCCCGCAACCGACATGACGGAGCACATCGCGCCGGTCTCGGCGACGAACTGACCACGGGTCGCGTCCCAGCCGGCGCGACGGTAACCGCACGGCGGTCCGAGAGCCGATTTTCCGCCGCCACGTTACGTTGGCGGAGCGGGCTCAGGGAATCACCCAAGCCGAGGATTGCGGTCAGACGGTGACACCAATTCTCGGCGTATCGTGCTGGCGCGCTCAGCCCGCTTTGATCGCGGCCGGCGGCGTCTTGCCCTCTTTGACGTCGGCCGCGTAGAGGTCGACGTACTCCTGGCCGGACAGTCGCATGAGCTCGTACATGACCTCGTCGATGACGGCGCGCTCGATGAACCGGTTACCGGCCAGGCCCTCGAAGCGGCGGAAGTCCATCGGCTTGCCGAACTTGACCTCGACGCGGCCGAAGTGCCACATCTTGCTTCCGGGCGGGTTCACCACATCGGTGCCGATCATCGCGACCGGGATGACGGGGATGCCGGTCTCCAGCGCGATACGGGCCAGGCCGGTCTTGCCCTTGTAGAGCTTTCCGTCCGGCGACCGGGTGCCCTCGGGGTACATGCCCAGCAACGTGCCCTGATCCAGGATCTTGGCCGCGGCGGTCAGCGCATCGGCCGCAGAGTCCGCATTGGTGCGGTCGATGGGCACCTGGCCGGTCGACGAGTAGAAGAACTTGGTCAACTTGCCCTTGATGCCGGTGCCGTTGAAGTACTCGGCTTTGGCCAGGAAGTAGATCCGCCGGCGCAGCACCAGCGGCAGATAGAAGCTGTCCGCGACGGCCAGGTGATTGCTGGCCAAAATGACGGCGCCACTGTCCGGAACATATTCGAGCCCCGTGACTTTCGGACGGCCCAGAAGGCGCAGCAACGGGCCCATCAAGATGTACTTGTAGAACCAGAAGAACATCGAACCTCCCGCTGCGGGCCCCCGGACGGTGCCCTCGACAACTTTACCCACCGACTGTCGGCCCGACCACAGCCCGCAGCGGACTGGTCATTCCTCCACAGATACCGGAATGGACTGATACCGGCCCGGACCTGGTGAAGTCTCGGGATCGTCGGACTGGCGGTGTCTGCCACCAGGACCGGACGGGTCCGTCGGAGGTTCCGGATCCGGGCCCAGGGGCCCCTGGTCGGCGAGCGCGGCACGCACCGCGTCCAGAAAGGTGGCGCTGTGTTCGGCGATGGCCGTCAGCATCGGATGCTGCTCATCGTTGGCCAACGCGACCAGCGCGCACACCGGGCACCACACCTGGTTGCAGTCACTCGGATTCTCGCCGTCGGCGAGCATGGCCACGGACAGTCGCACCACGGGGTCGATCTTGTCGATCAGGGCCTGGGCCAGCAGCCGCAGGTCCACCGGTAGGTCGCCGAGGAATTCGGCCCCGAATGCCCCCGCCCCGAAATTGGTGTGCGTCACTTGGGCCACACCTCCGGGTCAGGGCGAAAACGGACAGTCAGTTCGCAGCCACGCAACGAAGCGCCGGTCACGATGCAACGGCGTAGGACAGATGCCAACGGGACCCGGCGCCGGGTGCCGCCCGAGCCGATGATCAGGTCATCGTCGACGCGCCCCAGAGTCAGGGACTCCGGGTCGATTTGCGGCAATTCTATCCGCAGCCGGTAGACGGCGGCCAATCCTGAGCCCGATTCGCGGTCGACGATGGGGCGCGGCGGCGCGGGCGGCGGGGCACCGTGGCGCAGCCGTGACGCCTCCAGCAGCTCCCCCAGCGCCTTCGGCCCGATGGGCTCACCCGCCAGATGCGGCACCAGCACCAGCCGCACATCACCGACGGCGGCATCCAGGTCGCTGAGCATGCTGCGCTGCTCGGCGATGCGCTCGGCGTACCAGTCGAAGGCCGGGTGCGCCGGCAGGTTCACGTACTCGTACGAATCATCTTGGATCAGAACCTGATTCACGATCAGCTCGGACACGTGCACGCCCATCAAGGTGAGCGACGCCAGTGTCCGCACCGCCTCGGCCACCACCACCCGTTCCGGGGTGAGCACCAGATGCGCGGTGACGTGCGGCTGGTCCAGCAGCTCGCCCAGCGCCTCGGTGGCGGCCGCCAGCCGCTCGACCAGCGCGACCATGGCGATCGTCTTCGCGTCGGCCAGACCGACCGACAGCCGCCGGTGCCGCGGCCAGGCCTTCTCCAGGTACAGCGCGAATGCCCCGGGCAGCGTCAACATCCGCATCGCGTCGGCCGTCGAGGCGCAATCCACGATCACGTGATCCCAGTTGCCCGACGCCGCCAGCTCGGCAACCTCGTGCAGTCCCAGCACTTCCTGAATTCCCGGCAGCGCCGAAAGCTCTTCCGGTGCAACATCTCCCACATCGGATTCCGGGAAACGGGCAACCAGCACCGCGGCCACCTCACGCCACCGGGCTTCCAGCAGCGCCAGGGTGTCCAGCGCCAGGGCGTCGACGACGACGCCGGCGCCATCGTCGACGGGCACCTGCGTGGGCGCCCGCAAGCCGGTCGGCGGGATGTCCGCGCCGAGCACGTCGCCGGTGGAATGTGCCTGGTCCGTCGAGACGATCAACACGCGCTGCCCGGCCCGAGCATCACGTACCGCGGTGGCCGTGGCCACCGTCGATTTTCCTACTCCACCCTTACCGACGAACAGACTGATCCTGGCACGCCCAGCAGGGTCCGCCTCACTCAGACTCGACTCGCTTCTTCAGATCCTTGAGCGCGGTGTCGGTCAGCCGCCGCTCGGCCTTGCGCTTGAGCAATCCGATCATCGGAATCATCAGATCGACCGACAGTTCATATGTCACCTCGGTGCCAGAACCCTTGGGCGACAATCGGTATGTGCCTTCGAGGGCCTTCAGCAGAGTGCTCGACACCAGGGACCAGCTCACCGACTCGCGGTCGGCGGGCCACTGGTAGGCGAACACCATGGTGTCCTTGAGGACGGTGGCGTCGAGGACCATGCGGGCCGTCCTGGGGTTGCCGTCGGGGTAGACGTCCAGGACCTCGGTCTCCGGATACTCGGCAACCCAGTCGGGATATGACCCGATGTCGGCGATGACGTCCATCACGGTCGCCGGGTCGGCGTCGATGTAGATGGTCTGCGCAGTCTTGTCCGCCACGTTTCCACTTCCCCGAGTTAACGATGCCGGCACAGGCGTCGGACGCCCGTCTGCCGAGCTCTCAATGTACCGCCAGCGCCCAGCCCTGGCCGGGCGATGCGGGCCTCAGGCCAACCGGGACACGCCCACCGGGCGGGTCCGCTCGAGGTCGTTCTTGATCTCGAAAGCCATGTCCTTACCGGCCACCCGGCGCCGATGGTTGAGCTCTGCCAAGTTCAGCTCCGCCAGCGCCGCGCCCGTCACACCCGTCGGCTCGGCGTGCAGGAAGTAGTGCAACACGACACCGTCCATGACGCCTTCCAACCAGACCTCCATGGTCCCGGTCAGCGCGCCGGTGACGGTCCATCGCTGCCCCGCCGGGCCACGGTCTTCGACGACCGTCAGCGACAGGTCCGGCCACCATCGCCGCCAGCTGCTCTGGTTCGCCACGGCGGCACCGACAGCGGCAGGGTCGGCGCACACGAAGGTCTCGTCCGCGATCTGGATGCTGTTCATCCCCACCAGCTTCACATACGGCTCAACTCTGCGAGGAAGCACCCGACTACGCTGAGCACGGCATTGCTGTCACGGCGCTGCCAGTACTGCTTTGCTCTGACCTGAAAGGCCCCACACCGTGCGTGAGTTCAGCGTTCCCGCATCGTTCACCGTCGGCGAATACGACAACGTCGCCGCCCCGGTGTACTCCCTCGAGCGCGATGATCCCAACCACGTAGCCATCCAGCGCTTGGTTGACGGCACCTGGACCGACGTGACCAGCGCCGACGTTGCTGCCCAGGTCCGGGCCACCGCACTCGGTCTGATCGCCAAGGGCGTCAAGGCCGGCGACCGCGTGGTGCTGCTGTCGGCCACCCGTTACGAGTGGCCCATCATCGACTTCGCGATCCTGTCGATCGGTGCGGTGACGGTGCCCATCTATGAGACCTCCGCCGCCGACCAGATCCGGCACGTGCTCGCCGACTCCGGCACTGTCCTGGCGTTCGCCGAGACCGACGCCCATGCCGCCAAGATCGAGTCCGTCCGGTCCGAGGTGCCCGCGCTCGGCGAGGTGCTGGTGATCGACGGCGGCGCCCTCGAACAGCTGGCCGCCGCCGGCGCCGGTGTGGACCGCGCCGAACTGGACGCCCGCCTGGCCGGGATCAAGTCGAGCGACCCGGCCACCCTCATCTACACCTCGGGCACGACCGGCCGCCCCAAGGGCTGCCAGCTGACCCACGCCAACCTGCTGTCCGAACTGCGCGGCGTCAAGGCCTGCTTCCCCGACCTGCTGGCCAAGGGCCAGAAGCTGCTGGTGTTCCTGCCGCTGGCGCATGTGCTGGCCCGCGCGGTCGCGGTGGCCGGCTTCAGCAACCAGGTGACGCTCGGCTTCACCAGCGACATCAAGAACCTGGTCCCGATCCTCGGGGTGTTCAAGCCGACGCTGGTGGTGTCGGTGCCGCGCGTGTTCGAGAAGGTGTACAACACCGCCGAGCAGAACGCCCGCAACGACGGCAAGGGCAAGATTTTCCAGATCGCGGCCGACACGGCCATCGAGTGGAGCAAGGCGCAGGACACCCCCGGCGGTGCCGGTCTGCTCCTGGGCCTCAAGCACGCGGTGTTCGACAAGCTCGTGTACGGCAAGCTCAAGGCCGCCCTGGGCGGCAACTGCGTCGGCGCCATCTCCGGCGGCGCCCCGCTCGGCGCCCGCCTCGGCCACTTCTACCGCGGCGTCGGCGTCACCATCTACGAGGGCTATGGCCTCACCGAGAGCAGCGCCGCCATCACCGTCAACCGGATCGGCGAGTTGAAGGTCGGCACCGTGGGCAAGCTGGTGCCCGGCAACAGCATGCGGATCGCCGAGGACGGCGAGTTGATGGTGTCCGGCGGCGTGGTGTTCAGCGGCTACTGGAACAACCCGACGGCCACCGACGACGCCTTCACCGACGGGTGGTTCCATACCGGTGATCTCGGCGCCATCGACGACGACGGTTACCTGTCGATCGTCGGGCGCAAGAAAGAGATCATCGTGACCGCCGGCGGCAAGAACGTCGCCCCGGCGCCACTGGAAGACGTCATGCGCGCGCACCCGCTGATCAGTCAGGCCATGTGCGTCGGCGATCAGGAGCCGTTCATCGCCGCGCTCATCACCATCGATCCCGAGGCCTTCGAGGGCTGGAAGCAGCGCAATGGCAAGGACGCCGGCGCATCCGTCGGAGACCTCGCCGACGACCCCGAGCTGGTTGCCGAGGTCCAGAAAGCCGTCGACGACGCCAACCAGACGGTGTCCAAGGCCGAGGCGATCCGGAAGTTCCAAATCCTTCCGGTCGATTTCACCGAAGACACCGGCGAGCTGACGCCGACGCTCAAGGTCAAGCGCAACGTGGTCGCCCAGAAGTTCGCCGCCGAGATCGCGGCGCTCTACAGCTGACGCGACGAAGGAGCGCTACAACAGCTCCGAGAGCCGTTCGCCCTTGAGCTTCCACTGCCAGTTGTCGACGACGAACTGACGGCCGGCGGCGCCCATCGCGGCGCCCCGGTCGGGATCGGCCAGAATGTCGCCGATTGCCGCGGCGATCGCGGCGACATCCCGGCCGTCGACCACGTGACCGGTCTTGCCTGCCACGACGGTTTCCGGCGCGCCACCGGAGTCACCGGCGACCACCGGCACCCCGCAGGCCGAGGCCTCGAGGAAGACGATGCCCAGTCCCTCGACGTCGAGCCCGTTCCCCCGCGTGCGGCACGGCATGGCGAAGACATCGGCCATCGCGTGGTGTGCCGGTAGTTCGTCGCCGGGCACGCCGCCGGTGAACACCACATGGTCGGAGACGTTGTAGCGCTGTGCCAGCTTCTGCAGATCGTCGCGGTAGGGCCCGTTGCCGACGATCACCAGCGCGGCACCGTCGATCCGCTGCCGAATCGCGGGCAGTGCCCGGATCAGCATGTCCTGCCCCTTGCGCGGCACCAGACGCGACAGGCAGACGATCACCGGCCGCCGGCCCAGCCCGTAGCGAGCCCGCAGTTCGGCCCGGGCCACCTCGTCGGGGACGAAGCGGTTCACATCCACCCCGGGCGACAGGTATTCCAGTGCCGCGTCCGGCCCGAATGCCGCGGCGAACCGGTTGCGGGTGTAGTGGCTGACGAACGTCACCACGTCGGTGTTGTTCCCGATGTGGCGCAACGCGTTTCGCGCGACGGGCAGCATCGACCAACCCACCTCGTGGCCGTGCGTACTGGCCACCACCCGACTTGCTCCGGCGTCGCGCGCCAGCGGGGCCAGCAGGGCCAGTGGCGCCGCCGCGCCGAACCACACGGTGTCGATGCCATGCTCGGCGATGATTCGGCGCATCCGCAGCGCGACTGTCGGTTCCGGCACCATCAGCGTCGTCGGGTGACGGACCACTTCGTATCCGGCGGCTGCCGCGGCGCGGTCGTACTCCGGGGCGCCCTTCCATTTCGGCGCGTAGACCGTCAGCTCGTGTGACCCGCGGCCGAGCAGCTCGCCGACCAGGTTCTCCAGATACGACTGGATGCCGCCACGGCGGGGCGGAAAATCATTGGTCAGCAGCAGAACCCGGGTCGTCCTGGGCGAGCGAGGCGACGGGGATGACGTCTGGGGCGAGCGGAGCGACGGGGATGACGTCTGGGGCGAGCGGTGCGACGGGGATGACATCGCGGTCAGGCTATCGCGTCAGCCCCGGGCCGCGAGCCATCGCTGCCACGCAGCGGTCAACGCGTCACGGTCCAGGCCGAGGGTGGCATGCAGCGCGGTGTCCAGGTCGGGGTGCCCGACACCGCACGCCGCCAGATACAGCCGGCGCAGGGCCGGATCGCCGAATTGCGCGCCGACGAACCGGGCGAACCACCAGGCGCGGTCATAGGCCAGCGACAGCGCCGGTCCGGTGACCTGAAAATCGGCGTTGGTGGGCAGTACTGCCATATCGGCGGGCGCGGGACGCGGCGTACGCGGGCGGCTGACGTAGTCGGCGACGCCCTCGGTGAGGCACCAGGGCGCGTCGGCGGCCGTGACGGGCCGCGAGGCGTAGTGGAAAAGCTCGTGGCGCAACACGATTCGCAAAGCGCCGGGTCCCATCGCAGCAGCGCCTGGCGCGAACACGATGCGGTCGACGGTGGTGGCCGCGGCGAACTCCTGACGGCCACCGGCCAGTGCCCGGAATTCGTCGTCGGTGCCGGTGGTCACGATGGTGATCTGCCGACGCCAGTCGTCGCCCCAGAAGTTGCTGACCGCGGCGACCGCACCGTCGAGCTCACCGGTGATGCGGCCCGGCAGCGTCGAGCCGGGATCCAGAATCAGGAGTTCGACCGCCCGGCCATCGGCGAGCCGCATGGTGGTCGGCACTGACGGCGCGGGTGATGCTGACGGCGCGGGCGCCGATGACGCGACCTTGTCCGGGTGGCCGCGGCTCAGCACCGCGGTCGCGGCAGCCGCCTCAGCGGCCAGCAGACCGAGGACGGCCCGTCGTGGGAGGTGTCGGGAGAGGCTCAGTAGCGACGCACGTTGTAGATCGGCGCGTTGTCGACCGGCGCCACTCGCACAGGCACACCGAACGTGGAGGCGTGAACCATCATGCCGTCGCCGATGTAGATGCCCACGTGCGAGGCATCGGAGTAGTAGCTCACGACGTCACCGGGCTGCATCTGATCGCGCGACACCGGCTGTCCGCCGGCCGCCTGCGCGTAGCTCGAGTGCGGCAGCGAGATGCCGGCCTGCTGGAACGCCCACATCACCAGGCCCGAGCAGTCGAACTGGCCTGGGCCGGCGGCACCCCACACATACGGGTCGCCGATGCGGGTGAGAGCGGCCTGGACCGCGATCTGACCGGCAGCGGTAGCGCCGTTGTCCGAGGGCACGGGCAGCCCCTCGACCGGCGGGTTGGGGCCCGCGGCGTTGATGGACGGATCCTGCCCGGGCGCCGGAGGCACAGCGTCAGGAGCCGGCGGCACGCCGTCCGGCAGCGGGGCCGGCGGGGCGGCGGCGGGAGCCGGGGGCAAGGCCGCCAAGGCCTCGCGCTGACTCGGCGTCAGCGCGGTGTAACGGGACTTGACGATGGCGATCTGCACTTGCAGCTTGCTTTGCTTGGACTGCAGATCGGCACGCACCGCGGCGGCCTGCTCGGCGGCGGTCTTGGCTTCGGACGCCGACTTCGCGGAGTCGGCCTCGGCCTTGGTGGCCGAATCGGAGGCGCTGTGGAAGTTGGCCATCTGCGCGGAGATCTCACTGGCCATCACGCGCTGGACCGAGAGCTGGTCGATCAGTCCCTGCGGAGAATCCGCGGTCAGGATTGCGTCGATGCCGTCGGTCCGGCCGCCCATGTACTGCGCTGCAGCAATCTTGTCGACAGACGTCTGATAGGTAGCCAGGTCGTTCTTGGCCGCTTCCGCAGCCGCCTCGGCGGCCGCGTGCTTGGCGTCGGCGGACTTAGCGGCAGCCAGCTTCTTGTCCAGATCCAGCTGCGCGCCGTGCATGGCCTCAGTGGTCTGCTCCGCCTGGCGCGAGAGCTCGTTGAGCTTTGCTACGGCGTCGTCCGCCGGATCGGCCTGGACGTTGCTCGCAAATACGCTGCCGAGTATGGTGAGCCCCGCGATGGCACCGGCTACTGGTCGTTTAAGACCGCATTTGGTGCGGTATGTGCGGTGGAGACTCAAGATTTCGCGTCCTTCAACTGCGGGTTCGAGCCGCTTCGAACTCAGTGAGGTCTCGAATAGGTTACGAAACGGCATCGGCGTTGTCCAACGGGAATGGCCAATCTATCAGCCCGCCTCCCGATCCCGTTAACCAGCATCACAATGTGAGGGTCGTCACGCTACGCCCGCGGCGCTTGACTTTGGCTCGTCTTCAGTGCCGATCCCGCCCTTCGGCCGCCCGATCGGGACCAGCCGAAGCCGGGGTGCCAGGCCGGCGTCGGCGAGCACCTCCAGCGCGCGACGCTCGTCGTCCATCAATGTTTCGGGCACACCCAGCAAAACACTGACCACGCAGTCACCGCAGCCGGGACCACGCACCGCGCAGTCGTCGCAGTCGATCTTCACCGGCCCGTTGTCGAACTTCATCTCTGGTTCCTCTCATCGGTTGAGGCGCACGCTAGCGACGTCCACCGACAAAAAAGCGCGGGTGATCAGCAACCCGATAACGGAATGACATCGATGGGATTTCTTGTCGGTCCCGGCCCCTACTGTCACGTCATGGGATCCGGCAGCACCACCGATCAGCTGGCTTTCGATCTTGACGAGGCGTTGCTGCGTGACACCACGTTCGTGGTGGTCGACCTGGAGACCACCGGCGGCCGGGCCCGGGCGGACGACACCGGCGGCGGCTGGGACGCCATCACCGAGATCGGTGCGGTCAAGGTGCGCGGCGGCGAGATCATCGGCGAACTGGCCACCCTGATCGACCCAGGTCGCGCCATCCCGCCCCAAATCGTTCAGCTGACCGGGATCACCACGGCCATGGTGTGCGACGCCCCGCGCATCGAATCGGTGCTGCCGGCGTTTCTGGAGTTCTGTCGCGGCGCCGTCCTGGTCGCCCACAACGCGGGTTTCGACATCGGTTTTCTGCGGGCCGCGGCCGAGCGGGCACAGCTGCCCTGGCCCAATCCGCCGGTGCTGTGCACGGTGAAGCTGGCCCGCCGGGTACTGACGCGCGAGGAGGCGCCCAGCGTCCGGCTCTCGGAGCTGGCCCGGCTGTTCCGTGCCGCCACCACGCCCACGCACCGGGCCCTCGACGACGCCCGTGCCACCGTCGACGTGCTGCACGGGCTGCTGGAGCGCATCGGCAATCAGGGCGTGCACACGCTGGCCGAACTACGCGGCTATCTCCCCGACGTGACCCGCGCGCAGCGCCGCAACCGCAAGCTCGCCGACGCCCTGCCGCACTCCCCCGGCGTGTATCTGTTCCGCGGGCCGTCCGAGGAGGTGCTCTACGTCGGCACCGCGGTCGATCTGCGCCGCCGGGTCCGGCAGTACTTCACCGGCGCCGACCCGCGCGCCCGCATGAAAGAGATGGCGTCCCTGGCCATCCGGGTCGATCACGTCGAGTGCGCCCACGAGCTCGAAGCCGGGGTCCGCGAACTGCGGCTGCTCGCCGCGCACGCGCCGCCCTACAACCGGCGCTCGAAAGCTCCGCACAAATGGTGGTGGGTGGTACTCACCGACGAGGCGTTCCCCCGGTTTTCGGTGGTGCGAGCACCGCGGCACGATCGCGCCGCCGGCCCGTTCCGGGTCCACGCCGACGCCGTCGACGCCGCCCTGCTGCTGGCCCGCTTCACCGGCGTGCGGACGTGCACGACGCGGCTGGCGCGAGCGGCCCAGCATGGGCCGCAGTGCCCTGAGCGCGAGCTCTCGCCGTGCCCAGCGCCCCGCGGTATCAGCGCGGACGCCTATGCCGAATTTGCCGCGACGGCCGCGAGAAACGTTGCCGGCGTTGCTGATTCCGCACTCTCCACGGCGCTCAACCACATCGACGATCTGGCCGCCGAAGGACGTTTCGAGACCGCGGCCCGGCTGCGGGACCACGCCGCAACCGTCATCGACGGGCTGTGGCGCGGGCAACGCCTGCGGGCCCTGACCGCGCTACCGGAACTGGTGGCCGCCCGGCCCGACGGCGCCGGTGGCTGGCACCTCGTCGTGGTCCGGTACGGCCAGTTGGCGGCCGCCGGCAACGCACCGCGGCGGGTGCCGCCGATGCCCGTCGTCGACGCGATATCCGCTGCGGCACAGGTGATCCTGACCTCCGACCGGCCACTGGGCGGTGCACCCGTCGAGGAGGTGGCACTGATCGTGCGTTGGCTGGCCGCCCCCGGTGTGCGGATCGTCCGCACCGATTCCGGCACCGGACCGGGGGCCGGCTACTGCCTGCCCATCACCGCGGCCGGCCGGTGGGCCGAGTGGGCTGGCGCCGCCCGGTCCGCCCGGGCGGCGGCGCAGCAGGCCGCGCGGTCAGACCTTCTGGGTGAACCGAGCCCACCGCGCGAGCAGCTTCTCGGCCGCACCCGAATCGATCGCTTCGGTGGCACGGGCCAGACCGCGCTCCCACGCCGGCACCCACTGGGCGTCGCTGGATAGCCCGGCATGAGCCACCATCGCCCCAGCGGCGTTGAGCACCACGGCATCCCGGACCGGGCCGGCCTGGCCCGCCAGTACGGCACGGACCGACTCGGCATTGGCGGCGGCGTCGCCTCCGATCAGCTCGCTCAGGTCGGCACGGGCGAAGCCGAACGCCGCGGGGTCCAGTTTCAACCGGTCCACGGTGCCGGCCTGCACCCGCCAGATGGTGCTCGTCGTCGTGGTGGTCAGCTCGTCGAGCCCGTCGTCGCCATGGACCACCAGGACGCTGGAACCGCGCGCGGCGAACACACCGGCCATCACCTCGGCCAATTCCGCCCAGGCGCAGCCGATCAGGCCGGCCCTCGGCATCGCGGGATTTGTCAGCGGCCCAAGAAGATTGAAGACCGTCGGCACCCCGATCTCACGCCGCACGGCAGAGGCGTGCCGGTAGGACTGATGGAACTGCGGAGCGAACGCGAAGCCGATGCCGACCTCGGCAACCGAGCGGGCGACGTCGCCGGGCGACAGATCGATCCGGACACCCAGGGCCTCCAAGGTGTCGGCGCCGCCGGACAACGACGACGCCGCGCGGTTCCCGTGCTTGATGACGGGCACCCCGCACGCGGCGACGACGATCGAGGCCATCGTGGACAGATTCACGGTGTTGGAGCCGTCCCCCCCGGTGCCCACGATGTCGACCACATCGGTGCCGATCGCCGCGAGCGCGTCGGCGGGCACCTTTCGGGCGTGTCGCAGCATCACATCGGCGAGTTCGGAGACCTCTGCGGAGGTCGGTCGCTTCATCTTCATCGCAATGGCGAAAGCAGCGATCTGCGCCGGGGTCGCGGTACCGGTCATGACCTGGTCCATTGCCCACCCCGCCTGACCCGCGGCAAGGTTCTGGCCGGTGGTCAGCCGGCCCAGGATCTGAGGCCACAGCGGCCCGTCGGCGGTCGGTTCCTGATGAGGATCGGTGGTTGGCACGGACCCGATTATGACCAATGTCGGCACCCGGGTGGAGTTCAACAACTACAAAGCGTCATACTTACCGCTGTGACGAGCGCTGTAGGTACCTCTGGAACCGCGATCACGTCGCGGGTGCATTCGCTGAACCGGCCGAATATGGTCAGTGTCGGCACCATTGTGTGGCTTTCCAGTGAGTTGATGTTCTTTGCTGGGCTGTTCGCAATGTATTTCACCGCGCGTGCTCAGGCCGGCGGCGTATGGCCGCCGCCCCCCACGCACCTGAACCTGGCCGAGGCCGTTCCGGTGACGTTGGTGCTGATCGCGTCGTCGTTCACCTGCCAGATGGGCGTTTTCGCCGCCGAGCGCGGTGACGTCTTCGGCCTGCGCCGGTGGTACGTCATCACGCTGATCATGGGCACGTTCTTCGTCGGCGGCCAGGCGTTCGAGTACTACATGCTCGTCAGCGAAGGCACCACGATCCCGAGCAGCGCCTACGGTTCGGTGTTCTACCTGGCCACCGGTTTCCACGGTCTGCACGTCATCGGCGGTCTCGTGGCGTTCATCTATCTGCTGGCCCGCACCAAGATGAGCAAGTTCACGCCGGCACAGGCCACCGCTGCCATCGTCGTGTCCTACTACTGGCACTTCGTCGACATCGTGTGGATCGCCCTGTTCGCCACCATCTACTTCGTTCGATGATCGGTTCGCCGATGCGTCCCAAGACCAGCCAGTCGATGAGAAGGGGTTCGATGACCAGCAAGTCCCGTCGTCGGTTACACCGGCGCCTCTCAGCAGCGATGCTGCTGCTGCTCGGACTTCTAGTCGCTGGTGGCCTGGCGGCCACCCTGACGCCGCGGCCCCAGGTCGCGGTCGCCGACGACTCGCAGCTGGCTCTGCTGCGCACTGGCAAGCAGTTGTTCGAAACGTCGTGCGTCTCCTGCCACGGCGCCAACCTGCAGGGTGTGCCCGACCGCGGCCCGAGCCTCATCGGCGTCGGCGACGCGGCGGTCTACTTCCAGGTGTCCACCGGCCGCATGCCTGCCATGCGCGGTGAGGCTCAGGCGCCCCGTAAGGACCCGGCGTTCGACGAGCACCAGATCGACGCCCTCGGTGCCTACATCCAGGCCAACGGCGGCGGCCCCGAGGTCCCCCGTGACGCCAACGGCCAGATCAACCAGCATTCGTTCCTCGGTGAGAACGTCGCCCGTGGTGGCGACCTGTTCCGCCTGAACTGCGCTTCCTGCCACAACTTCACCGGCAAGGGTGGCGCACTGTCGTCGGGCAAGTACGCGCCTGACCTCGGCAAGGCTGCCGAAGTTCCGGCGCAGGTGTACACCGCCATGCTCACCGGCCCGCAGAACATGCCCAAGTTCTCGGACCGTCAGCTGACCCCGGAAGAGAAGCGCGACATCGTCGCCTACGTCCATGAGTCGGCTAACGCCCGCAGCCAGGGCGGCTACGGCCTCGGCGGCTTCGGCCCCGCGCCCGAGGGTATGGCGATGTGGATTATCGGGATGGTCGCCGTGATCGGCGTGGCTATGTGGATCGGATCGCGAGCATGAGCGACAACGTGAACACTCCCAGTGACGCGGAACTGCGCGACATGTCGCGCGAGGAACTCGTCGAACTGGGCGGAAAGATCGACGGCGTCACCACCGTCTTCAAGGAGCCCCGCTGGCCCGTCGAGGGCACCAAGGCGGAGAAGCGCGCCGAGCGTCAGGTCGCGGCCTGGCTGTTGCTCGGTGGCCTCTCGGGCCTGGCCCTGCTGCTGGTCTTCCTGTTCTGGCCGTGGGAGTACAAGCCGTTCGAGTCCGACGGTGAGTTCATCTACTCGCTGGCCACCCCGCTGTACGGCCTGACCTTCGGCCTGTCGATCCTCGCGATCGGCATCGGTGCGGTGCTCTTCCAGAAGAAGTTCATCCCCGAGGAGATCTCGATCCAGGACCGCCACGACGGCGCCTCCCCCGAGATCCACCGGGCCACCATCGCGGCCAACCTGACCGATGCACTCGAGGCCTCGACCCTCAAGCGCCGCAAGCTGATCGGCTTGTCGCTCGGCGTCGGCCTGGGCGCGTTCGGCCTGGGCACCGCGGTCGCCTTCATCGGCGGTCTGATCAAGAACCCGTGGAAGCCGGTGGTTCCGACCGCCGAGGGCAAGAAGGCCGTCCTGTGGACGTCCGGCTGGACCCCGCGTTTCCACGGCGAGACCATCTACCTGGCCCGGGCGACCGGCCTGCCGGGTGAGTCCCCCTTCGTGAAGATGCGTCCCGAGGACCTCGACGCGGGCGGCATGGAGACCGTGTTCCCGTGGCGCGAGTCCGACGGTGACGGCACCACCCTCGAGTCGCACGAGAAGCTGTCCGAGATCGCTCTCGGCGTGCGTAACCCGGTGATGCTCATCCGCATCAAGCCCGAAGACCTGTCCCGCGTGGTCAAGCGCCAGGGCCAGGAGAGCTTCAACTTCGGTGACTTCTTCGCGTACACCAAGGTGTGCTCGCACCTGGGCTGCCCCTCGTCGCTGTACGAGCAGCAGACCTACCGCATTCTGTGCCCCTGCCATCAGTCGCAGTTCGACGCGCTGCACTTCGCGCGGCCGATCTTCGGGCCGGCCGCGCGCGCCCTGGCGCAGCTGCCGATCACGATTGACAAAGAGGGCTACCTGGTCGCCAACGGCGACTTCATCGAACCCGTCGGACCGGCATTCTGGGAGCGCAAATCATGAGTCCCAAGCTCGCTGAACAAGGCAATGCGATCGACTCGCGGTACCACCCGTCGGCCGCGGTACGCCGCCAGCTGAACAAGGTCTTCCCGACGCACTGGTCCTTCCTGCTCGGTGAGATCGCGCTCTACAGCTTCATCGTGCTGCTGCTCACCGGTGTGTACCTGACCCTGTTCTTCGACCCGTCGATGACCGAGGTCGTCTACCACGGCGTCTACCAGCCGCTGCGCGGCGTGCAGATGTCCCGGGCCTACGAATCGGCTCTCGATATCTCGTTCGAGGTCCGCGGTGGCCTGTTCGTCCGCCAGATTCACCACTGGGCCGCCCTGATGTTCGCCGCGGCGATCATGGTCCACCTGGCGCGCATCTTCTTCACCGGCGCGTTCCGCCGCCCGCGTGAGGCCAACTGGATGATCGGCTCGCTGCTGCTGATCCTGGCCATGTTCGAGGGCTACTTCGGCTACTCGCTGCCCGACGACCTGCTGTCCGGCATCGGTCTGCGCGCCGCGCTGTCCTCGATCACCCTGGGTATCCCGGTCATCGGCACCTGGATGCACTGGGCGCTGTTCGGCGGGGACTTCCCCGGCCACATCATCATCCCGCGCATGTACGCCCTGCACATCCTGCTGATCCCGGGCGTCATCCTGGCCCTGATCGGTGCGCACATGGCGCTGGTCTGGTTCCAGAAGCACACGCAGTTCCCGGGTGCCGGCCGTACCGAGAAGAACGTCGTCGGCGTGCGCGTCATGCCGGTGTTCGCCGTCAAGTCCGGCGCATTCTTCGCCATGGTGACCGGCATCCTGGGCATCATGGGCGGTCTGCTGCAGATCAACCCGATCTGGGAGCTGGGCCCCTACAAGCCCTCGCAGGTGTCCGCCGGCAGCCAGCCCGACTTCTACATGATGTGGACCGAAGGCCTCGCCCGTATCTGGCCGGCCTGGGAGTTCTACCCGTTCGGCCACACCATCCCGGCCGTCATGGGTGTTGCGGTGATCATGGGCCTGGTGTTCGGTCTGCTGATCGCGTGGCCGTTCCTGGAGAAGAAGTTCACCGGCGACGACGCGCACCACAACCTGCTGCAGCGTCCGCGTGACGTGCCGGTGCGCACCGCCATCGGTGCCATGGCCATCGCGTTCTACATGGTGCTGACCCTGGCCGCGATGAACGACATCATCGCGCTCAAGTTCGACATCTCCCTGAACGCGACCACCTGGATCGGTCGTATCGGCATGGTGGTCCTGCCCGCAGTCGTCTACTACCTCACCTACCGCTGGTGTGTGGGCCTGCAGCGCAGCGACCGCGCGGTGCTCGAACACGGCATCGAGACCGGCATCATCAAGCGCCTGCCGCACGGTGCCTACGTCGAGCTGCACCAGCCGCTCGGCCCGGTCGACGACCACGGCCACCCGCTGCCGCTGGAGTACCAGGGTGGCGCCCTGCCCAAGCGCATGAACAAGCTCGGCTCGGCCGGCTCGCCCGGCACCGGCAGCTTCCTGTTCGCCGACTCCGCCGTCGAGCAGGCCGCCCTCGCCGACGCCGAACATGCGGCCGAGCACAAGGCGCTGACCGCGCTCAAGGAGTACCAGGACGAGATTTCGCCCACCAACGGCTCCAACGGGCATCACTAGTTCGATCTACGGTTTCGGCCCGGTCTGGTTTCCACCAGACCGGGCCGAATTCGTTTGTGGGATAACCGAAACCGGCCCGAGCGTGAACTCCATAGCGGGTTCCAGGCCTCTGACGCGGCATCTACTGCACGTTCGGACATGCGCCACTCCCCTACCCCACGCGCACAACGGCACGGATTGCGCCGGGGGGCCAATGAATCACTGCAGACATCGGATGACGATCTGTTCTGCCGTGGCCCCAGGCTCAAATCGGTGTGGCGGCCAGCCTCATGCACCGCAATGCCGCGGCCAACACGCCCTCCACAACTGCGCCACGAATACCGGCTCAACGCCGCAGCAGTGCCAAATCAGCATCGACCCTCACACGGTGGCACCGGACACTCGCACAACTGCGCCGCACATACCGGCTCAACGGACAACGAGACGACTACCGAGGCAGCACTGCAGCACTGCCCCTACCCAGACCCCGGCTGACGTCAGCCGGCGCAGGAGTCCTTCGCCGGCTAAGCGGCGCGGGCGTCCTCCGCCGCGGCCTCCAGCACCGCGTGCAGACCCCGCAAGCAGTACCAGGGAATGGCGACCATGGCAGCGGTGATGACGACGGCCAGGCCGTACAGCATCCAGGCCAGCTCATCGTGGCGGTCGGCCAGCATGTACGCGCCCAGGAAGACGAACAGCGTCGCACCGCCCATGGCGGCGGCGATACCGACCGTGCAGCGCAACCACAGCTGGTCCACCGCCGCTATCGGAAAGCCCACCATGCTGGTCGCCGGCGACACCGAATACCGCCGCACCACCGGATCGTCGAAGGACCGGAGCGCGCTCTGCGGGGCGTCACCGGCGGGACGACGGTCCTCGGTCTCCGACGGCCCGCCGCCGAGCAGCGGCAGCGGCGCGGCCCCACCGCGACGAGCCCGCAACAACAGCGGGATGGCACCGATGATCACCGCGGCGGACACCCCGATGACTGAGTACAGCAGCCACGGCGTGGGCGACGACGAAGTACCCGACGGGTGCCGGGTACCGAGATCCACCAACGCGACGGCAGCCGCCACCCCGGCGCCCAGGGCAGCCAGCCACAGGGCCACACAGCCACCGAGCAGAAGACGGTCCAACTGCTCCGGGCTGCCGCCCGTCACTCGCGACCGGGTTGAAGTCTCAGCGTTGTACGGCATTAACAGCTCGTCTGCCAATCATCGTTTGTCTGGGAGGCCAGGGTCTGGCCGTCACTGGTCACAATCGAACAGTTCAGGTGGCTCAGCCGCAGCAGGCTGGAGGCTTGGACCGAACCCACGTCGGACATCGAGATGGGTGTCAGCGTGATCATCCAGGGGATGTAGACGTTCTGCTGGGTGCGCTGGCGTCCGGCAGCGTCGGTGTATGTCACCGAAATGCGGTCCAGCGGCGCCTTCGTGCCCCAAATCCGATACGTGACATACCGCGGCCCGGTCGGCGGCGCGGACGTCGTCGCCGGCGGTGCGGCCGCAGGGGTGCTGGGCGGCGGGGGCGGCGGCGGTTCTTCCGACGTCGGCGGCGGCTGGGTCACCGTCACCGTCGACGGAGGCGGCGGGGGTGGTGGTGGCGGAGGCGGCGCCTCGGTCGTCGTCGGCGGAGGCGGCGTCGTGGTGGTGAACTCGTCCTGGAACGGAGGCGCCGAGGTGGTGCTTGTCGAGGGCGTTGCCACGTTCTCCGAGCTGGTGTTGCGGGTCACCAGGATGGCAACGGACGCCACCAGCGAGATCGCGGCGATGATCGCCACGACACCGACAACCCACGGCCACCGCGGCGGCGGGGCGTCGCTGGCCTCTGGCTTGGCTTCGTAGCTGTCGTAGTCGTAGAGCGCCGGCTCCGGCGGCACATACGGCGCAATGGTGAAGTGCTCGGATTCGGGCGCAGAGTAGGCCTGCGAATAGATCTCGGTTTCGCCCGTGCCTTCACCGACGCCCGATGGCTCCCGGGCCGCATCATCATCCGAGCCCGGGGAATGTGACCCGCTCACGTACGCCTATCCCTCTCGACCACTATGTCGCCACAGCTACGGAATACCGCGCTTCGGCAGACATTACCCAACATGGGCCTGGCATGGCCGTTCCGGACGGCGCCAGAGGACCATCTGACATACGGTTGTGACCTGACCGCAGAGCGATCAGGTCACAGGGGCCGTAGGTGTCAGTGCTTCTCGGGGCCGATGTAGTACTCGAACACCAGGCCGGCGACGGTGGCCAGCACGAAGCACACGCCGGCGACGATCAGCCAGGGCAGCCACAGGCCGATACCGACCGCGGTGGTCGAAGCCGACAGCGCGATCAGCAGCGGCCACCAGCTGTGCGGGCTGAAGAAGCCCAGTTCGCCGGCGCCGTCGGAGACCTCGGCGTCTTCGTAGTCCTCAGGCCGGGTGTCGAGGCGGCGTGCCACGAATCGGAAGAACGTGCCGATGATCAGCGACAGACCCGTGGTCAGCACCAGCGCGGTGGTGCCGGCCCACTCGATGCCACCTTTGGCGTACAGCGCGGTCAGCGCGCCGTAGGCGATGGTCGCCAGGGCGAAGAAGGCAGTCAGAATCTCGAAAAGCCGGGCTTCGATATGCATTTCGTATCCCCTACTTGCTCGCCTGAACCGGCGAGCCGGCCTGCTCGCCGCGGCGAGTGTCGAACGGACGGGTCGTCTGGGCCACCGGGGGCAGACCGATCGACACCAGCGCGTCGGCGTTGGTCGCCTTCGGGTGATCGATGCGGTACTGCAGGTAAGCCTTGAACTGGTCGGGCTCCACCACGCGCACCTCGAAGTTCATCATCGAGTGGTACGTACCGCACATCTCGGTGCAGCGGCCGACGAACGGACCGGTCTTCTCGATCTCACTGACCTGGAAGATGTTGTCCGAGTGGTTGGCCTCGGGGTTCGGGATGACGTCCCGCTTGAACAGGAACTCCGGCACCCAGAAGCCGTGAATGACGTCGGCCGAGGCGATCTGGAACTCGATGCGCTTGCCCTTCGGCAGAACCAGGACCGGAATCTCGGTGCTGGAGCCGATGGTCTCGACCTTGTCGAAGTTCAGGTAGCTGCGGTCCTCGGGGTTGATGCCGCGGATCGCGCCGACCTTCTCCTCGCCGTGCTCGTTCTTGCCCTCGGGCTTGGACGTCATGGCTTCCTTGCGAGCGGCGTCGGCGCCGTCGTAGGAGAAGGTGTTGTCCTTGAAGGCGACCTTCTGGTATCCGAACTTCCAGTTCCACTGGAACGCGGTGACATCGATGGTGACCTCAGCAGGCTTGCTGTGGTCCATCATCTTCTCCTGCACCACGACGGTGAAGTAGAAGAGCACCGAGATGATGAGGAACGGCACCACGGTCAGCACGAGTTCCAGCGGCATGTTGTAGCCGAACTGGCGGGGCAGCTCGGTGTCGGTCTTCTTCTTGCGGTGGAACGCCATCGCCCAGAAGATCAGCGCCCACACGATGGCGCCGACCACGAACGAGGCGATGACCGACCACACCCAGAGGTCACGGTTTGCGTGTGCTTCTGGGGTGATGCCGGTCGGCCAACCCAGGCCGAAGACTTCCTGCCAGCTGCATCCGCTGAGCAGCAGCGTCGACGCGCCGAGAATGGCGGACAACGCCACCAAACGGAGCCCGCGAGCGGTCACGTTGAGGCCCTCCTAGAGGTCGGTCAAGCCGGTCGAATACTACGCAGCGTAGACCACGCCCACGGTGCCGAGCGAAGCGACCGGCCAATCGGTAGCGCCAGTTCTGAGTTCACCTGCCTGAACAGGCATACTGGCGCCCGTGTGCGGACTGCTGGCCTACCTGGCCGACCCTGTTGCCGACCATTCCACCGACCTCGTGAACGCGGTTTCGGATGCCACGCATCCGATGCGTCACCGAGGCCCGGACGAGTCGGGTGCCTGGGCCGACGACACCAGCGGAAACCACACCGAGGCCAGTCATGGCGGCTCGGCTGCTGTCGTCTTCGGTTTCAACCGGCTCTCCATCATCGACATCGCGCACAGCCATCAGCCGCTGCGCTGGGGTCCGCCCGAGGCGCCGGACCGCTACGCGCTGGTGTTCAACGGCGAGATCTACAACTACCTCGAACTGCGTGAGGAACTGCGCAGCGAGTTCGGCGCCGAGTTCGCCACCGAGGGCGACAGTGAGGCGATCGTCGCCGCGTACCACTACTGGGGCACCGCTGCCCTGGCCCGCTTGCGCGGGATGTTCGCCTTCGCGTTGTGGGATACCGAGACCCGGGAGCTGTTTTGCGCACGTGACCCGTTCGGCATCAAACCGCTGTATCTGGCGACGGGACCCGGCGGCACCATCGTGGGCAGCGAGAAGAAGTGCCTTCTCGACCTGGCGGCCCGCGCCGGCATCGATCTGAGCATCGACGAACGTGCCGTCCAGCACTACACAGTGCTGCAGTACGTGCCCGAACCCGAGACGCTGCAGGTCGGCATCCGCCGACTGGAGTCGGGCAGCTACGCCCGCATCCGGCCGGGCCAGCAGCCGGAGGTAACGCGGTACTTCAAGCCGAAGTTCGCCGCCGTGCCGTTTGTCACCGGGCAGGAGCAGGCCCGGTACGACGAGATCACCGCGGTGCTCGAGGACTCGGTCGCCAAGCACATGCGGGCCGACGTCACCGTCGGCGCGTTCCTGTCCGGCGGCATCGATTCCACCGCCATCGCCGCGCTGGCCATGCGCCACAACCCCAAACTGATCACGTTCACCACCGGCTTCGAGCGCGAGGGCTTCTCCGAGGTCGACGTGGCCGTCGCCTCCGCCGAGGCCATCGGGGCGCGGCACGTGACCAAGGTGGTCAGCCAGGCCGAGTTCGTCGCGGCGCTGCCGGAGATCGTCTGGTACCTGGACGAGCCGGTGGCCGACCCGGCGCTGGTGCCGCTGTTCTTCATCGCCCGCGAAGCCCGCAAGCACGTCAAGGTCGTGCTTTCGGGCGAGGGCGCCGACGAGTTGTTCGGCGGCTACACCATCTACCGGGAACCGTTGTCACTCAAGGCGTTTGATCGCGTCCCCCGTGGGCTGCGCCGCGGGCTCGGCAAGGCGTCCAAGTCACTGCCCGAAGGAATGCGCGGCAAGAGCCTGCTGCACCGCGGGTCGCTGACGCTCGAGGAGCGCTACTACGGCAACGCCCGCAGCTTCTCCGACGAGCAGTTGCAGGCGACCCTGGCGCAGTTCAATCCGGAGTGGACGCACACCGATGTGACCGCGCCTATCTACGCCGAGTCCGCCGGCTGGGATCCGGTCGCCCGCATGCAGCACCTGGACCTGTTCACCTGGCTGCGCGGTGACATCCTCGTCAAGGCCGACAAGATGACGATGGCCAACTCACTGGAACTGCGCGTGCCGTTCCTGGATCCCGAGGTGTTCGCGGTCGCGTCCAAGCTGCCGTACGACCAGAAGATCACCCGGACCACGACCAAATACGCACTCCGCCGCGCCCTCGAACCCATCGTGCCGGCCCATGTGCTGCACCGGGCGAAGCTGGGTTTTCCGGTGCCGATCCGGCACTGGCTGCGCTCCGGCGAGCTGCTGGAGTGGGCCTACGCGACGGTCAACGCGTCGCAGACCGGCGACCTGATCAACCTCGACGCCGTGCGCCAGATGCTCGAAGACCACCGGGGCGGCGTCAGCGATCACAGCCGCCGGCTGTGGACGGTCCTGATCTTCATGTTGTGGCACGCCATCTTCATCGAGGGCAGCGTCACCCCGCAGATCAGCGAGCCCGCCTACCCCGTCGAACTCTGATCGGGTACGCCGGCAGTGTGGGAAATGACCGCGAGATGGAGCTGTTTTCGGTCGTGTCTCACACTGTCGGCGCTTAGATCACGGCGGTGATCTCGTCGGCTGCGTCGGCCCCGAAGGCGGCCGAAAGACGCGGCAGCGCAGTGGCCTTGTCCCAGGTCCATTCCTGCGGGCCCGGCGCCTCGAGCACCAGCGTGGCGACGAGCGAGGCCAGCTGAGCGGCCCGCTCCAGGCCCAGGCCGGCGCCGCGGCCGGTGAGGAAGCCGGCGCGGAAGGCGTCACCGATACCGGTCGGGTCGACCTTCTCGTTCTCGGGCACCACGTCGACGTGGACGAATGAACCGTCGCCGACGATGTCGACGCCCTTCTCCCCCAGTGTGGTGACGCGCAGCTCGATCTGGCTCATCACCTCGGCCTCGGACCAGCCGGACTTCTGCAGCAGCAGGTCCCACTCGTAGTCGTTGGTGAACAGGTAGGCGGCACCGTCGATGAGGCGACGGATCTCCTCGCCGGACAACCGGGCCAGCTGCTGGCTGGGGTCGGCGGCAAACGGCAGACCCAGCTTCCGGCATTCCTCGGTGTGCAGGAACATGGCCTCGGGGTCGTTGGCGCCGATGATCACGAGCTCCGGCTCGCCCTGCGCGGCGACGAGATCAGCCAGCTTGATGTTGCGCGCCTCGGACATGGCACCGGGATAGAACGACGCCAGCTGCGCCATGTCCTCGTCGGTGGTGCAAACAAAACGTGCGGTGTAGGCGGAGTCGGACACCAGCACCTGCGAGCAGTCGACGCCGTGCGACGTCAGCCAGCCGCGGTAGTCGTCGAAGTCCTTGCCCACCGCGCCGACCAGCGTCGGGCTGCCGCCCAGGATGCCGATGGCGTAGGCGATGTTGCCGGCGACGCCGCCACGGTGCACCACCAGGTCGTCGACCAGGAAGCTCAGCGATACCTTCTGCAGGTGTTCGGCCAGCAACTGCTCGGCGAATCGGCCGGGGAAGCGCATCAAATGGTCGGTCGCGATCGATCCGGTCACGGCAATGGTCATTCGGCGAGCTTACCCAGCGCAGCCCGAGTAGCCGGACCGGGACGTCCGCCCGGGTGCGCTAGCCTGTGGTCAACATGGACGGCGTATATCCGTACCCGGAATCGATCCCCCCGCAGCCGGGTCCGGGGAACCCCACCTACGGTGCCCCCTACAGCGCACCCTCCGCCGGCCCTCCTCCGGCCTACCCGACCACGCTCCCGCCGGCGGTGTCGTATCCGTCAGGCGGCAACAACACCAAGCGAATCCTGCTGGTGGTCGGCGCAGTCGTTGCGGTTGTCGCCGTCATCGGCGGCATCATCTTCACGGTCCACAGCACCAGTGATCAGGGTCTGACCGATGCCTCTGCCAAGTCCGCGATCCAGGGCTATCTGAACGCGCTGCTGCATCAGGACAAGCAGACCGTGGCGCGACACGCGCTGTGTGGCTTGTATGACGGCGTCAAGGACCACGCCACGGACTACACCGTGGCGAATCTGGCCAGTGATGCATTCCGTAAGCAGTTCGGCCAGGCGGATGTCACGTCGATCGACAAGATCGTGATGCTGTCACCGAATCAGGCGCAGGTGCTGTTCACCATGAAGGTGGCGCCGTCAGGTCGGCTACCGCGCGGTTCGGGCCCGAAGAACAACGAATTCCAGGCCGTCGCCCAGCTGCTGGTACAGCCGCGCGAAACCCTGGTCTGCTCATACCTGCCGCGTCCGGCGGACTCCCTGTAGGAGACCGCCGGACCAGCTAGGTCAGTTGAACGAATCGCCGCAGGCGCAGGAGCCGGTGGCGTTCGGGTTGTCGATGGTGAAGCCCTGCTTCTCGATGGTGTCGACGAAGTCGATGGTGGCTCCCTGGACATACGGGGCACTCATGCGGTCAACGGTGAGGTTGACGCCGCCGACGTTGGTCGTGAGGTCACCGTCCAGCGTGCGGTCATCGAAGAACAGGTTGTAACGCAGGCCGGCGCAGCCGCCCGGTTGCACGGCGATACGCAGCGCGAGGTCGTCACGGCCTTCCTGATCCAGCAGAGCCTTGGCCTTGGCGGCCGCCGCGTCCGACAGAATCACGCCGTGGGTCTCGGTCGAGGTACTGGTGCTGGTCGCGTCCTCAACAGTCATTGCATCTCCCTGGTGCGCACTAGATTGCCTGGCACTTATCCAGGCAACATCAACGGTACCTTGTCCGGCCGCTATTCCCCGACTTCTGCGGCGACGGCCGCAGCTAATCCGGTCAGCTGGTTGGCCGCGTCGCTGATGGCCAGCGCCACCGAACCGGCGTGGTCGGTGATCGAATAAGCGGCGGCGACCCCCGCGGCAGCCAGCGCCGCCGGGTCCAGCGTCACCTGCCCGGCCAGCACCAGCACGGGCGTGCCGTCTGCCTGGCCGACCAGGGCGCTGATCACCTTGCCATGCAGCGACTGGTCGTCGAACCGGCCCTCACCGGTGATGACCAGGTCGGCAGCGGCCAGGTCCGCAGCCAGCCCGGTGTGGCCGGCGATCACCGTCGCGCCCGATTCGCGCCGTCCGCCCAGCGCCAGCAGCGCCGCCCCGAGACCGCCGGCGGCGCCGGCACCGGGTTCGGCAGCGACGTCTCGGCCGGCCACGGATTCGAGTTCGCGGGCCCACTCCGTCAGCCGCCGCTCCAGTACTGCCACCGTCGCGGGATCGGCCCCTTTCTGCGGACCGAACACCGCCGCGGCACCCATCGGTCCCAACAGCGGGTGCTCGACATCGGAGGCGACGATCAGTTCGACGCCCGCCAGCCTCTGGTGCGCCGACGCCAGCCCGCCCAGCGCTTCGACGAGCCCGCGGCCGCCGTCGGTACAAGCACTGCCGCCGAGGCCCACGACCACGCGCCCCGCGCCCGCCACCAGCGCCGCATCCACCAGCTGCCCCACTCCGAAGCTGGTCGCGTCCAGCGCGGTCGCGGCCGTCGGCGGCCCGCCGAGCAGCGCCAATCCGCAGGCCTGCGCGCACTCGATATAGGCGGTGGCCTCGTGCAGCACCCACTGCGCGGTGACCTCGCGATCCAGCGGGCCGCGCACCGCGGTGGTGTGCACACCGCCCAGCCGTTCGGCCAGGACGTCGACGAAGCCGGGACCACCGTCGGACTGCGGAGCGAGCACGAGTGTGTCGGCCGGGCGCGCGGCGGCCCAGCCCGCGGCGATCGCCGCCGCGGCCTGCACCGCGGTGAGGCTGTCGCCGTAGCAGTCGGGGGCCACCAACACCCTGCGCACGTGAGGAGCAGTTGAGTCGCCGCGCACGTGAGGAGCAATTGAGTCGCCAGCCATCCGAGCAGGTTAAGCCCCCTCTGACGTGGGTGCATGACGGCCGACCGCGGCCACCGAAGTAACCTGACACCGTGAATCTGCTGGGCCGCAAGAAGGACAATCCCGACTCTGAGGGTGGACGCGACGAGGGCGTTGACTCCGTCACCGGGGCCACCGACTCGGGCGTCGACGTCGCCGGGGGCACCACTGCGCCCAAGGGCCGCCCGACACCCAAGCGGAGCGCCGCGGCCCGCAAGCGCGGCCCGGTCGCTCCGGCGCCGATGACGACGGCCGAGGCACGCAAGCGGCGCAAGGAACTCCGCAACTCCCAGTCCAAGGAAGAGCGCAAAGCCGAGCGGGTGGCCCGCCGGGCGGATATGGATTCGCGACGCGCCAAGATGATGGCCGGCGACGAGGCCTACCTGCTACCCCGCGACAAGGGCCCGGTCAAGCGGTACGTCCGCGATCTCGTCGACTCCCGGCGCAATGTGCTGGGGCTGTTCATGCCGTCGGCGCTGGTACTGGTGTTCTTCATGATGGCGCTGCCGCCGGTGCAGACCCAGGGCCTGCTGTCGATTGCGATGTTGGCCCTGATGGTGATCATGGCGATCGACGGTGTCCTGCTGAGCCGGCGCATCAACAAGCGGGTCGACGCGAAGTTCCCGGACAACACCGAAAGTGGTTGGAAGCTGGGCTTTTACGCGTCCAGCCGGGCCTCGCAGCTGCGCCGCATGCGGGTGCCGAAGCCGCAGGTCAACCGCGGGGACAAGGTCGACTGAGCCCGGTGCGCACCCTGGTGCTCGGCGGCATCCGGTCGGGAAAGTCGCAGTGGGCCGAGGACTGGATCGGCCGCGCGGCCGGCCCTGGTGAACCGGTGCATTACGTCGCGACCGGCTCCGTGGGCGGCGACGCCGACTTCGCGGCCCGGGTTTGCGCTCATCAGAACCGCCGGCCGGCGCACTGGTCGACCGTCGAATCCGCCGATGTGGCAAGCACTTTGCAGATGTCCGCAGCCGCCACGATGGTCGATGACATCGGCGGTTGGCTGGTCGCCGCGATGGACCGCCGCGACGCTTGGACCGGCGGATCGATTCAGTCCGAGGTCGACGAATTGACCTCGGCAGTCAGCGAATTCACCGCACCGCTGGCCCTGGTCAGCCCGGAGGTGGGCCTGACCGTCGTCCCGGCCACCGAATCGGGCCGCCGGTTCGCCGATCAATTGGGCTCGCTCAACCAGCGCCTGGCCGCGGTCTGCGACCGCGTGGTGCTGGTGGTGGCCGGCCAGCCTCTCACCGTCAAGGAGCCTCGATGAGCGATCCCCGCGCCCAGTTTCCCGACCTCACCAAACCGGATGCCGATGTGCGGGCGGCCGCCCTCGCGCGGCAGGACACCCTGACCAAGCCGCCGGGCTCCCTCGGCCGGCTGGAAGAGCTGGCGGTCTGGGTGTCGGCATGCCAAGGCGTCTGTCCGCCAAAGCAATTCGAGCGGCCCCGGGTCGTGGTGTTCGCCGGTGACCACGGGGTGACGGCATCGGGGGTGTCCGCCTTCCCCTCGGAAGTCACCGCGCAGATGGTGGCGAACTTCGACGCCGGCGGCGCCGCCATCAACGTGCTGGCCGAGGTGGCCGGTGCCACCGTCCGCGTCGCCGACATTGCGGTCGACGGCGAGGCGCACTCCCCCACGATCGGCGCCCACAAGGTGCGACGCAGCAGCGGCAACATCGCCGTCGAGGACGCCTTGTCGCCGGCGGAAGCCGTGGCCGCGATCGCGGCCGGCCGCACCATTGCCGATCAGGAGGTCGACGCCGGCGCGGATCTGCTCATCGCCGGCGATATGGGCATCGGGAACACCACCCCCGCAACGACTCTGGTCGCAGCCCTGACCGCTTCCGAGCCCGTCGCCGTGGTGGGCCGCGGCACCGGCGTCGACGACGAGGGCTGGGCCCGCAAGACCGCGGCCATCCGTGACGCGCTGTTCCGCGCGCGACACGTCAAGGCCGATCCGGTTGCGCTGCTTGCCGTTTGCGGTGGCGCGGACCTGGCCGCCATGGCCGGCTTTCTGGCCCAGGCCGCGGTGCGCCGGACCCCCGTCCTGCTCGACGGCGTGGTGGTGACGGCCGCGGCGCTGGTCGCCGACCGGTTGGCCCCAGGCGCGAAGGCCTGGTGGCAGGCCGGCCACCTGTCGACCGAACCCGCTCACGCGGTGGCGCTGCAGCGCCTGCAGATCACGCCGATTCTGGACCTCGGCATGCGCCTGGGCGAAGGCAGCGGCGCGGCGGTGGCTCTGCCGGTCCTGCGGGCCGCGGTCGCGACCCTGGCGGCCATGGCCACCTTCGGTGAGGCGAACGTCGCCGGAAGAGCTGATCAAGCCCCGTGATCGGTTCCCTCGCTTCGGCTTTCGCGTTCAGCACCGTCCTCCCGGTGCGCAGCAACCAGCCGTTCGGGCGGGGCACCCTGACCGCGCTCCCGGCGGTGGGCATTGTCCTCGGCGGCATCGCGGCAGCAGTCGTCTGGGGCGCCGGGCACGTGTTCGGGACCGGGCCGCTGGCTGGGTTGATCGCCGTGGCGGTGCTGCTCCTGCTGACCCGCGGTCTGCACATCGACGGGCTGTCCGACACCGTCGACGGCCTCGGCTGTTACGGACCGCCCGAGCGGGCGCTGACCGTCATGCGCGGCGGTACCGCGGGCCCCTTCGGCGTGGCGGCGATCGTGGTGGCGATCGGGGCGCAGAGCATGACGTTCACCGTGATCAGCCCCGTCGCCGTGGTCGCCGCGGTGGCGGCAGGCCGGGTCGCCGCACTGGCCGCCTGCCGCACATCGGTTCCGGCCGCGCCCGGCAGCACGTTGGGCGCGATGGTCGCCGGTAGTCAGCCGGCGTGGGTGGTCGCGGCGTGGACGGTGGCCGTCGCCGGCGCATCGGCCTGGGCGACCCCGCGGCTGTGGCAGGGACCGGTTGTCGTGCTCATCGCACTGGGCATCACTGCGTTACTGGTGGCGCACTGCGTCCGCCGGTTCGGCGGGATCACCGGCGATGCGCTGGGCGCGGCCGTCGAGGTCACGACCACGCTCACCGCGCTGGGGCTCGCCGCCCACTAGTCACCGAGCGTGAAGACGATCGCGAGGTTTCGTGCGAATCTCGCGATCTTCTTCGCGTTGGAGCGGGCTAACCGAGCCGGGTCATCCAGTTGTGGGTATCGGCGAAGGTACCGCGCTGAATGCCCGTCAGGGTGTCGCGCAGCGCCATGGTGACCTCACCGGGCTGGCCGTCACCGATGGTGAACTCACCCGCCGACTCGCCGGCCAATTCACCCTTGCCGTACTTCACGTGCGCCACCGGGGTGATGACGGCCGCGGTGCCGCAGGCGAACACCTCGGTGATCTCCCCCGCGGCGGCCTTCTTCTGCCACTCGTCGATGTCGATCTTGCGCTCTTCGACCGCGAAGCCGGCGTCAACCGCCAACTGCAGCAACGAATCCCGCGTGATGCCGGGCAGGAGCGAACCGGACAGCTCCGGGGTGACCAGCCGGGCCGAACCACCGCTGCCGAACACGAAGAACAGGTTCATGCCACCCATTTCCTCGACGTAGCGACGTTCGATGGCGTCCAGCCAGACCACCTGGTCGCAGCCCATCTCGGCGGCCTGTGCCTGGGCCAGCAGCGAGGCGGCGTAGTTGCCACCGAACTTGGCCGCACCGGTGCCGCCCGGACTGGCTCGCACGTACTCGGTGGACAGGTAGACCGACACCGGCTTGATGCCGCCCTTGAAGTACGCGCCGGCCGGCGAGCCGATCACCAGGTAGCGGTACTCGGTGGCGGGCCGCACGCCCAGGCCCGGCTCGGTGGCGATGATGAACGGCCGCAGGTACAGCGACGCCTCGCCACCGGCTGCCGGGACCCACTCGTTGTCGACGGCGATCAGCTGACGCAGCGAGTCGACGAAGACGTCCTCGGGTAGTTCCGGAATGGCCAGACGCCGGCACGACATCTGCAGCCGGGCGGCGTTGGCCTCCGGGCGGAACGACACGATCGAGCCGTCGTTCCAGCGGTATGCCTTCAGACCCTCGAAGACCTCCTGCGCGTAGTGCAGGACGATCGCCGACGGGTCCAGTTCGATGGGCCCGTACTCGGTGACCCGGGCGTCATGCCAGCCGCGGTCGACGGTGTAGTCGATCGACACCATGTGGTCGGTGTGGAACCGCCCGAATCCGGGGTCGGCCAGAACCTGAGCCCTTACCTCATCGCTCACTGGGTTGCTCGCGCGCGAAACGGTGAATTCGAGGGGGCCGTCGGTCATATGCCGATTGTATCGCCCGTGGCTAACGAGATTTCCCGTCGCTCCGCTCGCCCCCGACCAAGTTTTCCCGTCGCTCCGCTCGCCCCTACCGGGTTTTCGCCGCCACAAACGGCGGTGCGACGACCTCGCATTCCAGCGCCCGGCCCCGGACGTCGACGGTCACGCGCGCGCCGTCGGCGATATCTGCCGCGGTGTCCAGCAGCGCCAGCGCGATGCCGACCTTCAGGCTCGGCGAGAAGGTGCCCGAGGTGGTGATGCCCACCGGCGTATCGCCGTCGAGCACTGTCAGGCCGGCGCGCAGCACGCCGCGGCCGACGGCCTTGAGACCTCGCAGCGTCCGCTTGGGGCCTGCCGCCTTCTCCGCGAGCAGGGCGTCGCGCCCCCAGAAGGCGTCCTTCTTCCAGCCGATGGCCCAGCCGCAGCGGGCCTGCAGCGGCGAGATGTCCAGCGACAGTTCGTGTCCGTGCAGCGGGTAACCCATCTCGGTGCGCAGCGTGTCGCGCGAGCCCAGCCCGGCGAGTTCGCCGCCCGCGGCCTTCACCGCGGCGACCAGCGCATCGAACACCACGCCGGCGCGGTCCCACTCGGGCAGCAGTTCGTAGCCGTGCTCGCCGGTGTAGCCGGTGCGGCACACCCGGACCGGGACGCCGTCGTACTCCGCGTCGGCGTACCCCATGTAATCCATGTCGGTCGGCAGACCGAGCGCGGTGAGCACCTCGGTGGACTTCGGCCCCTGGACCGCCAGCACGGCGTAGGACCTGTGCTCGTCGGTGATGGTCAGTTCGGGCGGTGCCACCCGCTGCAATTCGGCGACCACGGCGGCGGTGTTGGCGGCGTTGGGTACCAGGAAGATCTCGTCGTCGGAGACGTAGTAGGCGATGAGGTCATCAATCACGCCGCCGGACTCGTTGCAGCACAACGTGTATTGCGCCTTGCCCGGCCCGATGCGGCGCAGGTCGTTGGTGAAGGCGGAGTTGACGAAGTCGGCCGCGCCGGGGCCGCGGACCAGGGCCTTGCCGAGGTGGCTGACGTCGAACAGACCGACGGTCTCGCGGGTGGCGTTGTGCTCGGCCACGGTGCCGGCGTAGGACACCGGCATCAGCCAGCCCCCGAATTCGGCGAAACTCGCCCCGAGTTCGCGGTGACGGTCTTCCAGCGGGCCCTGCAACAGTTCGCTCACGGCAGGCAAGCGTAGTCGGCCCCGCGGCCGCGTTGTAGCTGGCAGACTCACATTGTGGTCGATTTCGACGCACTGGAAGCCGCCGGCATCGCCGATGCGCGGCGCCGCGCACCCCTGCTCGAATACCTCGACGGCCTCGGCTTCACCACCGAGCAGATGGCCCAGGCCGAAGCACGCGGCCGGTTGTTCGGGCTGGCCGGCGACGTCGTGCAATGGTCCGGACAGCCCAGCCACAGCCTGGCTTCCGCCGCCCGTGCGCTCGGGCTGCCGCCGGCCGATGTCGAAGAGACGTGGGCGGCACTGGGCCTGACGGTCGCCGACCCGACGGCGCCGACGCTGAGCGACGCCGACCTCGAGGCGTTGCGCACCTGGGCGGATCTGCGGGCCGCGCTCGGCGACGATGCCGCGCGCGGATTCCTGCGGGTCATCGGCGCCAACGTGGCACGAGTGGCCGAGGCACTGGCGTCGATGAGCCGCGCCGGTCTGCCCGACCTCGATCTGGCCCGCAGCCACGACGAGCTGGTCACCGCGCGCGCCTATCGGGCGGCAGCCCAGTTCATTCCGCGCATCGGCGCCATGATCGACGCCGTCCACCGCCACCATGTCGCCTCCGCCAGAACGTATTTCGATGGCATCGTCCATCGGGACTCGTCGACCGTGGTGTGTGGCATCGGGTTTGCCGACCTGTCCAATTTCACGCAGCTCACGCAGCGGCTCACGCCGGACGATCTGACCAGCTTGCTGAACGAATTCAACGCCATCACCAACGACGTGGTGCGCGCCGACGGTGGCCGGGTGATCAAGTTCATCGGGGATGCGGTCATGTGGGTCAGCGCCACACCCGAGTCGCTCGCTCGGGTCGCGATCGATCTGGTGCACCATCCACGGCCGAAGATGGCCCACATCAGCGTGCGGGCCGGCCTGAGCTTCGGCTCGGTGGTGGCCACCGGTGGCGATTACTTCGGTAATCCGGTGAATCTGGCGGCCCGGCTGGTCGCGGCGGCCGAACCCGGGCAGATCCTGGTGGCCGCGCCTTGGTACGACATGCCCGGCAAATGGCCGGTCGCTCCCCGGGAGCCGTTGGTGCTCAAAGGTTTCAACGACCCCGTCACCGCGTTCGAGGTATGCGCGGAGGCTGAGCGGGCGGCCCGGCAGACACGGTGACTAGGGTGGGTCCGGTGAGCAGCGCACCCGGTTACCAGTCCCCCACCGTCACCGTCGCCTCCGAGCTGCCGTCCGGCTTGGACTCCGCGGTACTGATCGTGCCCGTCATCTCGGGCGAGAACGACGAGGCCAAGGTCCTGGCCAACCCGTTCCTGGACGCCGAAGCCACCGGCGAGATCGAGGTGTCGCTCAAGACCCTGGGCGCGAAGGGCGCCAACGAGCAGCTGACGCGCGTGCTGGTGCCGTCGCTGCCGGTGGCCAGTGTGCTGGCCGTCGGCCTGGGCAACGATCGCGACGAGTGGCCGGCCGACGTCGTCCGCCGCGCCGCCGGTGTGGCGGCCCGGTCGCTGAACGGCACCGAGACTGTGGTGACCACACTGTCGGAGCTGGACATGGCGGCCGCCGTCGAGGGCCTGATCCTGGGCGCCTACCGCTTCAGCGAGTTCCGCAGCGCGAAGACCGCACCGAAGGAAGCGGGCCTGACGTCGCTCACTGTCCTTTCCACCGCGGACGACGCCGAGACCGCAGCGGCGCGTGGCATCGATGTGGCCACCGCCGTGGCGACCGCGCGCGACCTGGTCAACACCCCGCCGAGCCACCTGTTCCCGGGCGAATTCGCCAAGCGCGCAAAGGCTCTGGGCAAATCGGCGGGCGTCGAGGTCGAGGTGCTCGGCAAGAAGGAGCTCGAGGACGCCGGCTTCGGCGGCATCGTGGGCGTCGGCAAGGGCTCGTCTCGCGGGCCGCGCCTGGTGCGGCTGACCTACCGCTCCGGTAAGAAGAACGCCAAGAAGGTGGCGCTGGTGGGCAAGGGCATCACCTTCGACACCGGCGGCATCTCGATCAAGCCTGCCGCCAACATGCATCAGATGACCTCCGACATGGGCGGCGCCGCAGCGGTCATCGCCACCGTGGTGCTCGCCGCGCGCCAGAAGCTGGCGGTCGACGTCGTCGCGACGGTCCCCATGGCCGAGAACATGCCGTCGTCGACGGCGCAGCGGCCGGGTGACGTGCTGACGCAGTACGGCGGCACCACCATCGAGGTGCTCAACACCGACGCCGAAGGTCGGCTGATCCTGGCCGACGCCATCGTCCGCGCGTGCGAGGACAACCCCGACTACCTGATCGAGACGTCGACGCTGACGGGTGCGCAGCTCGTGGCGCTCGGCGCGCGTACCCCCGGCGTCATGGGCAGTGACGAGTTCCGCGACCGGGTCGCCAAGCTCTCGCAGGACGTCGGCGAGAACGCCTGGGCCATGCCGCTGCCCGAAGAATTGAAGGACGACCTGAAATCGACGGTCGCCGACCTCGCGAACGTGAGCGGCGCGCGCAACGCCGGCATGCTGGTGGCCGGGGTGTACCTGCGCGAGTTCGTCGCCGACGGTGTGCAGTGGGCGCACCTCGACGTCGCCGGCCCGGCGTACAACACCGGCGGCCCGTGGGGTTACACCGGCAAGGGCGGCACGGGTGTGCCGACGCGAACCATGTTCGCGGTGCTGGAGGACATCGCAGCCAACGGTTAGCCGCCGTCGGCGAGGGGCCACCCGGAGCGCGAAAGCGGCCGATTCGGGTGGCCGGCTCTGGTCTGCCCTAGCTCGCTTTGCCGGCGACCTGAGCCAGTTCCAGATCCCGCGCGGGCTCGGCGCCGGCCACATGGTCGGCCAGCTCACGGACCGCGGTGGCGAGCAGTTCCGGGTGCGACATCGGCGACCAGTGCCCCGACTTGATGTCCCGCCGCCACAGCTGCGGAACCCATTGGGGCGTCTCGTCGTACAGGTGCGGGCGGACGAACTGGTCGCCGCGGTTGACGATCACCTGAACCGGCACGTTGACGTAGTGGTCGCGCCGGCCTGTGAAGAGTGTCCGCCAGTAGTTGGCGGGGTACACCTTGAGGCTGTTCGCGGCATCGGTCGCAAAGGTGTCCGAATGCCGAATCTGCTTGTCCGACATACCATCCAGCCGCTTCAGCAGCTGCGGGATGATAGTCGGCACAGTGGCCCGGACGAACACTCGTGCCACCAGCGGGATCGAGAAGAACCCCTGATAGGTCAGCCGCAGGAACTGCGACACCGAGTGCAGGAAGCGCACCGGCCGGTGGGGGCGCTTGAGACCCTCCATGATGTAGCGGCGGGTGTGGTCGGCACTCGGCCCTGACGTCGAGGTGAACGACGCGATGCGGTCCACCGACTCCGGCCGCGACAGGTACTCCCACATGCCGACCGATCCCCAGTCATGGGCCAGCACGTGAACCTTCTGGCCGGGCGCCAAGGCCTCGGTCACGGCCGCGAAGTCGTCGGCGTACCGCGCCATGGTGTACGACGAAACCTTCTTGGGCACAGCGGAATTGCGCGAGCCGCGGTTGTCGTAGCGGATCACCCGGTAGGTGTCGGCCAGGTAGGGCACCGTGGCGTCCCACATGTCGTGCGAGTCGGGCCAGCCGTGCACCAGCACCACCACCGGGCCGTCCGGGTTTCCCTCTTCGTAGGTCGCGATCCGCATCCCGTCCGCACTGTTCACAAACTGCATCTTCAGACCTTGCCTGACCTCAAAATATCCCGTACCGCCGGTACCGGTGTCGAAGCGACAGTAGCCTGCTCAGTGGTGGTGTCAAGGCACCGGGACAAAGTCCCGGCCCGCCACTCCTCGACTGCGCGAGCATGACAGGATGGGGCCTGAGACATTCGAAGTGACGAGCGACCTTTTCGAGGAGTCAACGTAATGGCCATCTCCGTCCAGATGCCCGCACTCGGTGAGAGCGTTACCGAGGGGACCGTCACTCGATGGCTCAAGCAGGAGGGCGACACCGTCGAGGTCGACGAACCCCTGCTCGAGGTGTCCACCGACAAGGTCGACACCGAAATCCCATCGCCGGCAGCGGGTGTCCTGACGAAGATCGTGGCGCGCGAAGACGACGTCGTCGAGATCGGCGGCGAGCTCGCCGTCATCGGTGACGCCGGCTCGGAGCCGGCCGAAGCCCCCGCCCCGGCTGCCCCCGCGCCCGCGGCGGAACCGGAAGCCCCTGCGGCCCCGGCGCCCGAGCCCGCCGCCGCTGCCCCGGCTCCGGCCCCCGAGGCGCCCGCACCGGCTCCTGCTTCGGCCCCCGCCCCGGCGTCCTCCGATGCGGCCGATGCCACCTCGATCGTGATGCCGACCCTCGGCGAGTCGGTCACCGAAGGCACCGTCACCCGCTGGCTCAAGAAGGTCGGCGACTCCGTCGAGGTCGACGAGCCCCTGGTCGAGGTGTCCACCGACAAGGTCGACACCGAAATCCCGTCGCCGGTCGCCGGTGTGCTGCTGTCCATCACCGCCGACGAAGACGACGTGGTGTCCATCGGCGGCGAGCTCGCCAAGATCGGTGCCGCCGGTGCCGCTCCGGCCGCCACCCCGGCTCCGGCCCCAGCAGCTCCCGCGCCCGCTCCGGCCCCCGAGCCCGTTGCCGCACCGACGCCTCCCCCGGCTCCGGCCGCGCCCACCCCGCCGCCGGCCCCAGCGCCCACTCCGGCTCCTGCTGCCCCGGCACCCGCCGCGGCAGCCCCCGAGGCGTCGTCCGCGCCGTCCGCGCCGTCCGACGAGGCGAGCCCCTACGTCACCCCGCTGGTGCGAAAGTTGGCCGCCGAGAACAATGTTGACCTCGCCTCGGTGCAGGGCACCGGTGTCGGCGGTCGCATTCGCAAGCAGGACGTGCTCGCTGCCGCGGAGGCCGCCAAGGCCGCATCGGCCCCCACCGCACCGGCTGCCAAGGCCCCCGCTGCTCCGGCTACCAAGGCCCCGGCCGCGGCGCCTGCCCCGGCGCTGGCTCACCTGCGTGGCACCACGCAGAAGGCCACCCGGATCCGCCAGATCACCGCCAAGAAGACGCGCGAGTCGCTGCAGACCACGGCGCAGCTGACCCAGACCCACGAGGTCGACATGACCCGCATCGTCTCGCTGCGGGCCCGCGCCAAGAACTCGTTCGCCGAGCGCGAGGGCGTCAACCTGACCTACCTGCCGTTCATCGCCCGCGCGGTGATCGACGCGTTGAAGATCCATCCGAACGTCAACGCCAGCTACAACGAGGACACCAAGGAGATCACCTACTACGACGCCGAGCACCTCGGCTTCGCGGTGGACACCGAGCAGGGCCTGCTGTCGCCCGTCGTGCACAACGCCGGTGACCTGTCCCTCGGCGGCCTGGCACGCGCCATCGTCGACATCGCCGACCGCGCCCGCTCGGGCAACCTGCGGCCCGACGAGCTGGCCGGCGGCACCTTCACCATCACCAACATCGGCAGCCAGGGCGCCCTGTTCGACACCCCGATCTTGGTCCCGCCGCAGGCTGCCATGCTCGGCACGGGTGCCATCGTCAAGCGGCCGCGGGTCGTCGTGGACGAGGGCGGCAACGAGTCCATCGGCGTCCGGTCGGTCTGCTACCTGCCGCTGACCTACGACCACCGCCTGATCGACGGCGCCGACGCCGGACGGTTCGTGACCACCATCAAACGTCGTCTCGAAGAGGGTGCGTTCGAGGCCGACCTAGGTCTGTAATCCCATGGCGCACGCGGTCATAGCCATCGCGGGCTCGTCGGGGCTGATCGGTTCCGCGCTGGTGTCGGCGCTCCGTGCCACCGACCATCGCGTGGTGCGCATCGTGCGCCGTCAACCGGCCAACGCCGACGAGGTCTACTGGAACCCCGACACCGGCGACTTCGACTGGCGCGCACTGCTCGACGTCGATGCCGTGGTCAACCTGTGCGGGGTGAGCGTCGGAGCCCGCCGCTGGTCGGGGGCGTTCAAACAGAGCCTGCGGGACAGCCGTATCGGCCCGACCGAGGTGCTGACCGATGCGGTCGTCGACGCCGGCGTCCCCGTGCTCATCAACGCCAGCGCCGTCGGCTTCTACGGCGATACCCGCGACCGGATCGCCGACGAGCAGACCCCCGCGGGCACCGGCTTTCTCGCCCGGCTCTGCGTGGACTGGGAAGCCGCCACCCGACCGGCGGCCGAGGCGGGTGTCCGCGTCGTGCTCGCGCGCACCGGCCTGGTGCTGGCCCCGGCGGGCGGCATGCTGGCCCGGCTCCGGCCGGTCTTCGGGCTCGGCCTCGGTGCCCGGCTGGGCAGCGGCCGGCAGTACATGCCGTGGATCACGCTGGAGGACGAGGTGCGGGCCCTGCTGTTCGCGCTGAACCACGACGACCTGTCCGGGCCCCTGAACCTGACCGGTCCGGCGCCCGTCACCAATGGTGAGTTCACCGAAGCCCTGGGACGGGCACTACACCGTCCCACGCCGCTGCTGATGCCGGGCTTCGCACTGAAGGCGGCACTCGGCGAGTTCGCCGAGGAGGGGCTGCTGGGCGGCCAGCGCGCGATCCCCGCCGCGTTGGAGGACGCCGGCTTCGAGTTCCACCAGCGGACCATCGGCGAGGCCCTGTCCTACGTCACCGCCCCCAACGCGGCCTGAGCTCGGCAGGGGTAGCGTCAGTTCGGTGACCATCCGATCTGCCGGCGGCCCGATCGAGGTACGCCGCCTGGGCATCGTCGACTACAACGATGCCTGGCAGCTCCAGCGTGATCTCGCCACCGCCCGCGCCGACGAGCGCGGCAATGACACCCTGCTGCTGCTCGAGCACCTGCCCGTCTACACCGCCGGCCGTCGCACCGAACCGCACGAGCGCCCGACCGACGGCACCCCCGTCATCGACACCGACCGCGGCGGCAAGATCACCTGGCACGGCCCGGGGCAGCTGGTCGGCTACCCGATCATCGGCCTGGCGCAGCCGCTCGACGTGGTGAAATTCGTTCGGCTGCTTGAGGATGCGTTGATGTCGGTGTGCGCCGAACTCGGCCTGGAGACCATCCGCGTGGATGGTCGCTCCGGTGTGTGGCTCGCCGCCGACGGGCTGCGGCCCGAGCGCAAGATCGCCGCCATCGGCATCCGCGTCGCGCGCGGCACCACGCTGCACGGCTTCTCCCTGAACTGCAACTGCGACCTGGGCGCGTTCGGCGGCATCGTCCCGTGCGGCATCGCCGATGCCGGCGTCACGTCGCTGACGAAGGAACTCGGCCGCGACATCACGCCCGAGGACGTCATCGACCGGGTGGCCGCGGCGGTGTGTTCGGCACTCGGGGCGGCCGTCGGCGCCCCCTACACGGCACTAACATCGACACCATGAGTGTCGATCCCGGTAACCGCAAGCTGCTCCGCCTGGAGGTCCGTAACGCGGAGACACCGATCGAGCGCAAGCCGCCGTGGATCAAGACCAAGCTCAAGATGGGCCCGGAGTACAAGGACCTCAAGAGCCTGGTCAAGCGCGAGGGCCTGCACACCGTCTGCGAAGAGGCCGGCTGCCCCAACATCTACGAATGCTGGGAAGACCGCGAGGCCACGTTCCTGATCGGCGGCGAGCAGTGCACCCGCCGCTGCGACTTCTGCCAGATCGACACCGGCAAGCCCGCCGACCTCGACCGTGACGAACCCCGCCGGGTCGCCGAGAGCGTGCAGACCATGGGCCTGCGCTACTCCACGATCACCGGGGTGGCCCGCGACGACCTGCCCGACGGCGGCGCCTGGCTCTACGCCGAGACCGTCCGCCAGATCCACGCGCTCAACCCGAACACCGGCGTCGAGCTGCTGGCCCCCGATTTCAACGGCGTGCCCGCACTGCTCGAAGAGGTCTTCGACTCGCGTCCAGAAGTGTTCGCGCACAACGTCGAAACCGTGCCGCGCATCTTCAAGCGCATCCGCCCGGCGTTCCGCTATGAGCGCAGCCTCGGCGTCATCACCGCCGCCCGCGACTACGGCCTGGTCACCAAGAGCAACCTGATCCTCGGCATGGGCGAGACGCCCGAGGAAATCCGCATTGCCCTGCAGGACCTGTACGACGCCGGCTGCGACATCGTCACCATCACCCAGTACCTGCGCCCGTCGCCGCGGCACCACCCGGTGGAGCGCTGGGTGCGGCCCGAGGAATTCGTCGAGCATCAGCAGTTCGCAGAGGGCCTCGGCTTCGCCGGTGTGCTGGCCGGACCGCTGGTCCGCTCGTCCTACCGGGCCGGAAAGCTGTACGCCCAAGCTGCCCGGTTACGGCCACCGGTTTCCTGAATCTATCCTGGTGGCATGGCGAAGACCACCAATCCTGCCGCTGTGAAGGCTGCGAAGGCCGAGGCGAAGGCTGCCCGCAAGGCTGCCTCGAAGCAGCGCCGCGCCCAGCTCTGGCAGGCATTCCAGATTCAGCGCAAAGAGGACAAGCGGCTGCTGCCGTACATGATCGGCGCATTCGTGCTGATTCTGGCGCTGGCCGTCGGCATGGCGGTGTACTCGGACAGCATCTTCACGTGGGTGACGCTGCCCATCCTGGGTGTCGTGCTCGGTGCACTGGTCGCGTTCATCATCTTCGGCCGGCGGGCGCAGAAGTCGGTCTACAGCAAGGCTGACGGCCAGACCGGCGCCGCGGCCTGGGCGCTGGACAACATGCGCGGCCAGTGGCGCGTCACGCAGGGCGTCGCCGCCACCGGCAGCTTCGATGCCGTGCACCGCGTAATCGGCCGGCCGGGTGTGATCTTCGTCGGCGAGGGTTCGCCGCAGCGCCTGAAACCGCTTCTGGCGCAGGAGAAGAAGCGCACCGCGCGACTGGTCGGTGAAGTGCCGATCTACACCATCGTGGTCGGCAACGAAGAAGACCAGGTGCCGCTGGCCAAGCTGGAGCGGCACCTGGCCAAGCTGCCCGCCAACATCACCGCCAAGCAGATGGACTCGCTGGAGTCGCGCCTCGCGGCGCTCGGATCCAAGCTGGGCCCGGGCGGCCTGCCCAAGGGCCCGTTGCCTGCCGGCGCCAAGATGAAGGGCATGCAGCGCACCGCTCGCCGCAAGGAGTGATTAGTGCCCGAAAAGGTTCGGCCAGCGCACCTTTTCGTGCACAAATCGCTCAGATCAGCGGCGCAGGACGGCGGTGTTGGTCAGCCGGTCCTGCAGGCCGCGGCCGTCGGCGTCGGTCAGGAGCGCGGGTACTGCCAGCAGCACCAGCAGCATGCGAACGAAGGCGCGCCCGAGTCCGACGTATGGGCTCCGTCCCACCGATACGACGCGCAGCCCAAGGGCGTACTGGCCGGGCGTAAAGCCGAAGAGCCGCACCGACACCGTGCCGACGACGACCCAGGCGATCACCGCGGGCGTGCCATGCCAGACGTATTGATACTCGTATTCGCTGACCCCGCCGAACACCACACTCAGGGTGCCGAGGCCGTAGCAGATCAGCCAATCCACCAACAGCGCCGAGAACCGGCGGCCGAACCGCGCGAGCGAACCCGGCCCTGTTTCCGGCAGACCCAGGGCCTTACCGGGGTATGTGGAGTCATCAACGGGGCGCTCGGATTCGGGCCCGGAAAGCCACGAACCGAGCCGAAATCCATCGGCGCCGGACATAGTGTCAGGATAGGCGTGCACGCTCGTGCAACCGAACGGCGCGGTGGGCGGGTCTGCGGTTCACAAACCGCCGATCGCGTAACGTCCGCGAAACATACGGTTGATTGGCGTGCAACATCGTGTCCCTAGGTTCGACCGCGGGTAACACCAGTAAAGGAGATCACTTACGTGGCAGAAAAGACGTCTGACGACATTTTCAAGCTGATCAAGGACGAGAACGTCGAGTATGTCGACATTCGTTTCTGCGATCTGCCTGGTGTTGTCCAGCACTTCTCGATCCCGGCTTCGGCTTTCGACGAGAGCGTTTTCGAAGACGGCCTGGCGTTCGACGGTTCGTCGGTGCGCGGCTTCCAGTCGATTCACGAGTCCGACATGATGCTGCTGCCGGATGCCAACACCGCGCGCATCGACCCGTTCCGCGCCGCCAAGACGCTGAACATGAACTTCTTCGTGCACGACCCGTTCACGCGTGAGGCCTACTCCCGCGACCCGCGTAACGTCGCGCGCAAGGCCGAGAACTACCTGGCCAGCACCGGCATTGCCGACACCTGCTACTTCGGTGCCGAGGCCGAGTTCTACATCTTCGACTCGGTGGCGTTCGACTCCAAGATGAACGGCACCTTCTACGAGGTCGACTCCGAGTCGGGCTGGTGGAACAGCGGCGAGCCCTTCGAGGCCGACGGCTCCCCCAACCGCGGCTACAAGGTCCGCCCCAAGGGTGGCTACTTCCCCGTCGCGCCGTACGACCACTACGTCGACCTGCGCGACGAGATGTCGACCAACCTGATCAACTCCGGCTTCACGCTGGAGCGCGGCCACCACGAGGTCGGCACCGCCGGCCAGGCCGAGATCAACTACAAGTTCGACACGCTGCTGGCCGCGGCCGACGATGTGCTGCTGTTCAAGTACATCATCAAGAACACCGCGTGGACGAACGGCAAGACCGTCACCTTCATGCCGAAGCCGCTGTTCGGCGACAACGGCTCGGGCATGCACGCCCACCAGTCGCTGTGGAAGGACGGCAAGCCGCTGTTCCACGACGAGTCCGGCTACGCGGGCCTGTCCGACATGGCGCGCCACTACATCGGCGGCATCCTGCACCACGCCCCGTCGCTGCTGGCCTTCACCAACCCGACGGTGAACTCCTACAAGCGTCTGGTGCCCGGCTACGAGGCCCCGATCAACCTGGTGTACAGCCAGCGCAACCGCTCGGCGTGTGTGCGTATCCCGATCACCGGCAACAACCCGAAGGCCAAGCGCCTCGAGTTCCGTTGCCCGGACAGCTCGGGTAACCCGTACCTGGCCTTCTCGGCGATGCTCATGGCCGGTATCGACGGCATCAAGAAGAAGATCGAGCCGCTGGCTCCGGTCGACAAGGACCTCTACGAGCTGCCGCCGGACGAGGCCGCCAACATCCCGCAGGCCCCGACCTCGCTGGCTGCCGTCATCGACCGCCTCGAGCAGGATCACGACTACCTCACCGAGGGCGGCGTGTTCACCGAGGACCTGATCGAGACCTGGATCTCGTACAAGCGGGAGAACGAGATCTTGCCGGTCCAGATCCGTCCTCACCCGTACGAGTTCTCGCTCTACTACGACTGCTGATTCGGCTAACCCTCTGACCTGCACTCCAGCGGGTCAGAGGGTCGCACCGTCCGCACATCGTCCGCAGTAGCTTTACCCGAGTCCATCCGCTCGGCGATCACCACACCGATTGCCGTCCGGGTGGACTCGTCTGCGTGTGGCCACAAGTGCCCGTAAGCGTCCAGCGTGGTGCGTGCTGATGAGTGACGCAGACGGGCCTGCACCGTCTTGATATCGGCACCCGAGGCGATCAACAGGGACGCCAGATAGTGCCGCAAATCGTGGAAGCTGAACTTCTCAAGCAGCGCCACTGCCTTGCGCGCAGCGAGTTCAGCCTTGGCGTCCCGCACGGCTCGTTCGATCACCCACGGCCCAGCCTTTCCCACCTACTCCATCGGTGACCAAGTCCTCCCCTGGCCACTGCTGAGCAGAGTCACCACTCCCCTGATGAAGTCAATATCCGAGACGCGAAGCGCGGCGGCCTCAGCGACCCGCAGACGCTCGGGCATGGCAACGTGCAACGCCCACACCTGTGCCGTGGTAGCCACGTAGGGCTTCTGCTTACCGATCGGTGGGGATGTCTTGCGGGAGCACGGGTTACGGCCAAGCAGACCATCGGTCACCGCGGCTCGTTGGTCTCAAATCTTTGGAATTGTGGGATGAATAGTCAGGCTCGGCGCGCCGTCACTGCTCATATGGCACTCCAGCCTGGTTCAGGATGAGACGCAGCACGAAGGCGATCTCGTATAGGGTCTCTGCTGCTTGGTCTAATTCCTTTGGCATGTCGGCCAGTTCGGTTTTGCCGGCGATGAACTGATCCACGTGGGCCTTCGCCCGCCGCGCCGCTACATTGGCATTTGCCCCGGCCTGGACGATGAAGTCAATGATCCGCATCGACTCGCTGGCGTTCTCTAAGTCCGCAAGGTCCTGGATGCGAAGGAGTCGTTTGGGCGGCTCATATGCCACTCCCGCTTCGTCTATGACAAGGCGCATCATCTTGGCGATCTCCTCCAGAGCGGCTGCCGCTTGGTCTAATTCGCTTGGCATTTCGATCAGCATGTTCGCTTTGTCGCCCTGGTTGATCGCGCTTTCAGGGCTGAACTGGTCCAGGTGGGATTTCGCCCGCTTCAATGCTGTCATGGCCAGAGCTTCAGCCTGGACGATGATGTCGTCTACGCCCCCCGATGGGTTAGCGGCTTTCGCGCGCTTCAACGTTTCCATAGCTTGGGCTTCAGCCTGGAAGAGGATGTAGTTTGCAGATATTGCAGGCTGACCGGGGATTGGACCTGGGTCGCGCAGTGGTTGGCCAGTGGCGTAGGTGAGTTCGTCCCGCACCGCGCTCACCGCGTCCCACGCGGCAAGCGCGCCGCGACCGACCAGGCTGCATTCGTGAGTGTGCGCAAGCTCCCGCGCCGCAGGGGTGAACTCCTGGTTGCTGATGACCATCGCCGTATTGCAACCGTAATGCCGGGCTCCAGCAACCACCTGCTGCACAGCGGCGACACCCACCGGGCGACTGAGCCGTTTGCATTGGACCGCCACGCGGTGCCCGTTGCCGGAGACGATCAGGTCGACACCGAAGTCGCCGCTCATGGGCGTCGTGTTGACCGGGAAACCAGCGTCACGAAACCGGGTCGCCACATACTCCTCAAATTCCAGTCCGTTCATCAGGTCGATCACGGGGAACGGGGATTGCGAGAGGCGGCGTAGCCGCTCGCGTTCCCGCGAGGCTGCTGCGGCGCTTGCTGCCACACGGCACACGATCAAGATCAATACAGCCGCGACTATCAGCCAAAAATGCGCGGAAATCGCACGAAAAATGTGCCCTACGACGGCCATCTCAAACACGGCTACATTCCCGTCCCCGCGCATTTGCGCAGACCGCTCACGAGAGGTGATAGTAGGTCAGTTTCGAATGAGCCGACCACGGATTGGTATCGTGACCCACTTCGGCGAACTGCTTGATCACCTAGGCCCTTGCCAAGTTCGACCAGCCCTGTGGTCAGTGTCCGGTAGTTGTTCCTCGCCCGGCGCTATCACCTTGCAATTATCCAGACGGGGGCCTCGGCGAATGCGACATTCGTACAGTCGGCTACGGCGCTCGGCCAGCTGTTTGACGAACTGGAGCAGGCTGGTTGTTGAAGCCCCTCGTGTAAGCACCGCTACCGTGCTCCGCGCCCGCACGTTATCCGCGTCTCAAATCTTTAGTTCCGAGACGAGCCAGCGGACCCCGATGTCAGCCGCGTCGTCGCAGCTCGGCAGTCTCAAAAGTTGTCGCGTATCGACGGTGGACGTTGCGCACCGGTTGAGACCGTGCGGGCTACCCAGCTTGACCGAGGCTTACCGTTTATGCTGCGCCGTCGGTCGGTGCTGCGTTTGCCTTCACTGTGTTGAGAATCTGCACGATGTTGTCGACGTCGGCTTCAGGGAACACCTGCTCGGGTCCGGTCCGCGCGTGGTCGATGTAGGGCGATTCGTAGAGTCTTGCCGGTTCGACTATGCCGTTGGCGGTGAGTTCGGTGACGATGAGGTTGATGAACTGAATTTGGTCGGCGGTGAATTTGGTGCCGTCGAGGTAGGTGCTGAAAGCGTCAATGGCGGCTTCGTGGTCTAGGCCGACGAGGGAACGGACGAAGAGGCCGAGGCCGTGAGATCTTTCTTTGGCCTGGTCGATATCGGCGGCTTCGCCTATGCCGCTATCGACGAGCATGAGCTCCAGTACCGTCAGATCCTCAGGTGTGAGGGGCTTGTTGCGGCGCAGACGCTGCAGGCTGATGTGGTCTTCATGTCGTTTGAGGTATGCGGTTGCCTTGGCGCGGAAGCGCTCCCAATTGGTCCCCGGCGTGATACCTGGCAGGTCGACCAGCGTGGAGCTGGTCAGTTCGTCTTCGAAATCGGTGTAGACAGTGACTTTCTCGACGGTGTCGAGGAATTGCACGAGGGTACGCAAACGTAGCCGGGCCAGCTCCAGCATCGGCAGAGTGACGTCAACCCACCAGGGGTCGCTGCTGATCTCATCGAGCAGGACGTCCTGGGCTTTCACCGCCGGGATCGCGGTCTTGGTCAGCAAGGCGGAGGCGATGGTCTGCACCTTCTCTCGAATCCGCTCAGCGGCGACCACATCCCCGTCGAGTTGGGCAAGTTGGCGGCGCAGGATCAGCAGATCGAATCTCTTTGCGGCCTCATCGTTGTCGACCTCGGACGACGGCAGTCCAGCGAGGTTGGCGGCGATCTCGGCGGCGGCATCGGTGGTCAGAGTCGACCAGGCGGCCCACTGGGCGTGGGTCTCGATGAGGCGGCGGTGCGGGCGGACCAGGACGTTGTCGAGGTTCATGCCGATGACCACCTTGTGCAGGGACCAGGCGGTGTCGACTCGCAGCCCGCGCTCAGTTTGGGTGCCGTGGCCTTCCGGTGGGTTAGGGCCGGGTGCCGCAGCGTCGATAGCTGTGACCAGGCCAAGACGGGCCTCAAAGATTCGTTGGTTCAGTGACTTCTGCAGTGAGCCTTGGGATCCAGGCAGGTCCTGGCTGAAGAAGGCGAGGTTGTCGCAGAAGTCGAAGACGTAGAAATTCTGCTTGTCCTGGCCGGGCCCGAATAGATCCGGGCAAAGGCGCGTTCCGCGTCCGATCATCTGCCAGAACTTGCTTTTGGACCGCACGAGTTTGAAGAAGACCAGGTTGACAACTTCAGGGACGTCGATGCCGGTGTCGAGCATGTCGACCGAGATCGCGATGTGTGGGGCTTTATCTGGGGTGGAGAAATCGTCGATCAGACTTTGCGCATAGCTCATGTCGGCGGTGATCACCCGCGCGAATTGCCCACCGTACTGTGGGTATTGCGCGTCGAAGCGCTGCGCGATGAACTGAGCATGGTCCCGGTTCTTGGCGAAGATGATCGTCTTGCCCAGACGATCGCCTCCGGCGACCTTGTGTCCCTGAGTCATCAACTCGGCGAGCACCTTGTCGACGGTGTCGGCGTTGAACAGGAACCGGTTGACCTCTTCAGGGGACACGGCCTCGGGGGTGTCGACGTCCTCGCCCCAGTCCAAGGTGTCCCATGTGTCCTTCTCGTCTTCGGACAGATCGGCGTAGCGGATGCCTTCGTGTAAGAATTTCGTGCCGACCGAAACCCCCACGGCCGGAACTAGAAATCCTTCGGTGACTGCGTCATTCAGGTCGTAGGCGTCGGTGGGAACACCGTCTTCGAGGTGGAATAACCGGTAGGTATTGTGGTCCACCTCGTCTTTCGGGGTAGCCGTCAATCCGACCAGCAGCGAGTCGAACCACTCGAAGATGGCCCGGTACTTCTGGTACACCGAGCGGTGCGCCTCATCAATCACCACCAGGTCGAAATAGCCTGGGCCAAAAGGCCGTAGACCACCATCTGTGGTGTTGATTAGGTTCAGGATCGTGGGATACGTGCTGACGTACACCCGGCCGTCGGTGACCTTTTCGGTGACCAGATTGACCGTGGTGGCGTTGGGAAGATGTGCCTTGAACGCGTTGGCGGCTTGGGCGACCAGGGCGGTGCGGTCAGCCAAAAACAGCACCCGCTTCACCCACCCCGCCTCCATCAACTGCTTCACCAACGCGATCACCGTGCGGGTCTTGCCCGAACCGGTGGCCATCACCAACAGCGCTTCGCGCTTCTTGCCGGTGAATTCCTCGCCGATCCGCCGGATCGCGCGAATCTGGTAGTGCCGCTCGACGATTGCTGGATCGATAAGCGCATCGGCCAGCAGCTTACGGCTCTCGCGCCGGGCGATCATCAACTCCAACTCGTCAGCGGTGAAAAACCCCTGCACCTGTCGAGGTGGATAGCCCGCCGCGTCATCCCACAGCCAATGCTCATAGCCGTTCGTGTAGAAGATCACTGGACGACGACCCGCCAGCTTCTGCAGGCACTCGGCATACAGCTTGGCCTGCTGCTGCCCCTGATGTGGATTCACCGTGGTGCGCTTGGCTTCCACCACCGCCAGCGGCAGACCGTCTGCGCCCCAGAAGACGTAGTCCACATAGCCGATGCCGCCGTCGGGTGGCATGCCGGTGACCTGAAACTCTCGGTCCCTGGCCTCGGTGAGCGGCCAGCCCGCCTCCGCCAGCAGGACATCGATGTAGCGGTCGCGGGTCTCGGCCTCTGAGTAGTCGCGGTCATCGGTGGCGGCGTTGGCGGCCTGTGCTGTCTTGATCTGTTCACGCAGCGCTGCGATCTCGGCAGCCTGGGCGGCCGCCACCTCCTCCTTCTCAGCTAGCGCTTTGGCGTGCGCCTCATCCTGCTGCCGGAACTTGTCCGCGAGCTTGGCGATCTCCTCGCGGCTGAGCGGAGCGGCCTTGGCGGCCAGCGTCGTGTCGAAGGCCGCCTTCATTGGCACGGCCTTCGGATTGGTGGAGTACCGGAAGGCAGCCCACAACATCACGTGATGCAGCTCTTTGAGTGCGTCGATGGCGGCGCGTGGTGGGATCTGCCTGGTGTCGTGGACAGCGAAATTGCCCAACTTGCGAATCAGGTTGAGCTTATTGACAATCCCGAGCCCGACCTTCGACTGGAACTTGGTGTCGTTGATCTTCGCGGCCAGATCCGTCTTGTACGGGACAGGCAGATCCAGGACGTCGTACAGATAGTCGACAAGCTGCTCAGCAGCCCGACGACTATAGAAGCAAGCCGAGCGCGAGTCGCTGGTTGCGTAGCTCTCGGCCCTGGCGCAGTCGGCGTAACTCTCCTGCCAGACAACGGCTTTCAGAAAATCGAAGTTGCCCACCCTTCCCCCTCCTTTAGATCGGTGTCATTCGAAGAAGTCCTCGTCGACCTCGACGATGCTCACGGTCCGCTTGACCTGGACCCCGACGCCGAAGCGGATCATCAGGCTGGTCAGGCGTTGGCCGTCGATGAGGATGATGCGGATCGGCACGCCGTCGGCGTACTCACGCGCACCCTTGCTGAACCGACCGGTGGTGATGAACACACCGCCGCCAGCTTTGCCGCTTAGCGCACCGACGAATGCCTGCAGCTCCGGGCGATGTACCGTAGCGTCTGACGCGTACCGCTTGGCCTGTACGTAAAGCCGGTTGATGCCCAACGTGTCCTGGTCGATGATCCCGTCGATGCCGCCGTCCCCGGACTGCCGAGTCACCGTCGCCTGCCCCTCAGCGCCGCCGTAACCCATCGCCACCAACAACTTGACGACCGCGTCTTCAAAGAAGGACGCCTCCTTGCCGTGCATCCGCGACAGCAGATCAGCTGCGACGTCGGCATGTATCCGCGCGATGCCCTGTTCGACCTGTTCCGTCGGGTCCAGCTCAGCGTCGGGGGTATCGGTGGTGTCCCCCGTCTGCTCCATCGCCTTCAGCGCAGACCAGGTGTGCGGGATGCCGGGATCACCGGCAAGCACGCGAAGGTCTCTTTCGGTGAAGCCGTTCGGGTGGTCGTCCAGGAGTTTGCGGCCCACTTCCGTGATCGCGTACTGGCCCCGCGCTGGACGATCCAGAGCGCCCACTCGGTTGAGATATGAAGTTGCCCAACCGATCCTGTTCTCGAACTTCAACTGCCCCGACTGCAGAGTCTCAGCGCGATCTTCGTCACCCAACAATTCGGCATCGGCCACCATCGTGTACAGCTCACGCCGTTTTCGCACTGCGCCATCGGTCATCACTCGCAACACAGGAGCCATAAACGCGTCCCACGTCGGAATCGGCATCACAGACCCCCCGAGAATGCGCGGGCCTGGAGGGAAGCGATCAGTTCGTCAAATTCGACTTGGCTGGGTCTGGGCACAGCTGCCAACCGGCGCGCAAATGCCCGTTGCCTCACTGGTGCCACGTCCGGAAGGTCGAGTAGCTCTAGTTTGGCTTTCGAGATGTTCTTCATGGACCCGCCGGTTCCACTGGCAAGCTTGCTGATGCGACGCCTGACGGATGGAGTGCGGAAAAGTGCCCAGTAGTATTCGGGCACGGTCTCGTCGTCTCGCCAAACGAATCGCCAGATCTTGTCGGGCAGCGCGAGATTCGATGGGACAGGACCGACGAGCGCAACTGCACCGACAAGTTCGGACGTGTTCGCGCGGCTAATTAGAAGGTCACCTTCTCTGACAATGTGGTCAATCGGCGGTTGGTAATTGAGTGGGAGTGGCTTCGTCTCGCTCACCTTGAATTGGCCCGAGGTAACGGCGCTGATCTTGAGAACACGGAATGGAGACGCGCTTTCTTCGTCGTCCGCGACGAGATTGCGCCCGCCCCGGAGGTCAGCAATGTCCCGGAATTTCACAACCCGACCCTCGCTTATTGCGGTGTCGGGGTCGCCAAACATGTCATAGAAGATCGACGACGAGAGGTCAGTGAGCTGGGCCAAGACTTTTCGGTGTTTGGCACGGAGGGCGTCGGCGTGGTCGAGGATCGCGGCGATGCGGCGCTGCTCAGCAAGCGGCGGGAGGGGAATTGACCATTTGGACAGGGCTTCTCGGCCGAGGTGGTGGATTCCCACGCCTCTGGATCCGCGCGCGAATGCACCCGTGGCGGCTTGATGGCTGAAGAAGTGCAGCAAGTATCGGGAGTCAACCTCGTCAGTGGCGCGCACTCGCAACAAAGTGTTCTGGAAAGCGCAGTCGTCGATCTCACCGTTCCACAACGCTGGCTTGCCAACCTCACCAGGCGAGCCCGAGGCCTCGTTGAGCAGAAGGTCGCCAGGTTCGAGACGAAACGTCTCCATCTCGGAGTCTGAGAAGTTCATCTGCTTCACATCGTCGAGGAGCAGGCCAGCCCAACCAACATTGGCTGCGCGCAGATACTTCCGCATCGACGGACCGACATGGTTCTGCGGCGAACGCTGCCTCCCGAGTTTGACCTCGGCAACTTCGCCGAGTGCGACGGTCGGCCCGCTCACGACAACATCGCCTTCAACTCTGTTAGCCCGCTTGCGATTTCGCCTTCCAGCTTCTCGATCGCGGCGATAATCTCCAGGGGCGGGCGGCGCTCGACGTCGTCGTGAACAATCTCCTTGTACCGGTTCAGTGACAGGTCGTAACCGTGGGTGACAATATCGGCCTTGGGAACACAGAATGACTGCTCGGTGCGTGCCCGATCACGCTCTGATGTTGTGCGTAAGGCCCAGCGCTTCAATGCATCTGGTAGGTCGTTGGCTCCGATCGGATTGCGTTTATCGTCCAACGAATACCCGTCGGCCTGGACGTCGTAGAACCACACGTGATCGGTGCCACCAGAGTTTGTCTTGGTGAACAACAGGATGGCCGTCGATACTCCGGCGTAGGGCTTGAATACTCCGGAAGGGAGCTTCACGACGCCGTCGAGTTTTTGGTCTTCGACGAGGATGCGACGAAGTTCCTTGTGCGCCTTTGAGGATCCAAACAGCACGCCGTCTGGGACAATCACCGCTGCCCGGCCACCGGGCTTGAGCAACTTCAGGAACAGAGCCAGGAACAGCAACTCGGTCTTCTTGGTCTTGACCACCCGCTGCAGGTCCTTGGAGGTGGACTCATAGTCCAGGGACCCGGCGAACGGTGGGTTTGCGAGGATCAGTGTGTACTTCTCGGCATCCTCGCTGGCACCTTCGGAAAGGGAATCGCGGTAGCGGATGTCCGGGGATTCGATGCCGTGCATAAGCATGTTCATGCTGCCGATGCGCAGCATGGTGGAGTCGAAGTCGTAGCCGTGGAACATGCTCGCGTGAAAGTGCTTACGCTGCGCTGCGTCAGTAAGCACCGACGGATGCTGCTCACGCACATGGTGGGCGGCAGCGACCAGGAATCCTGCCGTGCCGCAGGCGGGGTCGCAGATTTCGTCAGTTGGCTGCGGGTCCATCATCTCGACCATCGTGGCGATAATGTGCCTCGGCGTGCGGAACTGACCGTTGACCCCAGCGCTGGCGATCTTCGACAACAGGTACTCGTAGAGGTCGCCGTTGGTGTCGCGGTCCTCCATCGGGATGTCATCGAGCATGTCGACGACGCGAGACAACAAGGCCGGGTTCGGGATGGTGAATCGGGCGTCTTTCATGTGTTCGGAGTAGGTCGACCCATCGCCTCCGAGATCGCGGAGGAACGGGAATGCGTCGTCGCGGATAGTGTCGAACATGACGCCGGGCTCGTCGTCCTTGAGGTTCTTCCATCGCAGGGCCTGCTGATCGGGGCCAAACAGGATGCCATCGCGCTTGCCCGTGACCCGCGCCTTGCGCTCGGCCAAAGTGTTGAGGTCGTCGAGGCGGCGGATGAACAGCAGGTAGGTGATCTGCTCGATGACCTCGATCGGGTTGGATATGCCGCCCGACCAGAACGCATCCCACACGCGGTCGACCTTGCTCTTCATTTCGCCCGTAATCACGGTTGGACACCCCTATCCGACTGGTGTGGAACTGAACGGAACTGTATACAGTCGAGCTCCGACATCTGGCCGAGGTGAGCGGCGAGTTCGACAGGAGCCCTAGGGGTCTGTGCCGAGCCGCGTCTACTTAAGCGCCATGCCTTGACTGCGTCGCCGAGCCGAGCGACAACTCACTCGGACGAATGACGGACTGTCGGAGGCTTTCGCTACGTTTGCGTGGTGGGGGCGGCGCAGACGCCGCGCAGATCGGAGGTCTGGAAAGTGATAAGCACGCGCAGTGACGGCGGGGTGCCGATCCTTGCCGAGGAAGTAGTCGGCGGAGACGTCGTGCTCGTTCCTCACGAAGGCGGTGGTCGCCGTCGTCTCCACGTCGCGTCGGTGCGACAGGAGCAGATTGTCGGTGGTCGGCCATTGGTGCTCCTAGCTCCCGAAGTGGGGCGGCCAGCGGTGCGACCGGTGGTCGTCCAGGTTCCCGTCGGAAGCCGAGTCGTCCGGCTCCCCGGCACATGACCGACACTCCGCCGAGCGTCTCGGCCCCGAAGCGGCAAATCCAACTCCATACCGAATACGCGGGATCATTCCAGGTGCGCCTGCTTTTCAGCCCTTCGGGGCCGGACGCGAAAGCTGACGATAGAGACTTCCGGCTGCTCGCACATGGAAGTGCATTCGTATACGAGACTGACAGCCAGACCTACCTCGTCACTGCACGGCACAACGTCACCGGTCGGCATTGGCAAACCAACGTCTACCTCGGCGAGTACGAAGTCAGCCCAACTCATTTGCAGATCATGTTGCTGACCAAGCCGCCTGCGGAAGGGTGGCCGCTTCATCCAGTCGACAGCGATGTGCGCGCAGCGGCTACGGCCTTTCGTGGACGCGAGTTCCTCATCCCGCTCATCGGTGAAGATTGGGCACCTGTCTGGAAGCAGCACCCCGTCCACGGTGGTGACGTCGACGTCGCGGTACTGGCTATCACCTTCGATAACGATGACCTGATATACCCGTGGCGCTACCCGACTCCAGAAACCGATCCTCGGGCAACGAAGTGGTCGAACCTTGCTCCGGCGCACGATGTTTTTGTGGTCGGATACCCGTATGCGCTTTCGACCGGGCCATTGTTCCCATTATGGATTCGCGGCACCATCGCTTCTGACACGCACTTCGGTGTCATGGTTGATGAAAAGCAGCTACCTCTGGTCCTCGTTGACGCGCGGACACGAACTGGCCAGTCCGGCTCGGTCGTGATCCGGCATATTCCCGAAGGGACGGTGGTCGCTACCGTCGGAAACAGCCTCGGGATAACTGCGCGGCCACAGTCGCAGATCGTCGGTGTCTACTCGGGCAGAACCAGCGACGAGTCCGATCTTGGCTACGTGTGGCCAATCGCCGAGGTCGAGAACATCTGCCGCAATGGGACTGCTGGAACCGTCTAAGGCGCGGCAGCTAGCGCTCGACTGAAGTCATCGCGACGTTTCCCTCAGCCGGGCCTCAACGTCAAATGCGGCGGTATCCACAAGCGAAGCCCTCGTGTGTTCGGGTAGGCAGTCCGCAACCCGTCCGCAGCAGAACCAAAACAGCTTTCGCGAACCGCCACAGCCAACGTCGCTGACCAGCTAGTTTGCGCGCAACCAACGCAGCTAAGCGTGGCAAACCGCCTGCTAACAGTTCTCGCTCTACTACGACTGCTGAGTCCTAGCCCGAGCAGACGTGAAAACCCTCTAAACCTCACGGTTTAGAGGGTTTTCGCTTGGGTGCACCACCCGCTGCTCGCCGGCCTTTCAAGCAGGCAGCCGTTACAGCAGCCGACCCATGGAATCCAGGAACGCGTTGTGGCCGTGCTCGAGCGCGGCGCGGCCCTCGACGGGACGCAGCGTCACCGTGACCGGCGGCCGCCGGACACGATGCGCCGAAACGCCTGACGCACATCGGTGCCATGGCTCGACGCCCCCTAGGATCGAGCCATGGCTCAGCTGGACATCGAATCCCGACTCGACACTGTCGCCCCCCTCGTCCTGTCCGTCTTCCGGATAGTGCTCGGCTTCCTGTTCGCGCTGCATGGCGTCACCACGCTGTTCAAGTGGCCCGTCGACACCGCGCCCGGTATGGCGTCGCCGGCCTTCGGCAGTTTCCCGGGGTGGTACGCCGGTGCCATCGAACTGATCGTCGGCATCCTGATCTTCACCGGTCTGGCCACCCGCATCGCCGCCTTCATCGGTTCCGGCGAAATGGCTTTCGCGTACTTCATGGAGCATCAGCCGCACGGCCTGCTGCCCATCGCCAACGGCGGCGAGCCCGCGGTCCTCTACTGCTTTGCGCTGTTCCTGCTGGTGTTCACCGGCGGTGGGGCGCTCTCGCTCGATGCGCTGCGCAAACGCTAGCTAGCGGTCGAGTCCCAGGTCCACGCGAAAGCGCTTGAGGCCGTTGATCTTCTCGGCCAGCGGGGCCTGCGGACCGCTGTAGAACAGCCACGGCATCGTGATGTTGCCGGTGATGCCGGCCTGTGCGGCGCGCTCGAAATGCGCCGGCAGATAGGCGTCGGCCAGCGGCGTCAGGATCTCGAAACCCTCCAGCGGTAAACCGTTTTCGACACGCAGCTCGCGCACCCGCGTCGCGGCGGCGATGGCCTGGTCGGTGGTGATCAGGTCGCCGATCCAGCCGTCGTTGCGCGCGGCCCGGCGCAGGGCGATCTCGCTGAGACCTCCGACGTAGACGGGCACTGGTGGCGGCGTTGGCTCCATCTCGAGCCGCGGCACCTGGTAGAACTCCCCGTCGAACGACGTCCACCCCGGCTGCCACAGCTGCCGGATCAACTCCAGCATCTCATCGGTGCGCTTGCCGCGACGCTCGAAAGCCTGCCCCATCAAAGCGAATTCGTCGGCGCACCATCCCACGCCGACGCCGAACTCCACCCGGCCACCGGACAGGCAGGCCGCCGTCCCGACCGATTTCGCCACCGAGAACGGGTCGCGCATACCGGGGATGTACACCGTGGTCACGAATTTCACCCGGCTGGTCGCCTGTGCGAGCGCGCCGACCAACACCCACGGGTCGGGCCAATGGATGAATGGCTGCCAGCGGCGCTGCCCGTCGGACGTGTAGGGGTACGGCGTGCTCAGCGTCTCCAGGTTCACCACGTGGTCCGGGATCGCGATGCCGTCGTAGCCGAGTTCGTCTGCGGCCCGCGCGATCTCGGTCAGCTCGCTGATATCCAGAAAGGCCAGGCTGACGTAGAACTTCACTCGCGCGCCCAGGACGGCCGGATGAAGATGCCGTCGGCTTCGACGGTGACGCCCTCGGCATCGGAAAGCGTCCCGCGCGCAAAGGTCTTGACGCCGTCCGTCCGGTCCACCCAGGCCTCGGCCCGAACCCGCCCCAGCGGGGTGCCGCGCAGATAACGCACGGTGATGGTGCCGGTGAAATGCGGCTTGGTCAGTCGGGCGCTCGCGATCTCGCCGAGCAGCTGGTCCAGTACCAGGGCACAGATTCCGCCGTGCACGAGGCCGGGCGGGCCTTCATAGGGCAGCCCCAGGTCGAACTCCGCCCAGCAGCGGCCGTCCGGGCCGTCGTGGTGGGTGACCCCCATAGGAGGGGCGATGGCGTTGCGCAGCCCCACAGTGGGATTCGCATACGACAGCGGACGACCGGTGTCGGCGAGCCGCACTATCGAGGGCACCGGCTTTTCCACCGCGAGAAGTTTGTCGACGATCGCTTCGATCTCGGCCTGGGCATCGGCGAGGGCCGTCGCGTCGACGCCGGTCCGGATCCCGGCCTCGATCAGCCGGCGGACCGCATCGGTGAACGGTTCGTACACGGCGCACTGGCGCTGGTACTCCTCGTCGGTGATCATGTCGAAGGAGGAGTTACCAATTGCCTCTGTCATGTCGCCTACTCCCCAAACACCTTGCGCACCACGGTTTTGGCGCGACGGGTCACGCGCAGATAGTTGTCCAGGAAGGCGCCGCCGTCGCCGTCCGGCCAGCCCGCGGCCGAGGCCACGGCATTGAGCTGCCGGCCCGGCCCAGGCAGCTGATCGGTGGGTTTGCCGCGCACCAGCACCAGCGCGTTGCGCGCCCTCGTGGCCGTCAGCCAGGCCTGTCGCAGGATGTCCGCTTCGTCGCCCTCGATCAGCTGAGCCGCTTCGACGGCATCCAGTGCCTCCAGAGTCGAGGTGTTGTGCAGCGTGGGAACCTGGTGCGCATAACGCAATTGGAGCAGCTGCACGGTCCACTCGACATCGGCCAGGCCACCGCGGCCCAGCTTGGTGTGGGTGTTCGGGTCGGCGCCGCGGGGCAGCCGTTCGGCATCGACACGGGCCTTGATCCGCCGGATTTCGCGTACCGTGTCCGCCGACACGCCATCGGCCGGGTACCGGGTGCGGTCGATCATCAACAGGAAACGCTCACCGAGTTCCAGATCCCCGGCCACGCGATGGGCTCTCAGCAGAGCCTGAATCTCCCACGGCTGCGCCCACTGGGCGTAGTACTGCTCGTACGACGCCAAAGTCCTTACCAGCGAGCCATTTCGGCCTTCGGGACGCAGCCCGGCGTCGACCTCGAGCGGTGGATCGCTACTGGGCTGGCCCAACAACGTCCGTACCTGCTCGGCCACCCCGATTGCCCAGCGCACGGCCGCCGACTCGTCCACTGCGGCGCCCTCGACGGGTTCGCATACGAACATCACGTCCGCGTCCGACCCGTAGCCCAGCTCCCCGCCGCCGAGCCGGCCCATCCCGATGACGGCGATGCGCGCCAACGGACCATTGGTCTGCGAGTTGGCCCGGATCACCACTTCCAGCGCGGCCTGCAGCACCGCAACCCACACCGAGGTCAGGGCCTTGCAGACGTCGATCACAGGCAGCAGGCCCAGCAGGTCGGCCGAGGCGACCCGCGCCAGTTCCCGCCGCCGCAGGGTCCGCGCCGCGGCGATGGCCCGGGCCGGGTCGGCTTGCCGGCCGGCCGAGGCGACCAGCGCGCGGAACACCGCATCCGGTTCCACCTCAAGCAATTTCGGCCCTTGCGGACCATCGGCGTACTGCTGGATGACTTCCGGCGCGCGCATCAGCAGATCCGGCACGTAGGCCGAGGTCCCGAGTACCCGCATCAATCGCTTGGCGACGGCGCTCTCGTCCCGCAGTGTGGACAGGAACCAGCGCTGGTCGGTCAGTTCCTCACTGATCCGCCGGTATGCCAGCAGACCGGCATCCGGGTCGGGGGTGTCCGACAGCCAGTCCAGCAGCGTCGGCAACAGCACCTGCTGTACGGTGCCGCGGCGGCCGCTGGCACTGGTCAGGGCCGCCAGGTGGGTCAGCGCACTCTGCGGGCCTTCGTAACCCAATGCGGCCAACTGCCTTTCGGCCGCGGCGGCGGTCAGCCTCGGGCCGAAATGGGACCCCGCTTCCAGCAACGGCTGGTAGAAGAGCTTGGCGTGCAGGCGGGACACCCGCGTGTTCTGCCGCCTCAGGTCCTCGCGCAGGACCCCCAGTGCGTCATGCTGGCCGTCCGGCCGGATATGCGCCGCGCGCGCGAGCCAGCGCCACGTTTCGTCGTCGCCGTCCTCGGGCAGCAAGTGCGTGCGTTTGAGCCGCTGCAGCTGCAGCCGATGCTCGAGCAGCCGCAGAAACTCGTAGGACGCAGTGAGATTCGCCGCGTCGTCGCGGCCGATGTAGCCGTGGAATCCGAGTGCCGCCAACGCGTCGACCGTCGAGGCCACGTGCAGCGAGTCGTCGTTGCGGCCGTGGACCAGCTGCAGCAACTGCACGGCGAACTCGACGTCCCGCAGTCCGCCCTTGCCGAGCTTCAATTCCCGGGACTTCACCCCGGCGGGCACCAGCTCCTCCACGCGGCGCCGCATGGCCTGCACGTCGGGCACGAAATCCTCACGGTCACAAGCGGTCCAGACCATCGGCATCAGCGCGGCGATGTACTGCTCGCCCAGCCCGGGGTCGCCCACCGCGGCCCGAGCCTTCAACAGTGCCTGGAACTCCCAGGTTTTGGCCCAGCGCTGGTAGTAGGCGACGTGCGACTCCAGGGTGCGGACCAGCTGACCGGCCTTGCCTTCGGGCCGCAGTGCCGCGTCCACCTCGAAGAACGTTTCGCCCGCGAACCGCATCATCTCGCCGGCGACCCGGGTAGAGACGGAATCAGCCGCCTCGGCAACGAAGATGATGTCGACGTCACTGACGTAATTCAGTTCGCGCGCACCGCATTTACCCATCGCGATGACCGCGAGTCGCGGTCCGGGATCGTCGCCGCACACCGTCCGGGTCGCGACCACGAGCGCAGCTCCGAGTGCGGCGTCGGCCAGATCGGACAGGTGCTCCCCCACGGCGACGAACGGCAGCACCGGTTCGTTTTCGACCGTCGGCGCCACATCCAGTGCCGCCAGCACTAGGATGCGGTCGCGGTAGTAGGTCTGCAGCACGTGAGAAACAGAGGCGGTACCGGCCGTACTGCACAATTCCGCCGCCAGCCGGTCGAAGTCGTCGAGCAGCTCGGCCCGCGACGGCAACGTGACGTCGCCCTTCAGCAGACGCCACGAGACCGGGTGTGCCACCAGGTGATCACCCAGGGCCAGCGACGACCCCAGCACGGCGAAGAGCCGGCCACGCAACGAGGTATCGGTTACCAGCAGGTCACTGAGCTCCGCCCAGTCGCCTTCCAGGGCATCGGCGATCCGCACCATGGCGCGCAGCGCGCTGTCGGCGTCAGGAGCGCGCGACAGCGACCACAACAACGGGACGTGCGCGTCGGTGTTCCAGCCGAGCCGGTCCAGATCCGCCCGGGCCGTCGGGGCCACCAACCCGAGCCGGCCGACGCTGGGCTGCGTGGGGCGCTGCGTCGCGGGGTTGGGCATCACCCGACGTTAGCGCACCACCAGGCGGTTACAGCGAGAGGTATTCCTTGAGCTCGAACGGTGTCACGTGGCTGCGGTAGGTCTCCCACTCGGTGCGCTTGTTGCGCAGGAAGTAGTCGAACACGTGCTCTCCCAAGGCCTCGGCCACGAGTTCGGACTTCTCCATCTCGCCGAGCGCCACACCCAGGCTCGACGGCAGCTCCTTGTAGCCCATCGCGATGCGTTCCTCGGGCGTCAGGTTCCAGACGTTGTCCTCGGCCTGCGGCCCGAGTTCGTAGCCCTTCTCGATGCCGCGCAGGCCGGCGGCAAGCAGCACCGCGAAGGCCAGGTACGGGTTGCACGCCGAGTCGGGGCTGCGGACCTCGATACGGCGCGACGACGCCTTGCGCGGCGTGTACATCGGGACCCGGACCAGAGCGGAGCGGTTGGCCGCCCCCCACGAGGCGGCGGTCGGCGCCTCACCGCCGTGCACCAGCCGCTTGTAGGAGTTCACCCACTGGTTGGTGACGGCGCTGATCTCGCTGGCGTGCGTCAGGATGCCGGCGATGAACGACTTGGCGACGTCCGAGAGCTGCAGCGGGTCGTCGGCACTGTGGAAGGCGTTGGTGTCGCCTTCGAACAGGCTCATGTGGGTGTGCATTGCCGAGCCGGGGTACTGGCTGAACGGCTTGGGCATGAAAGTGGCCCGCACGCCTTCGTTGATCGCCACTTCCTTGACCAGGTAGCGGAAGGTCATGACGTTGTCGGCCATCGACAGGGCGTCGGCGTAGCGCAGGTCAATCTCCTGCTGGCCGGGTGCGCCCTCATGGTGGCTGAACTCCACCGAGATGCCCATCGACTCGAGCGCCTCGATGGCGTGCCGGCGGAAGTTCGGCGCCGAGTCGTGCACAGCCTGGTCGAAGTAGCCGCTGTTGTCGGCCGGTACCGGCACCGAGCCGTCGTTCGGTCCGGGCTCGAGCAGGAAGAACTCGATCTCCGGGTGTACGTAGCAGGAGAAGCCCAGATCGCTGGCCTTGGCCAGCTGGCGACGCAGCACGTGCCGTGAGTCGGCCCAGGACGGCGAACCGTCCGGCATGGTGATGTCGCAGAACATGCGGGCCGAGTAGTGCTTGCCGGCGCTCTTCGTGGTCCACGGCAGTACCTGGAAGGTGGACGGATCGGGGCGGGCCACCATGTCGGCTTCCGAGACGCGGGCGAAGCCCTCGATCGCGGAACCGTCGAAGCCGATGCCCTCTTCGAAGGCGCCTTCCAGCTCGGCCGGCGCGATCGCCACGGACTTGAGGTATCCGAGCACATCGGTGAACCACAGCCGGACAAAGCGAATGTCGCGTTCTTCCAGCGTGCGCAGCACGAATTCCTTCTGCCGATCCATGTCCGCAGCGTAGGCAGCAGCTGTTAAATCTGTGTTACCAAGTGGACTCTGTTCGGGATGGATCGACTGTGATCCTGGGAAGTTCCCGGGGATGACGTCCTTCGGGTCGGCCCCTGGAGGGTCCCCCCTAACCGCTGTGGCCGTTCCTCTCGGCGACACCCTTGCCGCCATAGTCAACCTGCCAGTGCTTGATGCCGTTGAGCCATCCCGACTTCAGCCGTTCGGGCGGCCCGATCGGTGTGAGATCAGGCATGTGGTCGGCGATCGCATTGAACATCAGGTAGATCGTCATGCGCGCCAGGTTGGCGCCGATGCAGTAATGGGCGCCGGTCCCGCCGAATCCGACATGCGGGTTCGGGTCACGAAGGATGTTGAAGGTGTAGGGGTCCTCGAAGACCGTTTCGTCGAAGTTGGCCGAACGGTAGGACATCACCACTCGGTCACCCGCCTTGATCTTGACGCCCGCGAGCTCGGTGTCCACCCGGGCGGTGCGCTGGAACGCGGAAACCGGTGTGGCCCAGCGGATGACCTCGTCCACGGCAGTCTTCGGCCGAGTCCGCTTGAACAGCTCCCACTGATCGGGGTGCTGCGAGAACGCAATCATGCCGTGAGTGATCGAGTTGCGGCTGGTCTCGTTGCCGGCCACCGCCAGCATGATGACGAAGAAGCCGAACTCGTCATCGGAGAGCTTCTCGCCGTCGATGTCGGCCTCGATCAGTTTGGTGACGATGTCCTCCGTCGGGTTCTCACGCCGCTTCTCGGCCATCTTCATGGCGTAGGACACGAGTTCGAGGGAGGACGCCGCCGGGTCGATGCCGGCGTACTCGGGATCGTCGCCGGCGGTCATCTCGTTGGACCAGCGGAAGATCTTGTCGCGGTCGTCCTGGGGTACGCCGAGTAGCTCGGCAATGGCCTGCAGGGGTAGTTCGCAGGCGACCTGCTCGACGAAGTCACCGGTGCCGCCGGCCGCTGCGGCCTTGACGATCTGCTGGGCCCGGGCGTTCAGCTCGTCCTCGAGCCGCGCGAGCGCGCGCGGGGTGAAACCACGCGAAATGATCTTGCGCAGGCGCGCGTGTTCCGGGTCGTCCTTGTTCAGCATGACCACTCGCTGTAGGTCGACCGCCACGTCGCGGGTCATGCCCTGCGGCCAGACCGGGATCGCGCCGTTCATCGAGCTGGAGAAGACGTCGCTGCGCAGCGAGACTTGCTTGACGTCCTCGTGCCGGGTGACCAGCCAGTAGCCCTGGTCGCCGAATCCACCGGTTCCGCCGGGCACGTCGACCCAGTGCACGGGTTCGGTCCTGCGCAACTCCGCAAGTTCGGCGACGGGCAGGCCCGCCACGTTCAGGTCGGCGTCGAGGGGATCGAAGCCTTTGGGCAGATTCGGGCAGGCCATGGCGAAACGCTCCTCGTCTTCTCGAGCACGGGCACTTATGAGACTCACCTTTATCGACCTCACTTTGGCCGAGCACGAGGGCCACAAATAGAGCCATTAGTCCCTAGTTCAAGTCATCTGCCAGCACTTACTGTGACGACTCGTTAATTAAAGGAACGCGTTCTAGTGAGCCGCAAAGTGCCTGGAGGTGACGGAATTGACGAGCAATTCGACTGACGCCGGAGTGCGTGAGATCGATGTCGGGACGCCCCCGACGCGGTTTGCGCGCGGCTGGCACTGCCTGGGACTGCTGTCGGAGTTCGCGGACGGCAAGCCGCATTCGGTCAGTGCTTTCGGAACGAAGCTCGTGGTCTTCGCCGATAGTCACGGCGATGTGCACGTGCTCGACGCGTACTGCCGCCATCTCGGCGGCGACCTGTCTCAAGGTGAGGTCAAGGGCGATGCCGTCGCGTGTCCGTTCCACGACTGGAGGTGGGCCGGCAACGGCCGGTGCGCACAGGTGCCCTATGCCAAACGTCCGCCCCGGCTCGCACGTACCCGCAGGTGGCTGTCAACTGTTCGTGCCGGGCTCCTCTTCGTCTGGCACGACCCCGAGGGCGCTACGCCGTCGCCCCATCTGGACATCCCGGACATTCCGGAGTTTCACGACGAGGGCTGGACGGGGTGGTCCTGGCGCACTGAGCTCATCGGCTCCAACTGCCGGGAAATCATCGACAACATCGTCGATATGGCGCACTTCTACTACGTCCATTTCGGGTTCCCGACCTACTTCAAGAACGTGTTCGAAGGTCAGGTCGCATCCCAGTACCTACGGACGATCGGTAGGCCCGACGTCAACCTGGGTGGATCGCACTACGCGGGCGAACAGATCCTCGATTCCGAGGCGTCCTACTTCGGACCGTCGTTCATGATCAACCGGTTGCACAACAGCTACAGCGGATACGCCGTGGAAGCGATTCTGGTCAACTGCCACTATCCGGTCACCGCGGATTCCTTTGTCCTGCAATGGGGCATCATGGTGCGCCGGCCGCAAGGTCTGACCGATGAGGCGACCGGAATGCTGCTGCACGCATTCACCGACGGAGTCAGCAAGGGGTTTCTCCAGGACGTGGAGATCTGGAAGAACAAGACCCGTATCGAGAATCCGCTGCTGGTCGAGGAGGACGGCCCGGTCTATCAGCTGCGCCGGTGGTACGAGCAGTTCTATGTCGATGCCGCCGACGTCACCTCCGACATGACCGACCGCTTCGAATACGAAGTCGATACCACTGCGGCCAACGAATATTGGCGCAATGAAGTTGCGGAGAACCTCCGGCAACAAGAAACACCGACCCCGGTCGCCGCCGACCTCGGTCTCAATCAGCCCAGCGTCGGGAAGGCAATTCAGTGACCGCTCTTCAGCAAGCCCAGGTAGTTCGTGACACCGAAACCGTTCTGGCGGGCGTGGACACGGTGTTACCGCTGTTGCGCGAGCGCGCCCAACTCACCGAGGACATCCGCGCGATCCCCGCCGAATCGTTGACGGCACTCGAAGACATCGGGTTCTTCACGCTGCTGCAGCCCGAGCAGTGGGGCGGCCTGCAGTGCGACCCGGTCGCCTACTTCGAGGCGGTGCGCCGGCTGGCCTCCGCGTGCGGCTCGACCGGTTGGGTGGCGGGCGTGCTCGGCGTGCACAACTGGCACCTGGCGCTGTTCGATCAGCAGGCCCAAGAGGATGTCTGGGGCGAAGACAGCTCGGTCCGGATCTCCTCCTCCTACGCCCCGATGGGTGCGGCAACGGTCGTCGACGGGGGTTATCTGGTGTCGGGCGAGTGGAAATGGTCGTCCGGCTCCGCGCATGCCACGTGGGCGTTCGTCGGCGGTCCGGTGCTCAAAGATGGCCGTCCGGTCGACTTCGGCAGCTTCCTGGTTCCGCGCTCCGACTACCGCATCGTCGATGACTGGCACGTTGTCGGCCTGCGCGGCACCGGCAGCAATACCCTCGCGGTCAAGGACGTGTTCGTGCCCAGCCACCGCTTCCTGTCCTATCAGGCGATGAACGACGGTACCGCCGGCGGCTATGCGACCAACACCGCCCCGGTGTACAAGATGCCCTGGGGCACAATCCATCCCAGCACCATCTCGACACCGATCGTCGGCATGGCCTACGGCGCGTACGACGCACACGTCGAGCGGCAGGGCAACCGGGTGCGCGCGGCGTTCGCCGGAGAGAAGACCAAGGACGACCCATTCGCCAAGGTCCGCATCGCCGAGGCCGCCAGCGACATCGACGCCGCCTGGCGTCAGCTGAGCGGCAACGTCGCCGACGAATATGCGCTGTTGCTGGCGGGCAGGGAGATTCCGTATGCACTGAGGGCCCGGGCCCGTCGCGACCAGGTGCGTGCCACCGGCCGCGCCATCGCGTCGATCGACCGGCTCTTCGAGGCGGCAGGTGCCAGCGCATTGTCGAATGATGCTCCGCTGCAGCGGTTCTGGCGTGACGCCCACGCCGGTCGCGTGCATGCCGCCAACGAACCCGAGCGCGCCTACCTGATCTTCGGCAACAACGAATTCAACCTTCCCCCAGCTGACACCATGGTCTGATGAGGGCTGCGTACGCAGGTCAGCAGCGCAATCCCGCCGGTGGCAGTACCGACTGGGTCAGGAACGCCACCACGGCCGTGTCGACGCACCGGTCGCCGTTGAACACCACGGTGTGTTGGGTGCCCTCGAAACTGATCAGCGACGCGCCGAGTTCCTGCGCCAGGTTCACCCCGGCCTGGTAAGGCGTGGCCGGGTCGTGCGTTGTGGATACGACGACGACCTTGCCCGGGCCGGGCGATGCCGGCGTGTGCGGACGCGACGTCGCGGGCACCGGCCACATGGCGCAGACGTCACGCGGCGCGTAGCCGGTGTACTGGCCGTAGCTCATGAACGGCGCCAGTTGGCGCGCCTTCAGGTCCGCGGCCGCCCACGTGGCGGAATCGGTCGGGAACGGCGAATCGACACACCGGATCGCGGTGAACGCGTCCTGCAGTGGTGCGTAGCGCCCGTTCTGATCACGATGCTGGTAATCGTCGGCGAGCAGCAGCAGGTCGCCGGCATCCCCACCACGCTGCAACCCGAGCAGCCCGCTGGTCAGAAACTTCCAGTACTTCTTCGTGTACAGCGCGTTGTTGGTGCCCGTGATCGCATCGGAGTAGCTCAGGCCCCGCGGATCGGATGTCGCACCCGGCCGCACGACGAGCGGATTGACCAACTGCTGGTACCGGGCGACGAACTGCGTCGGGTCGGTGCCCAGCGGACAGCCGGGCGACTGCGCGCAGTCCGTCGCATAGTCGTTGAAAGCCGTTTGGAATCCGGCCAGTTGGAGCAGGTTCTCGGTCACCGGATCGGCATTGGGGTCGACGGCGCCGTCGAGCACCATGGCCCGCACCCGGTCCGGGAACCGTTCGGCGTAGGCCGCCCCCAGCTCGGTGCCGTAGGAGAAGCCCAGATAGTTGATCTGCGACTCCCCGAGCGCGGCCCGCACCACGTCCATATCCCGTGCCGCCGAGGCGGTTCCGACGTTGGCCAGGAAGCTGCTGCCCATCTGTTGCAGGCAGTCCTGCGCCGTGCGGCGGCTGACGGCCTCGATGTGCGCGACCCCGGCCGGACTGTAGTCGACCATCGGGTCGCGGCGGTCGGCGTCGAGTTCCGCGTCGCTGCGGCACCGCAGTTGCGGCGTCGAATGCCCCACGCCGCGCGGATCGAAGCCGACCAGATCGAAGCTGCGGCCGATCTCGGTATCGGCCAGCACGGACCCCATGCCCGCGACGGTGTTGACGGCCGACGCGCCCGGACCACCGGGATTGACCAGCAGGACGCCCAGGCGCTGGCCCGAGGCCGGGACCCGGATCACAGCCAACTTGGCTTGCGGCCCTTGCGGATCCGCGTAGTCGACGGGGACGCTGATGTTGGCGCACCGGGCCGTCGGCAGCTCCGTGGTGTCACCGATGAACGGCTCGCAACTCGTCCAGGCCGGCGCCTGTTCGTAGTAGGACTGCAGGGATTCGGGGGCCGCATGTGCGACCGATCCCGGCGCGGCGCTGATGGCCACCAGCAATCCGACGACCCCTACCGCACCACGTCGTCCACGACTGCCCGCCCGCAACATGGCACACATGGTCGCACGGCGCGCAGCTGAGCCGAAGCCTGGCCGGGGAGGGAGACAACCCGGCAATCAGACGGTGACCAAACGGTTATCTTGCGGCGGCACCGCGTTTTTCGCGACACCGCACTTCGCGATTCAGCATTTCGCGCCGGCGTCGGGCATGGTTCCGTTGATCAGATAACTGCCGGCGTGGTCGTCGACGCAGCTGTTGCCCTGGAACACCACGGTGTGCTGGGTGCCGTCGAACGTCAGCAGATTGCCACCGAGTTCCTTGGCCAGGTCCACGCCCGCCTGGTACGGCGTGGCCGGGTCGTGGACCGTCGACACCACCAGCGGCGGTGCCAGACCCTTGACCGAAATCTCGTGCGGCTTGGACGTCGGCGGCACCGGCCAGAACGCGCAGGTGCCCAGCGGGGCATCGCCGGTGAACTGGCCGTAGCTCATGAAGGGCGCCACCTCGCGGGTGCGCTTGTCCTCCGCGATGACCTTGACGCGGTCGGTGATCGGCGGCTCGTCGACGCAGTTGACCGCCACGCGGGCGTCAGTCGAGTTGTCGTAGTGGCCGTCGGGGTCCCGGCCCATGTAGGCGTCGGCGAGCCGCAGCATGATGTCGCCGTGGCCGCCCTTGAGCTCGGTGAGCCCTGCGGTGAGGTCCTTCCACATGGCCGGCGAGTACAGCGGCAGGATGGTGCCGACCAACGCGTCGCTGTAGCTCAGACCACGCGGATCCTTTGTGGGGGCCGGCTTTTGGACCAACGGGTCGACCAGGCTGTGGTAGACGTCGTTGACCTTCGCCGGGTCCGTGCCCAGCGGGCAGTCCGGGCTGTTCGCGCAGTCGGCGGCGTAGTTGTTGAACGCCATCTGGAACGCGGCGGCCTGGTTGATGTCGGCCTCGATCGGATCAGCGTTGGGGTCGACGGCGCCGTCGAGGATCATCGAACGCACCTTGTCCGGGTAGTCCTCGGCGTACTGCGCACCGATCCGGGTGCCGTAGGAGTAACCCAGATAGGTCAGTTTGTCGTCGCCCAGAGCGGCGCGGATGGCATCCAGATCCTTGGCGACGTTGGCGGTTCCGACGTTCTCCAGGAACTCCTTGCCCATCTTGTCGACGCAGCGCTGCACGAACGCCTTGGTCTCGGATTCGATGCGTGCGACACCAGCCGGCGAGTAGTCGACCTGCGGGTCGGCGCGCTGCCGGTCGTTGTCGGCGTCAGAGTTGCACCACACCGCGGGCTTGGAGGACCCGACGCCGCGAGGGTCGAAGCCGACGAGGTCGAACCGCTGCCGCACCGCGTCGGGAATGTTGTTGAGCAACGACACCGCGGCGCTGACGCCCGACTCCCCCGGCCCGCCCGGGTTGATCACGAGGGAGCCGATCTTGTCGCCGGTCGCCTTGATCCGCAGCAGCGCCAGCTGTGCGACGTCACCGTCGGGCTTGCTGTAGTCGACGGGCACGGACAGCATCGCGCACTCGGCCCCCTTGGGGATGCGCGACTGCGAGTCCGGTGACGTGGTCTGGCACGGCGACCACTGCAGGGGCGCGCCCGGCTTCGGCACCGCGCGAGTCGCGCGTCCGTCGATCACCTGGCTACAACCCGTCGCAAGCACAAGGACCGTGGCCAGTACCGATGCGAGGGCGAGACTCCCCCGTCTGAGGTTCATGGTCGACCATGGTGCCATGAGCGCTGGTCTGACCTGATGAGGGCGTTGCCGCGCGCCGTCAGACGGTGGCGGCGGCAACCAGCTCATCCAGCGCGGTGGCGAATTCGTCAGCCATGTCCCACAGGTCCGGAATCAGCTCCGGGCAGGAGATCAGGCCGACGTCCAACGTGCCGTTCAGGGACATCACTGTGATGTTCAAGCCGGAACCGTGGAACAGCGGGCCCAGCGGATACATCGCCTTGACCTCGGCGCCGAGCATGTACAGCGGCTCCTGCGGACCGGGCACGTTCGAGACGACGAGGTTGTGCACGGGCTTGGCCTCGGCCAGGCCGGTCGAGGCAAAAACCCGCATCGCGGTCCCGAACACCGACGGCGCGGCGAACTGCGACCAGTCCTGCAGCAGCGTCGCGCTGATGGCCGAACTGTGTTGTTTGGCAACGGTGCTCGAGTCGGCGATGGCACGAAGCCGCTCGGCCGGGTCCTCGATGGTGGTCTCCAGCTTGGCGAACATGCCTGACACCTGGTTGCGGCCGGGGCGGTCGGATTTGCCGCGGACCGAGACCGGACACATGGCCACGAGGGTGGAATCCGGCAGCGCGTCACGCTCCAGCAGGTAGCGCCGCAGCGCACCCGACACCAATGCCAGCACCACGTCGTTGACCTTCACATGGAAGTGGTTCTTGACGGTCTTGATGTCCGCCAGGTCCAGCTGGGCAAACGCCACGTTGCGGTGCCCGGTGACGTTGACGTTGAACGCGGTCTTCGGCGCAGCGAACGGCGCCGCCATGGTCAGTCCCTTGGCCGCGCGGCGGACGGTGTCGATCACGGTGGTCGCCGTCGAGGGCAGCACATTGGCCAGCTTCAGCGGGCGGGTGAAGTACTTGACCGCGCCCCCCACCGCGATCTCGAGTTCCGAGGCGGTGCCGCTGCCTGCGACGGGCTCGGGCGCCGGCGCGTCCGGTTCGAGGGTGCACAGCTGCGACATCAGGTTGGCGCCGGTGACGCCGTCTATCCCGGAGTGGTGCATCTTGGTCATCACGGCCAGCCGGCCGCCGTCGTGGGCGTCGGTGCCGGCGATGTTCTCGATCACCCACATCTCCCACAGCGGGCGGCTGCGGTCCAGCTGCAGCGCCGCGATGTGCCCGCAGATCTCGGACAGCTCGACGCGGCCACCCGGGGATGGCAGCCCGATGCGGTGCAGGTGCCGGTCGATGTCGAAATCCGGGTCCTCCACCCGCACCGGGTGGTCGAGGTTCAGCGGCGAGTCCGCCAGCTTCTCGCGGAACTCCGGCATGGCCGCGAGGCGCTCGACCAACTTCTGGCGCATCTTGTCGAAGCTGTAGCCGCCCGGAATGGTGGCGGCATCCAGTTCCATCACCGCGCACACGTGCAGGGGCTGCACCGCGGTCTCGAGGTAGAGGAAGCTGGCGTCGAGTCCGCTGAGCCGCTGGTATCCGGGCATATGCGTGATCGTAGGCGGCCCGGTTTACCGAATGTGAGGCATTCCACTTCATGTGTCGTTCACCTGGAGTGCCCGGTGGTGGCAGACTTGACCCGTCAAACGTCCCGGGGACCCGATACGGGCCTCGAGGTTCGAACCGACCAACATATTTGAGGACGACGATGTCTGATCAGCTTTACGGCGCTGCCCCGGAGTCTGTCTGTAAGACCCCTCGCACCAAGATCCGTACCCACCACCTCGCAAAATGGAAGGCCGAAGGCCACAAGTGGGCCATGCTCACGGCCTACGACTACTCTTCGGCCCGCATTTTCGACGATGCCGAGATTCCCGTTCTGCTGGTCGGCGATTCCGCCGCCAACGTGGTCTACGGCTACGACACCACCCTGCCCATCACCATCGATGAGCTGATCCCACTGGCCCGCGCAGTCGTCAAGGGTGCCCCGCACGCGCTGGTGGTCGCCGATCTGCCGTTCGGCAGCTACGAAGAAAGCCCTCGGCAAGCTCTCGCGACGGCAACCCGCTTCATGAAGGAAACCGGCGCGCACGCGGTCAAGCTGGAGGGCGGTGAGCGGATGGTCGAGCAGATCGCCGCACTGACCCAGGCCGGCATCCCCGTCGTGGCCCACATCGGCTTCACCCCGCAGAGTGTCAACGGGCTCGGCGGCTTCCGGGTCCAGGGCCGCGGTGACGCCGCCGACCAGACCATCCACGACGCCATCGCCGTGGCCGAGGCCGGCGCCATCGCCGTGGTGCTCGAGATGGTGCCCGCGGAGCTGGCCACCCAGATCACCGGCAAGCTGACCATCCCCACCGTCGGCATCGGCGCCGGCGCCAACTGCGACGCGCAGGTGCTGGTGTGGCAGGACATGGCGGGCATGACGGCCGGAAAGACCGCCAAGTTCGTCAAGCGCTTCGGCGACGTCGGGGCCGAATTGGGCCGTGCCGCACGGCAGTACGCTGCCGAGGTGGCGTCCAGCGTGTTCCCCGCAGAGGAGCACTCCTACTGAGCACGAGTGTGAGGGCTGTGCACGCACATCCGCTATCTGCCGTGCACAGCCCTCACACTCCTCCTCGCTAGGCGCTCAAGTCTGATATTCGGCTCAGCCGAAGGCCGGCTTGCGCTTGCCGACGAAGGCGCCGACGCCCTCTTTGCCGTCGGCCGACGACGCACACTTGGCGATCAGCCGGCCTTCACGCTCCAGCTGGGTCTCGTATTCGGCGCCGTAGGTGGTCAGCAGCAGCTGCTTGACCGCGGCGTTCGAACCACCGGCCTGCGTGGCGACCTCAGCAGCCAGGGCGTCGAGCGCGCCCGGCAGCTCGGCGTCGGGCACGACGCGGGTGACCAGGCCCCAGTCGGCAGCCTCGGCGGCTTTGAGCACGCGGTTGGTGATCATCAGATCCTGGGTGCGGCGCAGGCCGATCAGCCGCGGCAGCATGTACGACGATCCGCCGTCGGGGCTCAGCCCGGCCTTGGTGTACGCCATGGTGAACGACGCGGACTCCGCGGCCAGCACCAGATCACCGGAGACGCCGAGCGGGAAGCCCGCGCCGGCCGCGACGCCGTTGACGGCGGTGATCAGCACCGCATCCATGCGGGCGAACGTGGACATGGCGCGGTGCAGGTCGTCGGCGATGCCTTTGACGAACGCACCCGGATCATCGGCGGCGGCCATCGCCTTGAGGTCACCACCGGCGCAGAAGAAGCGGCCGGCGCCGGTCAGGGTGACGACCTTCACTGCCGGGGTGTCGCACAGCGCAGCGGCCCTCGCCAGGTCGCGGGTCAGGGCGTCGTTCATGCCATTGGCCGCCTCAGGCCGGTCGAGCACGATATTCACGACGGCACCGGACTGGGCGAACTTCAGCGTCTCGAATTCGGTCACGCCTCAAGACGTTATCGGCAGCAGATGCAGCGCCGCGATGTGGCACGCTAATGGCAGCGTTGGTACTGCCCGTCCCGGGTCGCAAATGAAGGTGAACATGGCCGCTGGCAAGCGTAAACCGTCCCGCCACACCGAGATTGAACGCAAGTTCGCGGTGGTCGACAGCACTGTATCCCCGTCGTTCGACGGATTGTCCGCCGTCGGCCGGGTGGAGCAACGGCCGGTCGAGCACCTGGACGCGGTGTACTTCGACACCCCGGACCACGACCTGGCGGCGCACATGATCACCCTGCGCCGGCGCACCGGCGGCACCGATGCGGGCTGGCATCTGAAGCTGCCCGCCGGCGCCGATTCCCGCACCGAGGTCCGGCTGCCGCTCACCAGTGCCCGTGAGAGCGTGCCCGACGAGCTGCGCGACATCGTGCTGGCCATCGTCCGGGACCTGCCGCTGCAGCCCGTCGCGCGGATCGAGACAGCGCGCACCGTGTCCATGCTGTACGCACCGGACGACACCGAACTCGCCGAGTTCTGCGACGACCGCGTGACCGCCACGGCAGGCGAATCGCTGCAGAACTGGCGGGAGTGGGAGCTCGAACTGGTGGGCAACGTCGATGGGGGCGCCGACGTGCTCGACCGACTGGCCAATCGGCTGTTCGACGCCGGCGCCGAACCGGCCGGGCACGGCTCCAAGCTGGCCAAGGTGCTCGAGGCCGCCAGAGGGGACGACGACCCGGAGCCCACTCCCGAGCCCACCGACAAGGTGCACCGCGCCATCGCGGCGCACATCTCCGAATTGATCGAGTGGGACCGCGCGGTGCGCGCCGACACCTTCGACGCGGTGCACCAGATGCGGGTCACCATCCGCAAGATCCGCAGCCTGCTGCAGGAGACGGGCAATCTCGGCGAACGCGAATGGGTGCTCGACGAGCTGAAGTTGCTGGCCGGCGTCCTGGGCACGGCGCGGGACGCCGAGGTGCTCGCACAGCGATACGAGGACGCGTTGCAGGGGCTTGCGCCGGAACTCGTTCGTGGGCAGGCACGCGAGCGCCTGGTCGACGGTTCGCAGCGGCGCTACCAGTCCGGGCTGCGCCGGTCGCTCGCGGCCATGCGATCCGAGCGCTACTTCCGGCTGCTCGATGCGCTCGACGCCATCGTCGTCGACAACACCCAGCCGGCCGCCGCCGAAGAGGACGCGAAGCCGGTGACGGTCGGCGGCGCCTACCGCCGCGTCCGCAAGTCGGTACGGAAGGCCGAAGCGGCGGAGGCGGCCGGCGCCGAGGACAGCGAGGAGGCGCTGCACCGAATTCGCAAAGGCGCCAAGCGTCTTCGCTATACGGCCGCCGCCACGGGTGAGTCGAAAGTGGCCGACTGCGCCAAGGACATCCAGACGCTGCTGGGCGATCACCAGGACAGCTACGTCAGCCGGGCACACCTGCTGCAGCAGGCCGAGGCCGCGCACGCCGCGGGCGAGGACACCTTCACCTACGGCATCCTGCACCAGCACGAGGCCGAGGTGGCCGAGTACGCCCGCATGCAGCTGGACGCCTCACTCAAGGCGCTGGCACGCGCGATGAGGAAAGCGAAGAAGTAGCGGGGCGGACGAGCTGGCCTGTAAGCCGGATTCTGTTCCCCGCCACCATCGCTGGTGGCGAGGCGGCGACCATCCATCTGGGCACACCGTCGCCGGGTACCTCGAGCGGCCTACCCGCAGGCTCGGGCGAGCAGCCCTCGGGCACCTGCGCAGCCGCAACCAGGTTGCGGCCTTCTTGGCCTTGCTTCGGGTGGGGTTTACCTAGCCACTCCGGTCACCCGGAATGCTGGTGCGCTCTTACCGCACCGTTTCACCCTTACCGTCTTGCGACGGCGGTCTGTTTTCTGTGGCACTGTCCCGCGAGTCACCTCGGATTGCCGTTAGCAATCACCCTGCTCTGTGAAGTCCGGACTTTCCTCGAAACCTCTCGGTCCCGCGGCCGCCCGGCCAACTCGTCCGCGCCGACAACCATATCAGCTGGTCAGAGCGCCGCGACCAGCGAGTCCAGCACGACGACCGCACCATAGGCCAGCAGCACCTGTTTCAGCCATCGCGGCCCGTCCCAGCGTGTTCGAGCGGCCGCCAGGCCGATGCCGAGTACCACGATCACCGGCACCGTGATCGTCCAGGACGACCACACCTGCCGCGGGCCGTACACCAGCAACGCGGCCGCCGGCCCCAGCGACCAGTCGCCGGACGTGGCCAACGAGTTGCCCATGGCATCGGTCACGAAACCGAGCGCCTGGCGGCCACCCAGTAGAAGGCACAGGCACGCGGTCACCAGAAGCAGCGACTCTGCAGCCAGGCGGATGTCGAGTCGGCGCTTCACCGCTTGGTGACCTCCGATCAGTGCGTGCGGCGCAGGACAATCAGGTTGTCCCGCAAAATGGCGGATTCGCCGGTGGGTCCGATTGCCTCGCGTTCCAGCGTACCGACGTGCTGCGACTGCCAGCTTTGTTCCGGTAGGTCGAGCTCGGCGACAACCTCGTCCGCGGACTGAAAGTGGTGGTCATGGACGTGCTTGGCGGCCCAGGGCGGCGCCTCACCGTGGTCGACGATCAGCAGCGTGCCGCCCGGCGCGACGGCCGCTGACGCCTGCTTCAGTATTTGCCGGCGCTCCAGATGAACCGTGGAGTGCAGGAACTGCGCCGACACCAGATCGAAGCTGCCCGCCGGGAAACTCTGGGACAGGTCGTGGTGCTGGAAGTCGATCCGCTCCGCCACTCCCCTGGCCTGTGCCGCACTGCGAGCCCGATCGAGGGCATTGGTGGCGATGTCGACCGCGACCACCTGCCAGCCCTGGGTGGCCAGCCAGATCGCGTCGGCTCCCTCGCCGCAACCGAGATCCAGCGCGCGGCCCGGCGTCAGTTCGCCGGCAACCGTCGCTAGATGGGCGTTGACCCGACCGCTCCACATCTGGGGCTTCTCGGCATAGCGGCCTTCCCAGTGTTCCTGCGGTGTCTCAGTCGTGGACATGTCAGTTCTCCTGCTGATCGAAGTTGGGCCAGGGCATGACGGGCAAGCCGAATTGGTCGTGCACCAGACTCTGCACGATGGCCGCAGCGGCCGCGGAACCACTGGCAATCGCCGCGGCGACCTGGGGCATCTGGGCGCACACATCGCCGGCGGCGAAGATGCCGGGCACCGAGGTGCGGTTGATCTGGTCGACCACAACGGCGTCGACGACAACCGGCCCGGGTTCTGCGGTGCGTACCCCGAGCTGGGCCACCAGGTCGGTTCGCTGCCGCAACGCGCTGGCCATCAAGACGCCTTCGCGCTTGAGTTCGTCGCCGTCGGCGAACACCACGGCGGCCAACTCATCGTTGTGCGAGGCGAATTCGACGATCTTGCGCTCGTCCACGCGCACACCCGCGTCGGCCAGGGCGCGGTTCTGGTCGTCGTCCAGGCTGGTCGGCCCGTTGGTCAGGACGACGATGTCGTCGGTCCAGGCCCGCAGCAACAGCGCCATGTGCACGGCCCGGTCCCCGTCGGCGAGGACTGCCAGCGCCTGATCGCGGGCCTCCCAGCCATGGCAGAACGGGCAGTGGAACGCGGACCGGCCCCAGTGGTCGTGCAGTCCCGGGATGTCGGGGTACTCGTACTCCATGCCGCCGGCCAGCAGTAGCCGCTGGGCACGGTGCACACTTCCGTCGGCGAGTTCGAGCCGGAACGTGGGGCCGTCCTGCGCCGTCGCACCGGTGACCTGTCCCTCGACGAACTGCACCGACGGATACTTCATCAGCTCACGGCGCCCGTCGGCGTACAGGTCGGCAGGTGGGCGTCCGTCGTGCCCCAGTAGTCCCCCGATGCCGTGGGCCGCGCGGTTGCTCTGCTCTCCGGCGTCGATGACCAGCGTTCGTCGTCGCGCACGGCCCAGCACCAGTGCGGCGCTCAGTCCCGCCGCCCCGCCACCGACGATGGCGCATTCCCATTCGTTTTGCATGACACCGACCTTGCCGCGCGGCGCGCAAAATGCCAAGCTAATTTGCCATGCAGGCAAACTCGGAGAACGACGACATCGAGGCGCGGGTCCGACGCCGGCTGCGCGAGCTGCGCACGCAACGCGGCATGACGCTGGAAGACGTTGCGCGCGCGGCCGATATCGACATCTCGACGCTGAGCCGCCTGGAATCGGGCAAGCGCCGCTTCGCGCTCGACCACCTGCCCCGGCTCGCCGCCGCGCTGGCCATCAGCACCGACGAACTGATGCGCGTCCCCGAGGCCGAGGACCCGCGGGTCCGCGGCGCGTCACACAGCCGCGACGGGATCACCTACTGGCCGTTGACCCGCGGCGGGCCGGCCGGCGGTCTGCACACGTTCAAAATCCGCGTGAGTGCCCGGCGCCGAACGCCACCCGCCGAGCTTCCCGTGCACGACGGCCAGGAGTGGCTGTACGTGCTGTCGGGCAATCTCCGACTGCTGCTCGGCGACCGCGACTTCACCATCAAACCCGGTGAAGCCGTTGAGTTCTCGACATGGACGCCGCACTGGTTCGGCACGGTGGACGGACCCGTGGAGGCGATCGCCATCTTCGGACCTCACGGCGAGCGCCTGCACATCCGCAACTGAGCCAAGCAACAGGACGGCGACAGTCCGCACTCCGCGGCGTACGGGCCTGCTGGCTCGGCTCCGCCGCCGAAGCAGCAGGCCCGCGATCCGCCTATCACTGTTGAGTTGTCAAGGTGCGCAGCAGGTTTCGGATAGCGCGTGGGGCGGCTATGCGGCCATGTCCAGTCGCATGGTGCGGCGGTTGTAGGCCGGGATCGGGTTCCGGTGGGGGTCGACGGTCGCCGGTGGGATGAGCCAGGGGTGTTTGTCCAGGCCCATGACCACGTCCCAGCCGTCGTGATGGACATTGGCATGACAGCCCGGGCACAACAGGCAGCCGTTGCTCAGTGATGTTTCGCCGTGGTGGGTCCAGTGCACGATGTGATGGGCATGGGTACGTCCGGGCGGGGCGCCGCATTTGATGCAGCATTGATCGCGCAGATACAAGGCTTTGCGTAGCGGTGCCGGGAACAACCGTTTGTCCCGTCCCATGTCCAGTGGTACCTGTTCGCCGTCCACGATCACCGTGGTGACGGTGGTGTCGCAGGTCAGCCGGTCCAGCGTCGCCATGCTGATCGATCCCATGAACTCCAGCTGGGCCAGGTCCGGGGTGTCGGCGGGCACTGTCAGCAGCAGCTGGGTGCGCGGCGCGCTGGCGACGTCCCCACCCCGGGCGGCGATATCCAACACCGCTTCAAGCGCGTCGGCCCGGCGCCGTCCCGCCGAACGGGCATCAGCGGTGCCGTCGGGTTCGGGCCGCGGCGCCGACAGTTCCTCCATGGCGGCCACCCATTTGGCACCCACTTCGGCGTCCAGGTCCGCGCGCACCTGCAGGCGCCCGTCACTGGTCACCCGATGATCGACCGTGTTGATCGACCGGTCCTCCGCAGCGGGCAGACCACCCGCAGCCGCGGCGACCCGGTTGCCGAGCCGCCGGGCCCGGTCCCCGATCTCCGCCGGGGTGGCCCCGGAAAAGAACTGCCCCAACAGGTCGGTCACCTGCCCGAATCGGGCTTCTTCGCCCACCAGTCCGGGTGAGCGGGCCCGAATATGGTTGATGCCCTTGACGATCGCATCCACATGCTCACCCGAGATCGCCCCATCCGCGGCATGCACGGTCAGCGTCGGCAACGACGGCAGCGCACCACCGATACGCACCATCCGCTCCGCCACGCTCGGTGCAAACCCCAACGACATCAACAACTCCCGCAGCGTCCGCCCCTGCGAAGCCGCCACCGCGCACCGATCCAGCACCCCGGTCACCGTCGCCGCCAGATGATCAATCAGATTGCGCAGCGTCACCAGCACCCGCATCGACTCGAGAGCATCGTCTCCGGTGACGTCATCCGGAACGCCCAAACCTCGGGCAATGTCGAGGCTGGTCGTGAGATCCTCTGCGATTCCCATACCACATTTTATCGAACATACTTTCGAACATCAAGGGGTTGCTTCTTCAAACTTTCTGGCAGGCGCCGCTTGTGGATGGGTCGCGCGCTGTGGATAGGTTCAGGATCCCGGCCGGCTACGACGGCGACGCCCTCGACATGAAAACCCACCGATTCAAGGCCATCTACAACACCATCCCAACCCGCAAAACCTGCCAAATTCTTGACGCAAGACAGCATCGGACCGTTCGGATTCAGCCGATGCCGCCGGACTCCACCTACCGTTGAGATGGCCACCGAGCGCGCCACAATGCGACGCCCAGAACACTTTTCGCGCCGCTTGGCTGTCGCTCGGCCGGTTTCGCAATGCCGCCCGAGCGAGCAAGACCCCGAATCAACTGTCACGATGTCCGGATACATCCCACAGCCCGGCCGCTAACATTCGCCAAAGCATCCAAGAGGCGCCTGACACAAGACGGGGAGACCACATGAAGAGCAGGATTTTGCGTGCGGCGGCAGCCGGGGCGGCCGTCGCACTGGCGCTCTCCGGATGTGGCGGCAGCACCAAGGACAGTGATGGCAACGTCACGCTCAAGCTCGTGGTCGCGGACTATGGCACCGGGCCCCAGAACGCCAGCAAGAACTACTGGCAGGGCATCGTCGACGCATTCCATGCCAAGAACCCGAAGGTCTCGGTGGACATCACCGCCATCAGCTGGAACGACTTCGATACCCAGGTCCAGACCATGGTCCAGAACCGCCAGTTCCCGGACATCACCGAAGGCGACTACTTCTCCAACTACGCCCAGGACGGTCTGCTCTACTCCGCCGACGAGGTACTGACCAATCCCGGCAATCTGCTGCCGGTGTTCGCCAAGCAGGGCACCTACAACGGCAAGCAGTACGGTCTGCCGTTCACCACCAGCGCACGCACGCTGTTCTACAACAAGAAGCTGTTCGCCGAGGCCGGCATCCCGGCGGCACCGGGCACGTGGGACGACATCAAAGCCGACGCGGCGAAGATCAAGATGCTGGGCAAGATCGGGTTCGGTCTGCCGCTCGGGCCTGAGGAAGCGCAAGCAGAGGCTCTTCTCTGGTTCCTGGGCAACGGCGGCAATTACCAGGACGCCGACGGCAAGTGGACGATCGACAGCCCCCAAAACGTGGGGGCGCTGACGTATGCCAAAGACCTTGCCGCGCAAGGCCTGACCGAACCCAACCCGGGTACCAAGAACCGCACCGATCTGTGGAAGCAGTTCGCGCAGGGCGAGATCGGCATGATCAACGGCTCACCGGCCCTCATCCCGATCATCAAGGAAGGCGGCAAGCTCACCGACGCCGACTGGGCGTCGGTGCCGATCGCGGGCAAGGCCGGCCCGCCGGCGAGCACCCTTGGTGTGTGCGACAACGTCGCCGCGTTCAACGCCAATGGTCACCAGGCGCAGATCAAGGCGTTCCTGGACTTCGCCTACCAGGACGAGTACCAGGTCGCCTTCGACAGGATGTACCACCTGCTTCCGGCCACGACGAGCGCCGCCAAAGCACTGGCAGGCGACCCGGTGTTCGGCCCTTTCATGACAGCGCTTCCCAATGCGGTGCAATATCCGAGCAACACCACGTGGGCCGAAGTCAAGTCCAAGATCCAGCACGAGATCGGCACGGCGATGACTGACAGCCCCAAGGATGTTCTGACAGCGCTGCAGCAGGCGGCGGTCAAGGCCGGCTGAGTGAGGCGCACTCTGAGACGGCTCGCGCCGCTGGCGTGGATCGGGCCGGCCTGCGCGCTGATCGGGCTGACGGTGCTCTGGCCCGTCGTCGTCATGGTCCAGACGTCGTTCCAAAAGGTCAGCCCGAGTGGCGTCGTCCTCGGTTCTGCCGGTGGCCGCAACTTCCAAGCGCTCGCCGATGAAGCTGCGCTGAGCGGGGTGCTCATGCGCACCGTGGTCTGGGTCGTCGTGGTGGTCGCCGTCACGATGGCGGTGTCGCTCGGTCTCGCCCAGCTGTTCAACGCCCAGTTCCCGGGCCGCAGGCTCGCGCGGTGGGCACTCATCGCGCCCTGGGCCGCGTCAGTGATGATGACCGCCCTCATCTTCCGCTGGGCGCTCGAAGCGGGCAGCGGCGTGATCAACGTCTTCCTGCACGACCTCGGCCTCGTCGACCTCGGGTCGACCAGAGCCGACTGGCTGGGCCGGCCGATATCCGCTTTCGTGGCCATGATGCTGGTCGCGATTTTCGTATCGCTCCCCTTCACGACGTACACGATCCTTGCGGGCCTGCAGACCATCCCGGACGACCTCTACCGCGCGGCCAAGGTCGACGGTGCCTCCCGCCGGCGCAGCTACCTGTCGATCACGTTGCCGCTGCTGCGTCCGGCCATCATCGTCGCGACGCTGATCAACGTGATCAACGTCTTCAACTCGTTCCCGATCATCTGGGAGATGACGCGCGGCGGACCTGGGTACGAGACCAGCACGACGACGACGTTCATGTTCATCCTGAAATCCGCCCACATCGGTGAGTCCGCAGCGATGTCCGTGTTGAACTTCGCGCTGGTGGTCGTCATGGTGCTCGTCTTCCTGCGCGTCACGCGATGGAAGGACCACGTCCAGTGAGCCCCCGACGGCTCGCGGCGGCGCTGGTGGCCTACGCCATCGCCATTTTCTTCCTGCTGCCGTACGCCGAGATGGTCGTCACCGCACTACGACCGGCGGACGAACTCCTCTCGCCGGGCTATCTGCCGTCCCGCTTCGACTTCCACAATTTCACGACCATCTGGTCGACGGGCCTCGGTGGGAACCTCTCGGCAAGTCTGATCGTCGCCGGCGGCGCAACGCTCGTCGTGCTGGCGGTCGCCCTGCCCGCGGCGTACTACACCGCACGCCGAAAGTTCCGCGGTCGCACGGCATTCCTGTTGCTGGTGCTCGCCACCCAGATGTTCCAGCCCGCGGCGATGCTCGTCGGCATCCAGCGCGAGTTCATCGAGTTCGACTTCGCGACGCCACTGATCTCACTGATCCTCGTCAATGCCGGCTTCAACCTGGCGTTCGCCATCTGGATCCTCAACGCGTACTTCTCGACCATCCCCTTCGAGCTCGAGCAAGCCGCAATGCTCGATGGCACAAGCCGTTTCGGCGCGTTCGTACGCATCAGCCTCCGGTTGGCGATGCCCGGAATCGTCACCGCCGCGATCTTCACGTTCATCGCCGCCTGGAACGAGTTCATCGTGGCGCTGACCCTGACCCTCGGCGCTTCGGCGGACAGGCAGCCGTTGACGGTCGGAATCAACAACTACATCGGGGTGTACTCGATCGATTGGGGGCACCTGTTCGCCGGATCGGTGATCGCGACGGTGCCTGTCATCGTGTTGTTCGCGGCGATCGAGGGACGCGTCGTCAGCGGACTGACTGCGGGCTCGGTCAAGTAGCGCAAACTAATTCGCGGGGTACGCCGGCGGCGGGTGCACGCCGCGCAGGATCCATGGGAACCAGGTGAAGAAGTGCTCGATCTCGTCGCTGCCGTCGTAGTCGGGGCTGGGGTCGAAGCCGTTGTTGCCGCCGCCTTGCTTCTCGTCGCGGTGCGGCGGTTCGGGCAGCTGGCCGTAGACGGCGACGACGACGGTGCGGTCGGGGCTGTTCTCTGACCACACGCCCATCTGGTTGTTGGCGCAGTTGGACATGATCGCCTTGATGGCGGGGTCGTAGTACCACTGGTTGATCAGTTCGACTCCGCTGATCGCCAGCGCCGGGTTGGTGGCGACCGTCTGCGCTACCGGTCCGCCGCGGTAGCCCGCCTGCTCGGCGCGCATCTGCGGTGTGGATCCGTCGGATCCGATGTCCCCGTCCAGGTCTCGGTTGGCCATCATGTCTTTGGCCTGGCGTTGGGCGGCCTGTTGCAGCTGTGGGTTGACGGCGATGTCGTTGGTGCACCCGCCCTGGTGCTGCACGGTGTACACGTTCGAGATGACAGAATCGTTGAGCCGCTTGTTGTTCGGGATGAGGGTGTTGCCGTTGTCCGCGTGCGTAACCGGCGCGCAGATGATGGCGCCCAGCGGCACGACAGCCAACACAGACAGCACCCGTGGCCGACATCTCATGTTGGACTCCTTCTCATCAGGGATGAACGCCCGGCGGCGACTGGTAGTGCGCGGCGGAGTTTCTCAGCTGCCAGATCTGGGCGGGGCATAGTTCGTTGACGGCCTGCGCAATGAGATACGACGCCTGGTAGTCGTCGTCGGTGCTGAAATCGCCTCGTACGTCGCCCATCACGTCAGCGAATGGTCGGCCGGCCGTCACCTTGCCGCAGATGCCGTAGCCATATCCCAGCGCCGCATCGGCACTGGGAAAGTTGTAGCCGGGCCGCATGGTCACGCCGATCAGATACGCCGTCGCATCGGCATGGGCGGCCGCTGGCGCGCATACCGCCGGGATACCCACCACGGCCGCGGCGAGCAACCCACAAGTCCGCAATCGGGTCATGCTGCTCACATCGGATCGAATTGCGAGATGAGCCAACGCCCCTCGACCTTGTCGAGGGTGACGCGCACGCTCGAGGCGGTGCTGGTCGGGGCGGTGTCGCCGATGATCATCGTCTGGTCCACGAACAGCATCACCACCGCATGCTCGGGGGTCGCCGTGGTCCACGCGGCTGCGGGCACGGTGGCGACCGCGGAGATCTTCTTCTGCTTAGAGCCCGGGATCACCACGTCGCGGGTGAGCGAGGTGTAGGAGTTCAGGAAGTTGCCGGTCATGTACTTCTTGGCGGCTTCCAGATCCTTGTCGACGGTCTCGGGCTTGTAGGACAGCAGCGCGATGGTGCCGTCGGTGGCGGCTTTGGTGGATTCGGTTTTGGCCGTGTCGGATTGGCTCAGGGATACGTCCTTCCACTGCAGGTATCCGGCGGCGCCGCCGAGTGCCAGGACGAGCGTGGGCAGCAGGCCGTAAACGGCGATACTCGCCCACGCGACGCGGCGCCGCGGGTGGGCAGGCGCCGCGTCGGTGGTCTGTGCGGCGTCGATCTCGACCGCGTCGTCGAGCTCATCAGCTGTGAGTTCATCCGTCGAAGGCGTTGTCTCGTCGGACTTTTCGGGTGCGGAGTGGTCGCCGCGGGGCTTCGTCATCATTTTCACGGCACAAACTCCACGTTCGAAACCTTCATCACATCACCGACTTTCTGCACCGCGATGCGCATCCGCCACTCGCGTGGTTCCTGCGCCGGCGCACCGACATTCGAGGTTTTGACCGCGACAGCGACCAGCACTTGGGCCGAGTCGCCCGCCTCCGATTCCAGCCCGGCCTCGGTTATCGAGCCCGTGGACGTCGACTTCGCTTCCTTGACGACCTTGATGAAAGGTGCTGAGCGCTTGGCGAAGTCGTCGTAGAACTCCCCCGTCGCGCTGTCGAGAATCCGCTGGACGTCGGCGTCGGCGCGCTGCCAGTCGATGGTCGTCAGGTTCAGTGCGCCCTGCCGGGCGGCCTGGACGATCTGGCTCTGCCGCTCGTCGACCTGGGTCGCGCGGTGCGCCCGCACGGCGAGCCAGCCGACCAGGGCGCTGAGCGTGAGCACCAGAATCAGCCCGATCACCGCCGCAAGCCGGCGCACCGACTTCGGCTTCGCGGGCTCGTCGACAGGCGCATCCGTGCCCTCGGCACCGGCGGCATCGGCGTCATCGGCCTCGTCGGCCTCGTCGATGTCCTCGACATCCCTCGCGTCGGGGTCGAGTACGGCGACCCCGCCGCTCTCGGTCAGCTCCCCGGCTGCGGCGTCATCATGGTTTGCCATGTCTTCTCCTTCGGAGCGGTGTGCGCCAAATCGGCTTGGGTATAGGTCTTTCCGTCGGGACCGATATACGTCCCGGAGGCCGGGTCGTACTCGGCCACCGCAACCGGTGTCGGTGGCGGCGCACCAGGAGCCGGGGCCGAACCCGGCCGCAGCTGCGGCACGTCCTGCCCGGTCCAGGTGGCGTTGGGATCGCCCTTCCAGTTGTAGCCATCGTTGAGCGGGACGTATGGTTCGTTGCTCTCGCACTGTTTGACGGTGGCGGCGCGCTTGCCGGGCACCGTCTCGCAGGGCAGGTTCTTGGCGCCCCGCACGTTGAACATGCCGTCCTGCGGGGTCCGGCAGTACAGGTCGCCCGCCGGGAGTTCGGGGTAGTCCTCGAGCGCGGGGTTGCGCATCTGCTGCGCCGGCAGATAGCCGGTGGTGCACGGCGGCGGCAGGTTGAGGTTCAAGTTGAAGCTCAGATACGCACCCTTGTAGGCCTGCTTGGTGTCCCGGTTCGCCAACGTAACGCCTTGTGCCGCTTCGGTTGTCCGTGGCAGCAGCACCAGGAGCTGTTCGAGGTTGGGCTGGTAGGTGATCGCCACCTTGTTGATGGACACCAGATTCTGCAGCAGGATCGGCAGGGTCGGGCGGAGCCGGCTGAACAACTGCCCCATCTCGCCGAACGCCGGGCCGCCCTTGTCGAGGACGGTGCCCACAGCTTTGTCCTGCGCCTGCAGTTCACCGGTGACCGTGGCGAGATTGGCCGCCCACGCCTGAATCGCGCCCGAGGTGCCCGACTGCGAATCGAGGACGGGCTTGACCTGATCGATCAGACTCAGCAGCGGGTCGAGGTTCGCGCGCGCGTCGATGGCCAGCTGGCTGCCGCCCTTGACGATGTGCGACAGCTCCGGCCCCAAACCACCGACGGCCGTGGCCGATTCGTCGATCACCGTCTTGAGGTTGTCCTTGGGGACTGCCGCCAGGCCCTTGGTCAGCGAGTCGATCACGGTGTTGATGTCCGGCGGCACCGAGGTGTGCGCCAGCGGGATGACGTCGCCGTCCTTGAGCGGCCGCGAATTCGCGCCGCGCGGCGTCAGGGACACGAACTGCTCGCCGATCGCCATCTGGCTGTGCACATCGGCCTGCACATCGGACGGAATGTCGGTACCCGAGTTGAGCGACAACTCGGCCTGCACCCCGGTCGGCGTCAGCCCCACGGACTGCACCCGCCCCACCACGGTGCCGCGGTAGGTGACATTGCCGGTGGCGTACAGACCACCGGTCTCGGGCAGCTCCATCGTCACCACGTAGCGCCCGATGCCGAACAGCTTGGCGGGCAACTGCATATAGATCAGGCCCATCATCGTCACCGCGGTCAGGGCGATGACGGCGAAGATCGCGAGCTGGATTCTCACGCGTTTGTCCAGATGCATTTACGGCCCCTGATCCCAGCGGTACGGAATGGTCAGCGGATTGCCCGGATTGTTCGGGCCGCCCGCGGTGCACGGGCTCGGGAACTGGCCGATGGTGCGGCCCCACTGCAGCTCCAGCTCCGTCAGGTCGCACTCCCAGCGGGTGCCGGTGAAGAAAGCCTGATCGATACGGCTGAGGGTGAGGTCGACGATCGCGGTGAGGTTCGCGTAGTCACCGCGCTGCCACTTCTCGATGGTGTCGCTCGGGAACGGCACCGTCGGGATGAAACTGAGCGCCCGCGTCATCGCCGGCCCGGCATTGGCGAGCTGTTCCAGGGTCGGCCCGAGTTCGCGTAATTCCTTGACCACGTTGTCTTTTGACCGGTCCACCGTGTCGGTCGCGAGGGCGGCGAACTTGCTCAGCTTGTCGGCGGCCGTGACCAGGTTCTCGCGCTCGCCGTTGAGCACGGCCAGCGCTTGCGGGATGGTGTCGACGGCGCGGTCGAGCACGGGCTGGCTCGCGGCGAGCTTGCCGACGACGGTGTTCAGGCTCTCCGACGCTGCGATGATGTCGGGGGTCTGGTCTTTGACGTTCGCGGTGAACGTGTCGAGCTGCTTGATCAGGCTGCGCAGGTCCTCGGCGCGCCCGTGGAACGCCGTGCTGAAGGCCTCGGTGATGTCCTGGACGTTGCCGATACCACCACCGTTGAGCACCATCGACACCGCCGACAGCGTCTGCTCGACCGACGGGAAACTGCCACTGCTGGCCAGCGGAATGACCGACCCCTGATGCAGCTTGCCTTGTGGCCGGCCATCTTTAGGCGCTCCGAGCTCGATGTGCAGGGTGCCCAGCAGACTGGTCAGGCCCAGCTTGATCGTCGAGTTCGCCGGCACGTTCACATCACCGTTGAGCCGCATGGTGACCAGCGCATGCCAGCCCTGCCGCTCGATCTTGGTGACCGTGCCGACGGTGACATCAGAGACCCGGACCCGCGAATTCTCCTGCAGGTTGGTGACATCGGTCATCTGCGCCTGGATGTCGAACGCCCCCGGCCCCCCGCCCTCGGTGCCCGGCAGCGGCAGGCTGTTGGCGCCACGCCAATCCGAACAGCCCGCCGACGCCAGCAACGACAGCGCCGCGAACACGCAACTCCCAGCCGTACGCAGGCGGCGGTTCATGACCCACCCCCTGCCGGCGGCGTCATCATCCCGGCCAGCCCGGCGTTGGCGTCCGTGGTCACCGTCTGAGGAGCCGGCTGCGCGGGCGCCGCGGCCGCCTGCTGCGCCACCGGTGCCGCCGGTGCCGCCGGGCGGGACGGTGGCACGTAGTCGGGCCGCATCCAATCCTCGCTGTAGGTCACCTCATTCGGGCGAGCCTGGGCACCGACGAACAGGTTCTCGCCCAGCGGCGGGAAGTTGTATTGCCGGTTCTTCACGATCGGCGCCAGGTACTGCGCGCACAGCTTCGACGACTGGTCCGCACCGAGGCGCGACGCAGCCTGGATGGCACCGCAGATGAAACTGACCGGGTTGGCGAAGTTGTTGGCCGCCAGAACACCGGTCAACGATCCGACCGCCGGCTCATAGATGTTGTTCAGGTCGGCCACCACCGTTGGCGCCACGTGCAGCACCTGTTTGATGTCATCCATGCTGTCCACGATCGCGGTGCTGACCGACGACAGTTTGTCCGACGCCGTCCCGACGGCCTCCTTGTTGTCCGCTACGAACGAGCGCAGGTCATCAGCGACCGCACTCATGTCCTGCAGCGCCTGACCCACCTTGCCCGGATCGTCGGTGACCAGTCCGGTCACCTCGGCCAGGTTGGTGTTGAGCCGTTCCAGCAGTCCGGTGCTGTCCTGCAGCGCCGACACCAGGATCGAGAGGTTCTTGAACGTCGAGAACAGGTCATTGCTGTGGTCCCCCAGGATCGACACCGCCTGCGACAGCCGGATCACCGACTCCCTGATGCTGGCGCCCTGTCCACGCAGGTTGTCGGCCGCGGTGTTGATGAAACCGCCGAGCGTGCTGACCCCGCCCGGCTGGTCGGGTTTGAGCAGATCCGCCAGCCGCTGCAGCTGCGTGCGGACCTGGTCCCACTCCACCGGCACCGCCGTGCGATCCAGCGGGATCACCGCGCCGCCGCTCAGTGTCGGCCCGCCCCGGTAGGGCGGGATCAGCTGAATTGCCCTGCCCGTCACCAACTGTGGCGACAGGATGACGGCCTTGGCGTCGGCCGGCACCGTGTACTTGTCGTCGAGCCAGAAGGTGACCTTGACCTTCTCGGGTCCCGGTTCGATCTTCTCGACCTTGCCGACCGGCACCCCCTGGATCAGCACATCGTCACCGCTGAACAACTGATTGGTGTTCTGGAAGTAGCCGACCACCTCGTTGCGCGACGCGCGCTGGTACGCCTGCACCGCGAAGTAACCGCCCCCCACAACAAGGGCCAGTACGGCTGCCACGACGAGCACGCGTGCGGGCAGCTTGCTCATTGCTGTCCTCCTGGCGTCGGTACTTCAACGGGGTCCGACACATGCAGTGGCGGGGTCTTCGGCGGTTCCGGCATGGCAGTCTGGCCGGGTGCGAGCGCCGGCGGACCGGGCGGCGGCCCACCGGGTGGCGGCGCCGGTTGCGGTTCGCGGACCGGGTAGCAACCGGGACCGGGCAACGGGATTCCCGGTGGGCCACAAGCGGTATCGCCGGGCTTGCCGGTGATCGCATCCGGAATGGTCATCCGTGGGTCACCGGCCTGGCCGGTGCGCGGGAACGGCACCGGCAGCGGCGGCGTCCCCTGCTGCCCGGTCTGCGGATCCTGAAGCTGCGACGGCAGCTTCGTGTTCGGATCGACCCCGAGGTCGGAGAAGGCGGCATCGACGAACGGCTGCACGAACTGACCGGGCAACAGATTGACGATGTACGCCTTGAAGAACGGACCCGAACTCACCGCATCACCCAGCGCCATCGCGTACCGGCTGAGCCCCTTGACGGCCTGCTGCAGCCGTTCCTTGCGGTTGTCGAGCATCGCCACGACACCGTTGAGCTTGTCCAGCGCCGGCCGCAGCTGCGACCGGTTCTCGGCGATCAGCCCCTTCAGCTGCTGCGAGACCGCCGACAAGCTGTTCCACAGCCGGCTCACCGCGGCGCTCTGCGAACGCAGTTGCACCAGAAGGGCATTGGTGTCCTTCACCAGGCTCACCACTTTGTCGCTGCGCTTGGCCAGCACCGTCGTCGCTTTCGAGGCGTTGTCCAGCAGGCTGCGCAGCTGCGCGTCACGATCACCCAGCGTCTTGGAGAACCGCGCGATGCCGTTCACCGCGTCCCGCAGATCCGGGGCGGTGTTCGCGAAAGCCTCCGAGACCGTGGCCAGCGAGTCCGACAGCTGATGGGTGTCCAGCCCACTGATCGCGTTCGTCACATCGCCGAGGGCGTCCGGTAGCTGGTATGCCGACACGGTCCGCTCGAGCGGGATGGTGCCCTTGAGGTCACCGTCACCCTTCGGCACGACTTCGAGCATCTTGCTGCCCAGCAGGCCCTTGGTCTTGATCGCGGCCTCGGTGCGCTCGCCGAGATGTACGTTGTCGTCGACGGTGAATTTGATCAGTACGCGGGGACCGTCGAGGTCGATGCTGGCGACCCGGCCGGCCGGAAAACCTGAGATGTCCACGGGCGCACCGGTATGCAGCCCACTGGCGTCTTCGAAGTACCCGGAGTACGTGCTCGTCCCGCTGACGAACGGGATCTTCTGGAACATCAGCGCCACGGTGGCGACGATCACCACGGCGCTGATGCCGATGGCGCCGAGGGCGAAATGGCTTCGTTCGGTGAAAGGTTTCATCTCGGGGTGCACCGTCCTGAGGTCTGCCCGGCCACCTTGACGTAAACCGGTTGTCCCCCTTTACCGTTGAGCTTGAGCACCGCGTCGCAGAGGTAGAAGCTGAAGAAGTCGCCGTAGATTCCCTGCCGGGACAGCGCCTTGTACTTGTCGGGCAGCGTGTTGAGGAAGTTGTCGAAGTAGTCGTGATCGGCCAGCACCAATCCCGCGGTCCGGTCCACCTCGTGCACCGTCTTGGCCAGCCGCGGCCGGGCCTCGGTCAGCAGACCGGCGATCGAGTTGGCGGCCGCGTCGGTGTAGGCCACCACCTGCGAGATGTCGGTCTTGCGTTGCGCCAGCCGGTCAACCAACTCAGACAGCGACACCACCGCCTTGTCGAGCTTGTCGCTCTTGCCGCCGAAAGAGGTCAGCACCGTGTTCAGGTTGGTGACGACCTGCCCGATCAATTGATCGCGGTCGGCCAGCGTGTTGGTGACCACCGCGGCCTGCGCGAGGAACGACCCGATCGAGGGCCCCTGCCCCTGCAGCGCCTGGATCAACTCACCACTCAGATCGTTGATCTTGTCGGGGCTGAGGGCGGAGAACAAGGGTCGGAAGCCGCCGATGACGGCATCGAGATCCAGCGCGGGCTGCGTCCGATCGACCGGGATGGTGCCGCCCGGATTGAGCTTTTTGGTGCCGCCGGCGCCTTCCTCCAGCGCCAGGAACCGATCGCCGACGACGTTGTCGTACCGGATCACCGCGCGGCTGCCCTCGGTCAGCACGACCGAACTGTCCGCGGTGAATTCGACCGTCACGGTCGAGTCGCGGTTGATCGACACGTTCTTCACCTGGCCAACCTCGACACCCGCGATGCGAACGTGACTGTCCTTCTTCATGTTCGAGACGTTGACGAAGCGGGCGAAGTAGGTGTGGCCCTCGTCGAACCGCAGGTCCGCGAAGACCGCCCAGAGGGCGACCGTGCCCAGCAGACAGACCGCAAGGAAGACAACCAGGCGCACCAGTGTGCCTCTAAGGTTCTCCACGGCTTCCCTCCTGTCTCGATCGTTGGTTGGTCATCACGGTCAGTTGCCGCCCGCCTCGGCCGGCAACGCGGGCGCCGCGGCCGGCGCCGGCGCCGATTGCGGTTGAGCGTCAGCGGGATTCGGCGGCGCGGGCGGCACACCCGGCCACAGCGGCACCCCGCCGGGCCCGTACAACGCCGCGCCATAGGGCGGCGCCCCGGGGTACTGGATCGGACCGGGAGCAGGCCCGGGCAGGCACTGCCGGATACTCGGTGCCACCGGCACCGCGCGGGTGCTCTGGAACCACTGTCCCCAGCACGGGCTGCCGATGCCCGGGTTCGGCCGGATATCCAGCCCGGTCCCCCAACCGGTGTTGGTGATCAGTTGCCGCACCGGGAAGTTCTTGGCGACATCGGGCAGCGAGCCACAGCCCGGCCGCCCGCCCGGCCCACCCTTGGCCGCGACGATCGGCAGGTTGTCGGGGAACACGTACGGGTTCTTGCCCGGCAGCAGCGTCGCGTCAAGGATCAGCGAACGGCCGTCGGCCCCACCGAACACACCCCAGGCGCCGGTGTCGAGGAACTTCTTGGTGCCCTCCAGCCAGCACGTGTACCCGGGGCTGTACTTGAGCAGCAGACTCGTCGTGGGCTCCAGCCCGTTGATGGCGTCGACCAGGTTGTCCCCGCTCGGCCCCAGCAGATCGGTTCCCGCCTCGGAGAATCCGATGACGTTCATCAGCAGGCTGTCGAGCGCTGTGGCCTTGCTTGTCACCGTGCCGCTGGTGGTACTGGCCGCGTTCAGGATCTTCACGATGTTGTCGGCGGCCGCACCGTAGGTGTCGCTGAAGGCCTTGAACGACCGCCAGTCGTCACGAATCTTGTCCGAGCGCGAGTTGAGCGCCGTCAACACCTCATTGAGATCCGTTGTGGCCTGGCCCATCCGCTCGCCCTGGCCCCGGACACCCTCAGCGACCGCACTGAGCACCGAGTTCAGCTTCGCGGGATCCACCATGTCCAGCAGGTTCACGATGTTCTCGAAGACCGTGTCGACCTCAGTCGTTGTATGGTCGGAATGCAGCACCGTGCCGGCGGCCACGCGGGCGCTACTGGGCGCCTGCGGATACACCAGGTCGACGAACTTGGCGCCGAACGCCGTCGTAACACTCACCTGCGCACCCACATTGGCGGGAATGTACTTCACCTGATCCGGGTCGAGCTTGAGCTGCAGGGCCGCCCCCGATGTGCTCACATCGATCTGGCTGACCCGGCCCACCAGCACGCCCCGCATCTTGACCTTCGCGTTGGTCTCCAACACCAGGCCCGCACGGTCGGCCATAACCGTCACGGGCACATAGGATTTGGCGGCACCGGTGAAGATGACCGTGGTCACCACCATGAACACCACCACAGCCGTGATCAGGATCAGTGCCCACCATGCGTTCGAGATCCGCCGATCCCCCTTACGCGGCTCCATCGGCTAACCCGCCATGTTGAAGTTGCCGGACTGGCCATAAATAGCCAACGAAATGAACACGATCTCGACGGCCGCGATCACCATCGACAAGCGCACCGCACGGCCCACCGCCTCACCGACCCCGGCCGGACCGCCCGAGGCGGCGAACCCAAAGTAGGTGTGCACCAACATGATCACGATGGTGATGGCCACGCACTGCACGAACGACCAGATCAGATCGGTCGGGTTGAGGAAGGTGTTGAAGTAGTGGTCGTACACACCGGCGCCCTGCCCGTAGACCGTCGTGGTGCCCAGGCGCGCGGCGAAGAACGCCATCATCACCGCCACGCAGTACAGCGGGATCACCACGACCACCGCCGCCAGCACCCGAGTGGAGGCGAGGTAGGTGATGCTGCGAATGCCGATCACCTCGAGAGCATCGATCTCCTCATTGATCCGCATGGCGCCGATCTGCGCGGTGGCACCGGCGCCGATGGTGGCCGACAGCGCCACCGCGGTCGTCGCCGGCACGATCATCCGGACATTGAGGAACGCCGAAGCGAAACCGGTCAGGGCCTCGAAGCCGACGGACGAGAACTGGTTGTAGCCCTGGATCGCCACCAGGGCACCGGTGGTCATCGTCAAGAAACCGACAATGGCCACGGTGCCGCCGACCACGACGAGCGCTCCGGTGCCCAAACCCGTTGCGGCGATGAGCCGTAGCAGTTCGGCGCGGTAGTTGACCACCGCATCCGGCATCGACCCGATGGTGTGCGAGTAGAAGGCGCCCTGTTCACCGATGCGGTTCCAGCGGGCGACCGAACTCTTGCTCAGTTTGTCGAGCCGCGGGAACCTGCGGCTCGGAACATCGACAGTCATCTCTTCCTCACGACACCGTGTACTGGATCGCGACGGCCGTCACGATGACGTTGATGGCGAACAGCACCATGAACGTGAACACCACCGTCTCGTTGACCGCGTTGCCGACGCCCGCGGGGCCGCCGCGCACGGAAGTGCCCTTGTAACAAGCGATCAGCCCGGCTGCCATGCCGAACAGCGTCGCCTTGATCAGCGCGACGATGATGTCGCCAGGACCCGTCAGCAGGTTCAGACCGCCGACGAACGCGCCCGGCGAGACGTGCTGCACCGTGACGCAGAAGAGGAACGCGCCCGTCAGGCCGACAAGAATCACCGTGGCAGACAGGGCCAGCGCCACCGTGGTCGCGGCCAGCACCCGCGGCACCACCAGGGAGCGGATGGGGTTGATGCCCATCACGCGCAGTGCGTCGAGTTCTTCGCGGATGGTCCGCGCGCCGAGATCTGCGCACATCGCCGTCGCGCCCGCACCCGACACCACGAGCACCGTCACGATGGGGCCGATCTGGTTCACCGTGCCGATCGCGGCGCCGGTGCCGGAGAAGTCGGCTGCACCGAATTCGGTCAGCAGAATGTTGAAGGTGAATGTCAGCAGCACCGCGAACGGCATCGTGAGCAGCAATGCGGGCAGGACCGACACGCGCGCGACGAACCACGTCTGCATGACGTATTCATGCCATGCGAACGGTCGCTGAAACATCTGCACGAAAGTGTCGAATGTCATGGCGAAAAATCCGCCCAATGAGGTAACCGGCTTAGCTGCAGTCCGCGTAATCGCTACCATTTGTCGCCCGTACTTCCCAGCCATTGCGCCAAATCCACTACATACGGTCGATAAGCGATCGCTGTGGCCAACATGGGTGGAGACGCTATCAATGCAGGTCATCTGTCGAACACCGCCAGATGGAGGGATTTGCACTTGTGATGTACCCCCCATCGGAGGGATATCTGTGTTCCATCACACACCTAGCCTCGATTTTTCGTGAGAGTTGTTCGGACTTGGTGCTGGCCTGAATTTTTGTTGCCAAGCAACGGGTTTCTTGT
>NZ_JBYTCM010000014.1:0-162072 GCF_058790275.1 Mycobacterium sp. FW102-FHT13B02
CTCTTGGCCACCAACACATTCTGCCGAAACGCCAGGTCAAAACACCCAGACACGCTCAATCAAAACGCAACAACCACAGTTCCCGCATCTTCGGGTGGGCATGACGCTGCCCCAACACCTTGGGCGCGCGCAGTGCGATCGGCGTCAACGCGCCCCAGAACGGCAAAACGAGCCTTCGCAACCGCGTCGGGAGCAGCGCGGGCACCGGAAGGGCGTCGAAGCTGTCGTCGGCGTATTGCAGGAATGCGTTGTCCGCCAAGCACTCCTCGGCGACCCGGTCGTAGTACGCCAGCATGTCGGCAAGCGTTTCCGGCAGCTTGGCCCGCGAGCTGGGCAGCTCCAAATAGCTCGTCATCCACCGCAGGGTCTGGTAGACGACCTCGCGTTGCTCAGCGTCGAGATCCTCACCACGGATGGCGACATAGCCCCGGTAGAACAGGTTCAGCGAACTGATGGCGATCCAGTTCCACAGTTCGGGGTCGAGCGCGCTGAATCTGGTATCCGCGAACTCGCCGTTGCCGGTCCCCCGCACGCCCGCATGTAGCCGCTTGAGCTCCTCGGTATCGAAGCGGCGGTCCACCTCGTCGCCGAACAGCATCAACATTCCGTACGCCAGCGACCGGATGCCGCGATCGGTGAAGTTCTGCTGGAACCGCCCCGACCAGTCGACCGCGGCCGCGATCGGGCGGTACGCCACCTGATCGAGCGCCAAGCGACCGAACAGCCCGAGGCTGAGCGGCGAGCCCAACCACCACCGGACATCAGCAGCCAGCTCGGCATGGGGTTGGCCCGGATGCCATGGCTCGACCGCGACCTCAACAGGTACTGCCGTGCTGGTCATGGATGAATCCAATCTGTCATCAAGCGTTGATAGATGTCATGAGGCAACCATCTGTCAACACGTGTGTCAAGATTGGTTTCGTGAGTGGGTCACGGCAGTACGGCGGCTTGAGCGGCGCAGACCGCATCGCCGAGCGGCGGCGCCGCTTCGTGGCGGCCGGCCTGGACCTGATGGGCACCAAAGGCATCCCCGCGACGACCCTGCGCGGCGTCGCCGAGCGAGCCGGACTGGCCGCGCGCTACTTCGCCGAATCGTTTCCGAGCATCGAGGACCTGCACATCGCGGTGTTCGACGACATCATGACCGAACTGGAAGAACGCGGACTCGCCGCGATCGCCGATACCGACGGCGGTCCACGGGCCCGCTCCCGGGCAGCACTGGCGGTGCTCACCGACATCGTGCTCACGGATCAACGCAAGGGCCGCGTCATCTTGATCGAATCCGGCTCCTCACCGGCACTCGGTCCACGCCGCCTCGCGGAAGCTCAGCGGTTCGCCGGCATCGTCGCCGGGCTGAGCGGTTCCGGTACCGATCCGCGACCACTCGACCTGCAGCTGACCGCACAATTCGTCATCGGCGGGGTCGGCGAGACGCTCACCGCCGTCCTCCTCGGAGCGATATTGGTCGACCGCGAGCACCTCATCGACATGCTGAACGACCTGTTGTTTGCTTCGCTGCGCGCAGTCCGGCCGCCCGCCGGTGCGATCAGAACGGGATGACGGACTCACTGTGGAGGTTCAGCCACACCCGGCGCGCCCAGCGCCGCACCGGACCGGCGGACAGATGGGCGATCAGTTCCCGATCATCGATCAGATAGCCCCCGGGCACCCGATGCCAGAGTCCGGCCAGCCAAAGCTCCAGTGCCACAACCGTTGTCACCGAACCGGGGGCAATGGCATCGAGGACCGCATCGGCCACGAAAGCCGGGCGACGGGTACGCACGCTGCGGCTCACGGCACGGACATGGAGTTCGATCGCGGTCGCTGACACATGCGCCCCGCGAGGGCTGCCACGCAGCGCCTCCATCTCGGCCAACATGGCCTTGCTGTACACGCTGTCGAGCGTACCCGTAACACGGTCGTTACACGGGATTAATACGCATGGCACATGGCGCGGGCCGTAACCGGTCGGCGCGCTGCTCCTAGACTTGCCGAGTGCACACCGCGCTGCCGAGTCTCATCGCCGACCTACCCACCGACGCCGTCGTCACCGATCCGGACATCGTCGCGTCCTACCGCCAGGACCGCGCGCTGGATCCGGACGCCGGCACGCCCATCGCCGTGGTGCGGCCGCGGAGCACCGAGGAAGTGCAGACGATCCTGCGGTGGGCCAGTGCACACAAGATTCCGGTGGTACCACGCGGCGCCGGCACCAGCCTGTCCGGTGGCGCGACGGCCGTCGACGGCGGCATCGTGCTCACCACCGAACGGATGCGCGACATCATCGTCGATACGGCGACCCGTACCGCCGTGGTGCAGCCGGGCCTGCTCAACGCCGAGGTGAAGAAAGCCGTTGCGGCCCATGGGCTCTGGTACCCGCCCGACCCGTCGTCGTTCGAAATCTGCAGCATCGGCGGCAATGTCGCCACCAACGCCGGTGGCTTGTGCTGCGTGAAATACGGCGTCACCACCGACTACATCCTCGGCCTGCAGGTGGTTCTGGCCGACGGCACCGCGGTACGGCTCGGCGGCCCGCGACTGAAAGACGTTGCGGGACTGAGCCTCACCAAACTGTTCGTCGGCAGCGAAGGTACGCTCGGCGTCGTCACCGAGGCGACACTGCGCCTGCTGCCACCACAGCATCGCGGGTGCACCGTGGTCGCCAGTTTCGACTCGGTGCGCGCCGCAGCCGATGCCGTCGTGACCATTACCGGCCGGATTCGCCCGTCGATGCTCGAGTTCATGGACGACGTCGCGATCAACGCGGTCGAGGACAAACTCAAGATGGGACTGGATCGCAGCGCCAAGGCGATGCTGGTAGCGGCGTCCGACGATCGCGGCGCCGCGGGCGTCGAGGACACCGAATACATGGCCCGCGTGTTCACCGAAGCCGGTGCGACAGAAGTGTTTTCGACCGACGATCCCGACGAGGGCGAGGCCTTCGTGGCCGCGCGGCGGTTCGCCATCCCGGCCGTGGAAGCCAAGGGACCACTGCTCCTGGAGGACGTCGGCGTACCGTTGCCCGCGCTGGCGGACCTGGTCGACGGCGTCGCCGAGATCGCCCGTAAGCACGACCTACTGATCTCGGTGATCGCACACGCCGGGGACGGCAACACCCACCCACTGATCGTCCATGACCCGAACGACGCCGAGAACACGCGCCGCGCCAACATCGCGTTCGGCGAGATCATGGACCTCGCCGTGTCACTCGGCGGCACCATCACCGGCGAGCACGGCGTCGGCCGGCTCAAGCGGCCCTGGCTGGCCGGCCAACTCGGTCCCGAGGTGATGGAACTGAACCGCCGGATCAAGGCCGCGCTGGACCCCGACAACATCCTGAATCCGGGCGCGGGCATCTAATTCGGGCATTGACACGTCCGCTCAACCGCCGTACACATAAGACATGACGGCGCTTTTGTCTCACGAGACATCCGGCTCCCCCGTGGCGTTCCAGCTGGCCGATTCGGCCGGGTGGGTCGACCCCTGGCCGATGTACCGGTCGCTGCGCGACCACGATCCGGTGCATCACGTGGTGCCCGCCGGCAATCCCGCCGCCGACTACTACGTACTGTCCCGGCACGCCGACATCTGGACCGCCGCGCGCGACCACGAGACGTTCTCCTCGGCGCAGGGGCTGACCGTCAACTACGGCGAGCTGGAACTTATTGGCCTACAGGACAACCCGCCGATGGTGATGACGGACCCGCCCGTGCACACCGAATTCCGCAAGCTGGTGTCGCGCGGCTTCACCCCGCGCCAGGTCGAGGCCGTCGAGCCCAAGGTCCGCGAATTCGTCGTGCAACGGCTCGAGAAGCTCAAGGCCGCCGGTGGCGGAGACATCGTGGCCGAGCTGTTCAAGCCGCTGCCGTCGATGGTCGTCGCGCATTACCTGGGCGTGCCCGAGGCCGACCGCGACCAATTCGACGGCTGGACCGAGGCCATCGTCGCGGCCAACACCGCCGAGGGTGGCCTCGGTGGCGCACTCGAGACGCTGGGCAGCGCGCTCGGCGACATGATGGGGTACTTCACCGCGCTGATCGAGCGCCGCCGCAAGGAGCCCGAAGATGACACCGTGTCACACCTGGTTGCCGCGGGCATCGGCGCCGATGGAGACATCAGCGGCGTGCTGTCGATCCTTGCGTTCACCTTCACGATGGTCACCGGCGGCAACGACACCACCACCGGGATGCTGGGCGGCGCGGTGCAGCTCCTGCACCGGCAACCCGACCAGCGCCGCCTGCTCGTCGAAAACCCCGACCTCATCGCCGAATCCGTCGACGAACTACTCCGGCTCACCTCGCCGGTCCAGGGCCTGGCGCGCACCGCTACCCGCGACGTGACCATCGGCGACACCACCATCCCGGCCGGACGCAAGGCGTTGTTGCTCTACGGCTCGGGTAACCGCGACGAACGCCAATACGGCCCGGGCGCAGGCGAATTGGATGTGACGCGCGCACCGCGCAACATCCTGACGTTCAGTCACGGGGCACACCACTGTCTGGGCGCGGCGGCCGCGCGGATGCAGTCCCGCGTCGCATTGACCGAACTGCTCTCGCGGATACCGGAATTCACCGTCGACGAGGACAGCATCGAGTGGGCCGGGGGCAGCTATGTGCGCCGTCCACTCTCGGTGCCGTTTACCATTTGCTGATGGCAACTGACTGGCTGGCCGGCCGACGTACCGAGGTCGCAGCGGAGGCCATCCTGGACGCCGCCGACCGCCTGTTCGCCGAGCAGGATGCCGCGACCGTCGGGATGCTCGAAATCGCCAGGGCGGCAGGCTGTTCCCGTGCCACGCTGTACCGGTACTACGAGAACCGGGACGTGCTGCACCTGGCCTACGTGCACCGTGAGGCGTTTCGGGTGTTCGCCCATGTCGGCGAGCAGATCGCAGACATCAGCGACCCGCGCACCCGACTGCTCGACGGGGTGGCGATCGCACTGCGCAGTGTGCGGGAAAGTCCCGCACTGTCATCGTGGTTCGTCGCCACCCAGCGGCCCATCGGCGGTGAGGTGGCCGCGCAGTCGGACGTCATCACCGGCATGGTCGCGGCGTTCCTGTCAGATTTGTGGCCGGATCTCGAGACCGAGGCCGCGCACCGCCGGGCCAACTGGCTGGTCCGGATGATGGTGTCGCTGTTGATGTTCCCCGGCGCCGACGAAGACGACGAGCGCGCGATGCTCGACGAATTCGTTGTGGCCCAACTGGTTCCCCGGTAGTCCCGCGGCTTCGCGCGCCCCGGCGTGATCAAGCTTCCCAGTAGGCCCGCGCCTTGATGGACTTCTTCGGAATCTGATAGTCCTCGCGCAACACCTTGACCACCGACCGGGTGGTCCGGTTATCGCATGCCACCCAACCGAAGTGGTCCGAGGCGTCGAACGCCGAGGCCCGCACGGTCTCGACCAGCGCCTCGCCGTCGTTCTTGCGATCGACCCAGGTCACGGTCAGCCCCTGAGCGCCGGTACCCACCTGAAGGTCGCGGTCGTCGTCGTGTCCGGCCTCCAGATACACCTGAACGGGCGCCTCGCCGATGGCCTGCAGCAGCGAGTTGATGGCCGGCAGCGATGCGGTGTCGCCGACCAGGAGGTAGCCGGCCGGCGCAGGCTCGGGCAGCTCGAAGCTGCTGCCGAGCAGCGTCACCTCGAGGGTGTCGCCGGGCTTGGCCTCCTGGGCCCAGCGGGTGGCCAGACCGTCATGGAGGGCGAAGTCGATGTCGGTGGTGCCGTTGGCCGGATCGGGGTTGACCAGCGTGTAGCCGCGCTGGTGCGCCCTGTCACCGTCGGGGAACCAACCGCGGACCCACATGGTCGGGTGCACCGGCCGTTCGGCCAACAGGTTCCCGGTGGTGAAGTGCAGCCGCAGATAGTTCGCGGTGATCTGGGTGCGGCCGGTGACGGTCAGCTCGTAGTCGCCGCCCCGCCACAGTTTGACCAGTGCCCCCTGAATTCCACGCGACGGTTTCGACTCAGTCATTAGGGCAGCATAACCTAATCTAATTCCCGAGTGGTTCCTCTGCGGTTTGCGCTGGCCGCGGCTATCTTCAACCCGTGTTCGGCATCCTCCGGCCCTGCCGGCATCGACTCGGTAAGGAACTCGCCGCCGTCTGGACCGCCCAGTTGTGCGGCCTGTGCCTCGCCCTCCGCGATGACTACGGTCAGGGCGGCCGGGTCGCCACCAACTACGACGGGCTCGTGGTGTCGGCGTTGGTGGAGGCACAGTCCATCTCCGCGCCCGGACGCCGGGAGGCCGGCCGCTGCCCGCTGCGGGGCATGCGCAAGGCCGACGTCGCGATAGGTGAATCGGTCCGGCTGGCGGCCGTGGTCTCACTGGTGCTTGCGGCGGCGCGGGTGCGCGACCATGTCGATGACGGAGACGGGGTGTTCGCCGCCACGGGCGTGCGGCCCGCGGCCCGACGGATCGCCGACCGGTGGGTCCGGCAAGGCACGGGCGTCGGCACTGCCCTCGGCTTCGACACCACCGTGCTGATGGACGCCATCGATCGGCAACCGGTGCTGGAAGCCGCTGCGGCGGCAGGCAGTTCGTTGCTCGCGGTCACCGAACCCACGGAAACCTCGGTCGCGGCGGCATTCGCGCACACCGCGGTATTGGCCGGGCAGCCGGCGAACGTGGAGCCACTGCGTGAGATCGGTCGGTTGTTCGGGCGGACCGCGCATCTGCTCGATGCGGTCGAGGACCTGCACGCCGACCGGACGCTCGGGAAATGGAATCCCGTGGCCGCCACCGCAACACCGATCGGCGATGTCCGTAGGGCGTGCGACGACGCGGTGCTCGGCATCGAACTCGCCTTGGCCGACGTGGAATTCACCGATGGGCGGTTGGTGCATCAGCTGCTGACGCGCGAATTACGGCGGGCCGTGACCCGGACCTTCAGCCGTGCGGGGTTCGAAGCGGCGGATGTGCCGCCCGGTCCCGGCCCTTCTGCGGCGCCATTCGGCGAACTGCCGATCGACGGCGGCGCCGAATCCGAAGATCCCGCCGAACCCGAAGATCCCGAGGACCAGGAGAAGAAAACCAAGCGCAAGAGCGGCTGGTTCGACAACTGTTGGGTGTGCGACTGCTGCTGTGACTGTGGGGATTGCGACTGCTGCTGCGGGGACTGCTGCGACTGCTAGTTCCGGACCCGGGTGAACCGGTGCAGTAGCCACGCCACCGGAATGGTGAACAGCGTCGTCAGCGTGAACAGCGCGAACGTCGACCCGGTCCAGATGTGCTGGTGCATCACCTCGACCATGACCAGTTCCATGACGACCAGGTGCACCAGGAAGATCTCGTAGGAAATCTCACCGAGGAAGACCATCAGCCGGCTTCCGAGCAGCCACGCGTACCAACCGCGGTTCCCCAAGCCCAGCGGCGCGACGACCAACGTGGCGATGGCCGCGTAGAGCACCGACTTCCACAGGCTTTCCAGCAGCGTCGCCGGTGACGTGGTCGGAGCGCCGGCGATGGGTGTCGACGCGATGAGGTAACAGACCAATGCCATTGGGATGCACAGGAATCCGTAGGCACGCACACCCATCACAGACAGCACGGATAGCAGCATGCCGCCGACGAACCAGATCAGGTAGGTGGGCAACCACAGCCGGGCGCCGTCGGGCAGGAAATGCGTCGTGTGCACCAAGGTCAGCCACCCGAAGCTCGATGCGGCCAGAATCCCGAGTGCGCCGAGCAACACCCCGGGCCGCCACTGCCGCCGGCACAGCACCACCATCAGCAGGTAGGCCAACAACGGAAGGGCAACGTAGAAAGCAGCTTCCACCGCCAGGCTCCACATCTGGGTGAGGCCCTGATGCAGCCAGGAGAACAGGTAGTTGTCGGTGTAGATCTGAGTGAGCGTGAGGTTGCGGAGCAGCCCCAGCCAGGTGTGGCCGGGATTCGGGCCGGCCGTCCGGAAGTGATACAACGCGTAGGCCGCCAACACCGTGACCACGTAGGCGGGCATGATCCGCCGTACCCGGTGCCAGGCGTAACGCTGCAATGACGGTGCCTCGTAGGGCTTTTCGGCATCAGTACGAGCCAGCGCCTTCACCCACGGGGTGAACAGCAGGAAGCCCGACAGCACGAAGAAGATCGGCACGCCGATCTCGGCACGCGAGTACATCAACCCGACGTAGTCTTGCGTGTACTTACCCGTGGTGTAGGCCGCGTGGGTCAACACCACCAGCAGAGCGGCGACAGCACGGACCCCGGTGAGTGAAGCAACCCGGGTCACTTGTACTTACGCTTGCCCTCGCCTCGACCTTCGTGGCGGCTGTCGCGCCGTTCATCGTCGCGGCCTCGACCCTGACGTGATCCATGATCCTGGCGGCCGCCGCGGTCGGAGTACGAACCCCGGTCCGACCCTCGGTCCGAACGTGCGCCACGATCCTGGTAACCGCCGGAATGCCCGCCCTTGTCCAGCTCCAGGTGAATCAACTGGCCCGAAATGCGGGTGCTCTCCAGCTTTTTGAGCGTGTCCTTGCTCAACTTGGCGGGCAGCTCGACCAACGAGTGGTCCACGCGGATGCTGATGTGCCCGAAGTCGCTGCGATTGAGCCCGCCCTCGTTGGCGATGGCGCCGACGATGGCACCCGGCATCACCTTGTGCCGCTTGCCCACCGCGATGCGGTAGGTGGCCAGGTCGTCGCGCGTCGACCGGGGCTTGCGTTCCCGGTCGCCGCGGTCCCCGCGGTCGTCACGATCCCGGTCGGGACGTTCACGGCGCTTCTCCGGCGGCGGCTCCTTCATCAGGAACTCTTCGCCACCCTGGGTCCGCACGGCCAGCGCCGCCGCGATATCGGCGAGCGGCACGTTGTTGTCGCGCTCGTAGTCCTCGATCAACCGGCGGAACAGCTCGATGCCCGGCGCGTTGAGCGAGTCGGTGAGCGAGTCACGGAACTTCGACACGCGCTGGGCGTTGACGTCGTCGACCGAAGGCAGTTGGGACTCGATGAGTTTCTTGCGCGTGACGCGCTCGATCGAGTTGAGCAGGTGCCGTTCGCGCGGCGTGACGAACAGCAGCGCGGTGCCCGAACGCCCCGCGCGGCCGGTGCGCCCGATGCGGTGCACGTACGACTCGGGGTCGTGCGGGATGTCGTAGTTCAGAACATGGGAGATGCGTTCGACGTCAAGGCCACGGGCCGCCACGTCGGTCGCGATCAGGATGTCGATGGAGCCGTCCTTGAGCCCGTTGATGGTGCGCTCACGGACCGCCTGCGCAATGTCGCCGTTGATCGCAGCGGCGGAAAAGCCACGCGCCCTGAGCTTTTCGGCAACTTCCTCGGTGGCCTGCTTGGTGCGGACGAAGACGATCATCGCCTCGAACGGCTCAACCTCGAGCAGCCGGGTGATGGCGTCCATCTTGCGGGCGCCGGCCACCTGGATGTATCGCTGCGTGATGTTCTCAGCGGTCTGCGCCTTGGCCTTGATGGTCACTTCGACCGGGTCGTGCAGATACCGGGCGGTGATCTTCTTGATGGCCGGCGGCATGGTCGCCGAGAAGAGGGCGACCTGCTTGTACTCCGGGGTGTCGGCCAGGATGCGCTCGACATCCTCGGCGAAGCCCATCTGCAGCATCTCGTCGGCCTCGTCGAGCACCAGGTAATCGAGGTGCGAGAGGTCCAGACTGCCCTTCGACAGGTGGTCGATCACGCGGCCCGGGGTTCCGACCACGACCTGCGCACCGCGCTTGAGACCGGCCAACTGCGGCGTGTACGACGAGCCGCCGTAGATCGGCAGCACGTTGATGTTCAGGTGCGCGCCGTACTTGCCGAACGCCTCGGCCACCTGCAGCGCCAGCTCGCGCGTCGGCGCCAGCACCAGGCACTGGGTGTTGCGGCTGGTGGGGTCGATCTTGGACAGCACCGGAACCGCGAAGGCTGCGGTCTTGCCGGTACCGGTCTGGGCGAGGCCGACGACGTCGGACCCGTTCAGAATCGCCGGGATGGTGGCGGCCTGGATGGGCGAGGGAGACTCGTAGCCGACGTCGGTCAGCGCCCGCAGCACCTCCGGACGGATGTTCAGGTCGGCGAAGGTGACCTCGGCGCCGGTTTCGGCGGAGGTGTCAGAAGCGGGTTCAGTGGTGGTGTTCTGGCCGCCCGAATCCGGGTCGGCCTCGGGCGAAGACGTCGTCATTATGCGAGAAGTCTAGTGGGTCATCGGGCCAGGTACGCCCAGCATGGCCGACCGGACTCCTTATAGGGTGGCCGGGTGCGCTGCGCCGAACCGAAACTGATGACGATCGCGGTGGCCGTACTCGCGGCGGCAAGCCTGTCCGCATGTGGCTCGGGCGACTCGACCGCCTCCAAGACTCCCGATCCGACCGCGCCGGCCGCAGCCAAGAAATCTGCCGCGCCGACCGTCGTCGCAGGTCCGAAGACCAGCGCGGCACCGGCGGACCCCTGCGCCGTCAGTCTCACCGCTCCTGATATCGCCAAGGCCGTGTCCACGCTGCCGGCGGATCCCCGCAGCAAGCAGGGCTGGAGCCCGGAGCCACTGGCCGGCAACTACAACCAGTGCGCGCCACTGTCGGTGGTGATTGTGAAAGCCAACACCAACGCCGAGCAGCCCAATACCCGTGCCGTGATGTTCCACCTGGGCCAGTTCATCCCGACCGGGGTGCCCGACACGTACGGGTTCAACGGCATCGACCTGGCCGCGTCCACCGGCGACACCGTCGCCCTGAGCTACACCAACCCGGCGACCGGGCTCAAGAGCGTCGTGCGATTCCACTGGAACGGCAACGGCGTCGAGTTGATCGGCAACACGCGCTAGGTCGCGCGGAGCACCTTCTCCATGGCCTTGCCCTTGGCCAGCTCGTCGACCAGCTTGTCCAGGTAGCGGATTTTCTGCATCAGCGGGTCCTCGACGTTCTCGACGCGGACGCCGCACACCAACCCCGTGATGAGGGTGGCGTTCGGGTTCAGCGTCGCCGCGGCGAAGAAATCCTCGAAGGAGGTCTGGGCCTTCAGGTGCTCGGCGAGGGTCGCCTGATCGAAGCCCGTCAGCCAGCAGATGACCTCGTCGAGCTCGGCGGTGGTGCGGCCCTTCTTCTCCACCTTGTTGACGTAGTGGGGGTAGACCGAAGCGACGCTGGTGGTGAAAATCCGGCTCACCGAGTCCACCGTAGCCCCGGCGTTTTGTCACCGGGCTGCCATATGGTGACGACGTGTTCCTGAGTCCGACCGATCAGACCGCGCCGGTCATCTACAGCGCGTCCGATCTCGCGGCGGCGGCGCGGTGCGAGTATGCGCTGCTGCGCCGGTTCGACGGGATGCTGGGCTGGGGACCGAAGGCCGTCGTGGACGACGATCTGCTGGCGCGCACAGCCGAACTCGGCGACGCCCACGAGCAGCGGCATCTGGAGCAGCTCCGCGAGGCGTCCGGGGACAACGTCACGATGATCGGCCGGCCGCGGCCGTATACGGTCGCCGGGCTGCTCGCGGCGGCCGAGGCCACCCGGGCAGCCGTCGACCGCCGGGCGCCGGTGATCTATCAGGCCGCGATGTTCGATGGCCGCTTCCTGGGTTTCGCCGACTTCCTGATCCTGGAGGACGGGCGCTATCGGCTTCGGGACACCAAGCTCGCCCGCTCGGTGAAAGTCGAGGCACTCCTGCAGTTGGCGGCCTACGCCGACGCGCTGGAGCAGGCCGGGGTGCCGGTGGCGCCGGAAGTCGACCTGGTGCTCGGGGACGGCACCGTCGCCAGTTATCCAGTGGCCGAACTGCTTCCTGTCTACCTGCCCCGACGGGCCGCGCTGCAGCGGCTGCTCGACGAACACCGGGCCGGTGGGGCGCCGGTGTCCTGGGAGACCCCGGACCTGCGGGCCTGCCACCAATGCGATGACTGCGCGGTCGAAGTCCGAGAACGCGACGATCTCCTGCTGGTGGCCGGCATGCGGGTGAGCCAGCGCGCCCGGCTGCTCGACGCCGGGATCACCACCATGCACGAGCTGGCCGAACACACCGGTGCGGTGCCCGGACTCTCGTCCCGCATCGTGGCGAATCTCGTGGGGCAGGCGCGCCTGCAGGTCGCTCCCCCGATCGAGGGCAAGCCCCAGTTCGAGGTGATCGACCCGCAGCCCCTGACCGGCCTGCCCGAGCCCGACCGCGGCGACCTGTTCTTCGACTACGAAGGCGACCCGCTGTGGACCGAGAACGGCCGGGACTGGGGACTGGAATACCTGTGGGGCACCCTGACCGCCACCGGCGCGTTCCACCCGCTGTGGGCACATGACCGGACCAGTGAACGCCAGGCGCTCATCGACTTCCTGGCGTTCGTGCGCAAGCAACGCAAGCGGTACCCGAACATGCACATCTACCACTACGCGGCCTACGAGAAGAGCACGCTGCTGCGACTGTCCGGGCGCTACGGCGTCGGCGAGGCCGAGGTGGACGAACTGCTGCGCAGCGGCGTGCTGGTCGACCTGCTGCCGTTGGTACGCAAGAGCATTCGCGTCGGTACCGAGAGCTACAGCATCAAGTACCTGGAGCCGCTGTACATGGGCGGCGAGCTGCGCGTCGGCGAGGTCACCAAAGCCACCGACTCGATCACGCAGTACGCGCGCTACACCGAGCTGGAGGCCGCCGGGGAGCACGAGGAAGCGGCGACGGTCCTCAAGGAGATCGAGGACTACAACCACTACGACTGCCGCTCCACGCTGCGGCTGCGCGAGTGGCTGCTCGGGGTGGCGTGGGCCGCGGGCATCGCGCCGCGTGGACCGGTCAGCGGCGGCCCGGCACAACCAGAGACTGCGGCGCCGGCCGACGACGCAACGCAGCGCGCCCTGTCCAAGTACGCGGGCGACGGCACCACGGCGCGTTCCGCCGAGCAGCAGGCCGTGGCCATGATCGCGGCAGCCCGCGGGTACCACCAGCGCGAGGAAAAGCCGTTCTGGTGGGAGCATTTCGACCGGATCAACAATCCGGTCGACGAATGGGCCGACAGCGCAGACGTTTTCGTGGCCACGACCACCCCGCACATCGCCGTCGACTGGAACACCCCACCCAAGGCCCGTAAGCCACAGCGTCAGGTGCTGCTGCGGGGCGAGATCGCCGCCGGCTCCATCCCGCCCGGCGCCGAGGTCTTCGCCCTCTATGAACCACCCTCTCCAACAGGGCTTTCCGACGATCCGGACGTCCGGGCCGCCGGCGCCGCCAAGGTGCTGGACTGCAACGAGGACGGCACCGAGGTGCTGATCATGCATCGCACCGGCAAAGACGGCGACGAGTTCGACCAGCTGCCGTTCGCCCTGACGCCCGGCCCGCCACCGAACACCAAACCACTGCGGAACGCGATCGAGACGGCCGCCGGCGCGGTGGCCGCCGGGTTGCCGTCGCTGCCGCCCAACGCGGTGCTGGACATCCTCTTGCGCTCCGCCCCACGCACCGGCTCCAAGGGACCGCTCCCCCGTACCGGCGACACCGCGCGGGATATCGTTGCCGCCCTGCGGGATCTGGATTCGTCGTACCTCGCGGTGCACGGCCCGCCGGGCACGGGAAAGACCTTCACCGCCTCGAAGGTCATCGCCGACCTGGTCAACCACGACCACTGGCGCATCGGTGTGGTGGCGCAGTCGCACGCCGTCGTGGAGAACGTGCTCTGCAGTGTGGTCAAGGCCGGCATCGACGGCGCAGTGGTCGGCAAGAAGCGGGCGCCGGATGACGCACCGTTCACCGAGGTCCCGGACAACCAGTACGCACGCTTCATCGCGGACAGCAACGGCTGCGTGATCGGCGGCACCGCTTGGGATTTCGCCAACGACGGGCGCGTCCCCCGGGGCTGTCTGGATCTGCTCGTCATCGAAGAGGCCGGCCAGTTCAGCCTGGCCAACACCATTGCCGTCGCGTCGGCAGCAAGCAATCTGCTGCTGCTCGGTGATCCGCAGCAGCTGCCACAGGTCAGCCAGGGCACCCACCCGGAACCGGTGGACGAGTCGGCCCTGAGCTGGCTGGTCGAGGGCCGGCACACGCTGCCTGCCGAACGCGGCTACTTCCTGGACGTCTCGTACCGGATGCACCCGGCGGTGTGCGCGCCGGTATCGGCGCTGTCGTACGACAACCGGCTGCTGTCCGCTGAAAGCGTCAGCGGCGCACGGCGATTGGCCGGGATCGAGCCCGGCGTGCACCTGATGACCGTCGACCACGACGGCAATTCGACCGACAGCCCCCAGGAAGCCGAGGCGATCATCGCGGCCATCGAGGACCTGGTCGGCCGGCAGTGGTCCGACGAGGACGGCACGAAAACCCTTGGCCCCGAGGATGTTCTGATCGTGGCACCGTACAACGCGCAGGTGGTGCTGCTGCGCGAGCGGATGGACGCGGCCGGGTACGGCGATGTCCAGGTGGGCACCGTCGACAAGTTCCAGGGGCGACAGGCGCCCGTGGTGTTCGTGTCGATGACGGCGTCGTCCATCGCCGAGGTCCCGCGCGGCATGGGTTTCCTGCTCAACCGTAACCGGCTCAACGTGGCGATCAGCCGCGCCAAGTACGCCGCCTACGTGGTGCGCTCGGCGTTGTTGACCGACTACCTCCCGTCGACCCCGGACGGGATGATCGAGCTCGGCGCGTTTCTGTCGGTGACCGCATGACCATGCCGCCGCCGGGCCCGCAGGCGCCGCCCGTTCATCACGTCTGGACGGCCGGTCCGTCTGACCGCAGGCACTTCACGTGGCTCTCGACCACGCGAGCCCTGACCCGGTGGCAGCTGTGGTTGATCCTCGTGGTTGCCATCGGGTTCTCGGCGGCCGGCGCCGGATCCGTGCCGACGGCCATCGGCGTCACAGTCGTCTTGCTGCCGATGTTCTTCGCCGTCATCGCGGCCACAACCTGGTACCGCATCTATCGGACGTTGGGGCACAACATGTTTCCCGGCGCGCAATGGGCGTCCGGATTCAACGACTACGGGTTCATGCTGGCGACCCCGGGTGGCACCGTCACGCTCGGCTGGGCCTCGGTCACCGCGGTCCGGCCGGGCGCCGAAATGGTGGCATTCCACACCAAGACCGGCCGCGTCGGCATCCCGAGCCCTCTCGTACCACCGCCCGCGGTCGAATACGCGCGGACTCAGATCGCCCGGCAGCAGCGATGATCGATCCCCTGATCGAACGGCTCACCGCTGTCGTCGGCGCGGCATACGTCACAACCAACTCCGACGTACTCGCCGGCCGGGTCGTCGACCACACCGGCCGCTATCGCGGCCGCGCCCGGGCACTGGTCCGTCCGGGCAACGACGCCGAAGTCGCTGCGGCACTGCGCGCGTGCCGGGACACCGGCGCCTACGTCACAGTCCAGGGCGGGCGGACATCGCTGGTCGCCGGAGCCGTCCCCGAGCATGACGACATCCTGCTGTCCACCGAACGGTTGTCGGCGGTCGCAGTGGTCGACACCGAGGAACGCCGGGTCCGGGCCGGGGCCGGCGCGACCTGCGCCGCGGTCCAGCACGCCGCGGCCGCCGCGGGCCTGGTGTTCGGCGTCGATCTCGCGTCACGTGATTCGGCGACTGTCGGCGGTATGGCATCGACGAATGCCGGCGGGCTGCGCACAGTGCGGTACGGCAACATGCGCGAACAGATTCTGGGCCTCGATGTGGCGTTGCCCGACGGCTCGCTGGTACGTCGGCACAGTCAGGTGCGCAGCGACAACACCGGCTACGACCTGACCTCGTTGTTCGTCGGGGCGGAGGGCACGCTCGGCGTGATCACCGGACTTGACCTTCGGCTGTATCCGGCTCCGGCACAACGGGTTACCGCGGTGGCCGGCTTCGACGATCTGGACGCATTGATCGATGCCGGCCGCCGATTCCGGGATACGGACGGCATCGCCGCACTCGAACTCATCGACTCGCGCGGCAGTGCGCTGACCGCCGAACATCTAGGAGTCGCCGCACCGGTGGACGGTGCCTGGCAGCTGCTGATCGAGCTGGCCGGCGACACCGATCAGACCGAACTGCTGGCCTCCGCACTCGAGGACACCCAGCTGGTCGGCGAACCCGCAGTGGGCGTGGACATCAGCGCGTCTCAACGACTGTGGCAGGTGCGCGAATCGATCGGCGAGATCCTCGGCTGGTACGGGCCGCCGCTTAAATTCGATGTGTCGCTGCCACTTTCCAGCATTGCCGGGTTCACCGCGCGGGCCGTGACCGTCACCGCCGAGCATGCACCCGATGCCATCCCGGTACTCTTCGGCCACATCGGCGAGGGCAACCTACACCTGAACCTGGTGCGCTGCAACGTTTCTGACGAAAGCGAACGAGCCCTCTACACCGCGATGATGACACTGATCGCCGACTGCGGAGGTAACGTCAGCTCCGAACACGGTGTCGGCACCCGGAAACGCGACTACCTCAACATGTCTCGCAGCGATGCCGATATCGCGGCCATGCGCACGGTGAAGGCGGCATTCGACCCGACCGGTTATCTGAACCCCGCCGTCCTGTTCCGCTGATTGCGCTGCACTTTGAGCGGTAGCGTCAACACGGTGCGCCGATACGCCCTGGCTGTTGTCACGCTGCCACTGCTCACGCTCGCCGGACTCGCGGCGCCCGACAGCCACGCAACGCCGGCCTGCGACACCACCGCTCCGAGCCGTGCACCCGCGGTGATCACCGGATTCGACGGTTACACCGCGGTGAACCTGTGCGACTACGCCGGGCCCAAGCACTACGGCTGGTCCTCGTACCGGTTCACGACGGCCGACGGCGTGCACTGCGAGCTGTACGACGGGCCGAACTCGTGGCAGTACTACTCCAGCATCACCTGCTGGGGGAAGCTGCCCGGCGTGCCGGCGGACGTGACCCAGGTCGAGGTCGCCGCAGGCAGCGTGGCGACTTACGGCCAGGCGGATGTCAGGCAGAGGGAAACGCAGGACGGTGGCCTGCCCGTCGACCCGGCCGGCTACCGGCAGTTGGCGCCCGGGCAGAAAATCGTGGTCCCCGGTGCCAAGGGCTCCGTCGACGAGAACGACGAAGTGTGCGCGACAGCCGGTGACGGCGCACTCACCTGCGAGATCCAGAATCCCGGCGAAGCGTGGGGTCAGGACCGGGCGACGCACGGTTTCGTGCTGTCCGCGCAGGGCAGCCGGATCTACTAGCAGCGCTGTCGATCGCGCTATGCCCTCCGCGACCGCGACCGTAACCTCAGGGCGCAAATCGTGGCCGAAAATCGCCCTGCGGTTACGCTCGCGAGCCATGCCCGAGCCATGCCCGAGCGGAACCCGAGCGGGCGGCGGTGCGTGCCACCACGTACGGCGCTACATCGAATGCAGGCCGTAAACGCCCGGATCGTCGGCCTCGTCATCGCGGTAGTGCCGGCCTCGGCGTGGTGGCACAGGCGCATCGGCCGCCACGAATTCCGGGCGATGCGGGCTGGGCCAGTGGTCGACGTGCATCGGGATAGGTGAGGTGAGCGGCTCTTCGGCCTCGTAGTGCTCGTGGGGCTCGTCCGGTTCGGCGTACCAGGTGTCCCACGACTCGTAAGCGTCCAGATTGTCGCGGTCGACGGTGTACTCGACGTAGTCGTCGTCATCGGGAAAGTAGTTGGGCTCGGGCGACTCCGGAACCGAACCCCGGGATTTAACCAGCGGCATCGCCGTCGCTTGGCCTCGCAGGAACAGCGCGGCGACGACACCGAACAGCGCGACGAACGCCGGCAGTAGCAACGACTGCGACATCGCGGTGGCGAACGGCTCGCGCAGGAACGGCGGCAGCGTCACGGTTGCCCCCTCACCGGCAGGCGGCCGCCCGCCCGTCGGCATCTCGGCGCTGATCCGGGATGTCATGTAGGCGGCCATGCCGGCACTGCCCAGCACCGAACCGACCTGCCGTGTCGCGTTGTAGACGCCGGACCCGGCGCCGGCCAGCCGCGGCGGCAGGTTGCGGGTGGCGGTCGCCGCCAGCGGCGACCAGATGAACGCCATGCCGATACCCATGGCGAAGAAGGGCAGCACCAGCTGCCACAGCGGCGTGGTCGGAGTCAGTCCGAACGACAGCCAGGTCAGCCCGATCGCCAGCGCCGAGAACCCGGACCCGACGATGGGCTGCGGCGGATACCGATCGATCAGCCGACCCACGAGCGGCGCCAGCAACCCGGACACGATCGCCATGGGCGCAGTGAGCAGAGCTGACTCCGTCGCGCTCAGACCGAGGACGGCCTGGGCGTGGAACATCACCGGCAGGATCATCGCGGTGACACAGAAGCCGATGGTGGCCACGGCCACGTTGGACAGGCAGAAGTCGTTGTCGTGGAACACCGTCAACGGGATCAGCGGCTCGTCGGGGTTGACCGACTGCCAGTACACGAACGCGGCCATGAAGCCCACGCCGGCGAGGATCACCAGCCAGATCCACCACGCCCAGTCGTGCGTCTGCCCCTCCTGCAGGCCGAAGACGATGCCGAACATGCCGACGCCTGACAACACCACGCCGAGCATGTCGAACCGGTGCCGTTCGGTGGGCAACTCGGGGACCAGGACCCAGGCCAGGGCCAGGCCGACGATGCCGATAGGGACGTTGACGAAGAAGATCCACTGCCAGCCGAGGTGGTCCACCAGCACGCCGCCGGCCAACGGGCCGACCAGTGTCGCCACGCCCGCAGTGGCGCCCCACACGCTCATGGCTGCACCGCGGCGATCGGGCGGGAAGATTCGGGTGATCGTGGACAAGGTCTGGGGAGTCAGCAGTGCGGCGCCGAGGCCCTGCACCACGCGGGCGGCGATGAGCATCCCGATGCTGCCGGACAAGCCGCACCACAACGACGCCAGCGTGAACACGGCAAGGCCGGCCAGGTACAGGTTCCGCGGGCCGAAGCGGTCACCGAGCCGGCCCGCGACCAGCAGCGGTACCGCGTAGGCCAGCAGGTATGCGCTGGTCACCCAGATCACGCCGTCGTAGTCGGTGCCGAGCTTCTGCATGATGACCACGTTGGCGACAGCAACGATCGTGGAGTCGACCAGGATCATGAAGAAGCCGAACATCATGGCCCACAGGGCGTGCCAGGGTCGACTCACTTGCGCAGCATTCACCGTCGGACTCCGGCGGAAATCAACGTGTGCATGCAATGGGTATCGAGTCTAGCGACCGGCGGATGTGCCGAGTCTCGACTTCGACGCTACGGACAGTCGCGGAACCGAACAAGTAGCAGCTCGTCCTCGCCGCCATGAGTCTCGATGGGCTACGCGCGGTGGCGTTCGTGTCCCGACTCACCCGTGTCACCGACAGCCAGCAGCGCCAGCAGCGCGACCACCACGCCCGTCGTCATCACGCCCGCGAGCGCCAACTCACCGTTGCCGAGCGCGCCGACGAGTGGTGCCACCGCCGCGCCGAGCCCGAACTGGGCGGCGCCCAGAGCGGCGGCCGCGGTGCCGGCGGCATCGGGATGCCGGGCCAGTGCGACGGCGGGTGTGTTCGGGATCACCAGGCCCATCGCGGCGAGCATCGCCCAGACCGGGATCAGGAAGCCCGCCAATCCGCCGACATGCAGGGCCGCCAGCGCGACGAACCCGAGGCCGAACGCCGAGGCGGCGACCAGCGCCACAACCGCGATCTTCTGCGGGGCGAACCGGCGCAGCAGCACCACGTTGAACTGGGTGGCACCGATGAGCGCGATCGCACCGGCCGCGAACACCAGGGCGAAGGTCTGCTGATCCAGGCCATAGTGGCCCTGCAGCACGAAGGCGGCACCCGCGATGTACGCGAACAGGCCGGACATGCCGAGAGCACCGACGAGCACCAGAGCCACGAACCGGATGTCGCTGAGCACCTCGACGTACGTGCGCAAGATGGCCCGTAGTTGTAGCGGACGTCGGTCAGCGACCGCGAGGGTCTCGGGCAGTGCCAGCACCGCCACCGCCAGGATCGCGCCGCCCAATACCGCGAGCGCGGCGAACACCCAGTGCCACGACCCGCGCAACAGCACTGCGGCCCCCAGCGAGGGCGCCAACACCGGTGCCACGCCCAGGACCAGGATCAACCGGGACATCACGACAGCCGCGACCGACTCTTCGAACAGGTCACTCACCACCGCAATGGCCACGACCGAGGCAGCAGCAGCCCCGACGCCCTGCAATGTGCGGGCGATGCCGAGCATTTCGATGTTCGGCGCGAACAGGCACAGCACCGAGGCCGCCATGTGCAGCAGGATGCCGGCGATCAGGGGCCGCCGGCGACCCAGCGCATCCGAGAGCGGGCCGACGATGAGCTGGCCGAGCGCCAGTCCGCCGAGTGTCCCGGTCAGTGTCAGTTGCGCGACCGATGACGACAACCCCAGCTCAGACGCGATCCGGGGCAGCGCGGGAAGGTACATGTCGATGGTCAGGGGGCCGAGCGCGACCAGCAGTCCGAGTACCACGATCATCCGGGTCCGGCTCGGCGTTCGGCGTACCTGCGACGCCTCGGCAGGCGCGCCGCTATCGGTGGCGTCGCCTACCGCTGTCAGATCCACAAGGGGCGATGCTGCCATGAATATGGTTAGCAATGCATACCGGTTTTTTCTTCCCGGCAAACGGGGCGGTCGCTACTGGCCCGGATGGCGCGGCCGGAGTGATCCGCGTTACCAGCTCAGCCGCTGTGGGCACTCAGATGGCCCGCCGATCGTTGACCACGAGTTAGCCTGAATTCCTGAGTACGGAGATGGAGAGGCCGGCCGATGAGTGCTCGCTCCAGCATGAAGGGGCAGTTGCCTGTGAAGCACGACGCCCACGCCGAGGACCCTGGCGCTGCCGCCAAGGCGCTCTCGCACATCATCGAGGGCGGTGCCCGGGTGCAGGCGCCGGCAGTGGCCGCGTACGTCAACCGGTTGCGCGAGCACAACCCCGGTGCCACCCCCGCCGAGATCATCGCCAAGCTCGAGAGGCACTACCTGGCCGCGACCATGGCCAGCGGCGCCGCAGTCGGATCGGCCGCGGTCTTCCCCGGCATCGGCACCATCGTCGCGATGTCGGCGGTGGCCGCCGAGACCGTGGTGTTCCTCGAAGCGACCGCAGTGTTCGCCCTCGCGGTAGCCGAGGTGCACGGCATCCCGGTCGCTCAGCGCGAGCGTCGTCGCGCGCTGGTCCTGGCGGTACTCGTCGGCGATGCGGGCAAGCATGCCATCGGGGATCTGCTCGGCACCGGCCGCACCAGTGGCGCGTGGCTGGCCGACGGTGCCGCGACGGTGCCGTTACCGGCCGTCTCGCAACTGAATGCGCGGCTGCTCAAGTTCTTCGTGAAGAAGTACACGCTCAAGCGCGGCGCCATCGCCTTCGGCAAGCTGCTGCCCGTCGGCGTCGGCGCGATCATCGGCGGTGTCGGCAACCGGTTGATGAGCAAGAAGATCATCGAGAACACCCATACGGCCTTCGGGCCTCCCCCGGCAAGGTGGCGCCAGACGCTACATGTGCTGCCCGAGGCGCGGGGTTAGCAAACTGTCCGCAGATTGATGCACCAATTGGCGGGCTTCCGCCGTCCGTGGAATCGGCCGACGGGTTAGCCTTAGGCGGCACGGGGGCGGGCGACCGCCAACACAACACATGGCGGGTACGCCGGGCTTGGGTCCGGCACCCGTCGCGCAGAACGAAACGAGGCGAATAGCGGCCGTGAGCACATCACCTTCACCATTCGGTCAGAACGAGTGGCTGGTCGAAGAGATGTATCGCAAATTCCGTGAGGACCCGTCCTCGGTGGACCCGAGTTGGCACGACTTCCTGCTCGACTACAACCCCGAACCCATCACGGGCGCAACGGATTCCGCCGCCGTAGCAGCTCCGGCTCCGGTGGCGGCCCCCGCCGCTCCGGCCCCCGCCGCGCCCGCTCCGGCCCCCGCCGCGCCCGCTGCTGCTCCGGCCCCCGCTGCGCCCGCGAAGGCCGCGCCGGCCAAGGCCGCCGCGCCGGGACCGGCGCCCGCCGAAGACTCCGAGACGCAGGTGCTACGCGGCGCTGCGGCCGCTGTCGTCAAGAACATGAACGCATCGCTCGATGTGCCGACCGCCACAAGCGTGCGCGCCATCCCCGCGAAGCTGATGATCGACAACCGCATCGTCATCAACAACCACCTCAAGCGCACCCGCGGCGGCAAGATCAGCTTCACCCACCTGCTCGGCTACGCCATCGTCCAGGCGGTCAAGCAGTTCCCGAACATGAACCGGTACTTCGCCGAGGTGGACGGGAAGCCGACGGCGGTCACCCCAGCTCACACCAACCTCGGCCTGGCCATCGACCTGCAGAACAAGGACGGCTCGCGCCAGCTCGTCGTCGCAGCCATCAAGCGTTGCGACACAATGCAATTCGGCCAGTTCATCGCCGCCTACGAGGACATCGTGCGGCGTGCGCGCGACGGCAAGCTGACGGCCGAGGACTTCAGCGGCGTCACCATCTCGCTCACCAATCCGGGCACCATCGGCACCGTGCACTCGGTGCCGCGCCTCATGCGCGGCCAGGGCGCCATCATCGGCGCAGGCGCCATGGAGTACCCGGCGGAGTTCCAGGGCGCCAGCGAAGAGCGCATCGCCGAGCTGGGCATCGGCAAGCTCATCACGCTGACGTCGACCTACGACCACCGCATCATCCAGGGCGCCGAGTCCGGTGACTTCCTGCGCACAGTCCACCGGCTGCTGCTGGACGACGCCTTCTTCGACGAGATCTTCCGTGAGCTGGGCATCCCCTACGAGCCGGTGCGCTGGCGGATCGACAACCCGGACTCGATCTCCCACAAGAACGCGCGCATCATCGAGCTGATCGCGGCCTACCGCAACCGCGGCCACCTGATGGCCGACATCGACCCGCTGCGCCTGGACAAGACCCGCTTCCGCAGCCACCCCGACCTCGACGTCAACACCCACGGCCTCACGCTGTGGGACCTGGACCGCGAGTTCAAGGTCGACGGTTTCGCCGGCAAGCAGTTCATGAAGCTGCGCGACGTGCTGTCGGTGCTCCGTGATGCCTACTGCCGCCATGTCGGTGTCGAGTACACCCACATCCTCGAACCCGAGCAGCAGAAGTGGCTGCAGGAGCGCGTCGAGGTCAAACACGACAAGCCGACGGTCGGCGAGCAGAAGTACATCCTGTCCAAGCTCAACGCCGCCGAGGCCTTCGAAACCTTCCTGCACACCAAATACGTTGGGCAGAAGCGCTTCTCGCTCGAAGGCGCAGAAGCCGTCATCCCGATGATGGACGCCGCCATCGACCAGGCCGCCGAACACAACCTCGACGAGGTGGTCATCGGGATGCCGCACCGCGGCCGCCTCAACGTGCTGGCCAACATCGTGGGCAAGCCGTACTCGAAGATCTTCAGCGAGTTCGAGGGCAACCTGAACCCCGCTCTGGCGCACGGCTCCGGCGACGTCAAGTACCACCTCGGCGCCACGGGCCACTACCTGCAGATGTTCGGCGACAACGAGATCGACGTATCGCTGGTGGCCAACCCCAGCCATCTGGAAGCCGTCGACCCGGTGCTCGAGGGCCTGGTCCGGGCCAAGCAGGACCTGCTGGCCGGCGAGCATGAGGACAGCGACGGCCATGGCCGCTTCTCGATCATGCCCATGATGCTGCACGGCGATGCCGCGTTTGCCGGCCAGGGCGTGGTCGCCGAGACGCTCAACCTGGCGCTCCTGAAGGGCTACAGCACCGGCGGCACCATCCACATCGTGGTGAACAACCAGATCGGATTCACCACGGCGCCAACCGATTCGCGCTCCAGCGAGTACTGCACCGACGTGGCGAAGATGATCGGTGCGCCGATCTTCCACGTCAACGGCGACGACCCCGAGGCGTGCGGCTGGGTGGCCCGCCTGGCCGTCGACTTCCGCGAGGCGTTCAAGAAGGACGTCGTCATCGACATGCTGTGCTACCGCCGCCGCGGCCACAACGAAGGCGACGACCCGTCGATGACCCAGCCGTACATGTACGACGTCATCGACACCAAACGCGGCGTCCGCAAGACCTACACCGAAGCCCTCATCGGCCGTGGTGACATCTCCATGAAAGAGGCCGAGGACGCGCTGCGCGACTACCAGGGTCAGCTGGAGCGCGTCTTCAACGAGGTCCGCGAGCTGGAAAAGCACGAGATCGAGCCGAGCGAATCGGTCGAGTCCGACCAGACCATCCCGCAGCGGCTGCTGACCGCGGTGGACAAGTCGCTGCTGGCCCGCATCGGCGACGCACACCTGGCGCTACCCGAGGGCTTCACCGTGCACCCGCGCGTCAAGCCGGTGCTCGAGAGGCGCCGCGAGATGGCCTACGAAGGCAAGATCGACTGGGCGTTCGGCGAGCTGCTGGCCCTGGGCTCGATGATCGCCGAAGGCCGGCTGATCCGGCTGTCCGGTCAGGACACCCAGCGCGGCACCTTCACGCAGCGGCACGCGGTCCTCATCGATCGCAAGACCGGCGAGGAGTTCACTCCGCTGCAGCTGCTGGCGACCAACACCGACGGCACCCCGACCGGCGGCAAGCTGCTGGTCTACAACTCGGCACTGTCCGAGTACGCGGCCGTCGGCTTCGAGTACGGGTACTCGGTGGGCAACCCCGACGCCATGGTGCTGTGGGAAGCCCAGTTCGGTGACTTCGTCAACGGCGCGCAGTCGATCATCGACGAATTCATCAGCTCCGGCGAGGCCAAGTGGGGCCAGCTCTCCGACGTCGTGCTGCTGCTGCCGCATGGTCACGAGGGCCAGGGCCCGGACCACACCTCGGGCCGCATCGAGCGGTTCCTGCAGGTGTGCGCCGAGGGCTCCATGACCGTGGCGCAGCCGTCCACCCCGGCCAACTACTTCCACCTGCTGCGCAGGCACGGCCTCGACGGCATCCACCGCCCGCTGATTGTCTTCACCCCGAAGTCCATGCTGCGCAACAAGGCGGCGGTCAGCGACGTCAAGGACTTCACCGAGATCAAGTTCCGCTCGGTGCTCGAAGAGCCCACGTATGAGGACGGCATCGGCGACCGGTCGAAGGTCACCCGGGTGTTGCTGTGCAGCGGCAAGCTGTACTACGACCTGGTGGCCCGCAAGGCCAAGGACAATCGCGAGGACATCGCGATTGTCCGCGTCGAACAGCTGTACCCGCTGCCCAGGCGCCGGCTCGAGGCGACGCTGGCGCAGTACCCGAACGCGCAACAGTACTTCTGGGTGCAGGAAGAGCCGGCCAACCAGGGTGCCTGGCCGACGTTCGGCCTGAGCCTGCCGGAGCTGCTGCCAGACCGCCTGACCGGCATCAAGCGCATCTCGCGCCGAGCCATGAGCGCGCCGTCGTCGGGTAGCTCGAAGGTGCACGCCATCGAGCAGCAGGCCATCATCGACGAGGCCTTCGGCTGAGCTCGCGAGCCTGACGAAATGGTCGCTGTCAGCGGATGACAGCGACCATTTCGCCGTTTCAGGGGGATGCCGGCCGGGAGGTCAACGAGTCAGTACCAGCGGACCCGATTCGGTGATCGCCACGGTGTCCTCGGTGTGGGCCGTTCGGGAGCCGTCAGCCGATCGGATGGTCCAACCGTCGCGGTCGTAGCGGATGCGGTTGGTGCCCGTGGCCCACCACGGCTCCAGCGCCAGCGTCATCCCGGCCCGCAGCTTCAAGCCCCGGCCGGGTCGACCGACGTTCGGCACGTGCGGGTCCTCGTGCATGGTCCGGCCGAGCCCATGCCCGCCGAACTCGACATTCACCGAGTAGCCGTAGTCAGCGGCCACGGCACCGATGGCAGCCGAGATGTCGCCGAGCCGATTACCCGGCCGCGCCGCGTGGGTGCCGGCCGCCAGCGCCTCCTCGGTGGCCCGAACCAGCCGTACGTCGGCGGGGGCGGGTGTGCCGACGATCACGGTGCGGGCCGCATCGGCCACCCAGCCGTCGATGGACACCGCGAAGTCCATGGTGAGCACGTCACCGTCACGCAGCCGATAATCGTGCGGAAGACCGTGCAGCACAGCATCATTGACCGACAGACAGATGACATTGCGGAATGGGCCCGTGCCGAAGGAGGGGGCGTAGTCCCAGTAGCAAGACTGGGCGCCGCGGCGTTTGATCATGTCGCGCGCGTGGTGCTCCAGATCGAGGAGATTGACCCCGACGGCAGCCAGACCACTGAGTTCATTCAGTACTTCTGCCACGAAGCTGCCGGTGATCCGCATCTTTTCAATCTCGGCCGCGGTCTTCAGTTCGATCATGCTGCATCCTCTGGAATGGTATTTAAATACCGAACCGAGCATAGCGGTATTTGAATACCGGCGCTACGGTGGTCCCATGGTCCGCACCCCGCTGAGCCCCGAGCAAGTCGCCGCCGGCCGCCGACTCGGCGCAGCGTTGCGTACCGCACGGGGCACCCGCACTCTCGAAGACGTGGCCCGATCGGCGGGGATTTCCCCCGAGACGTTGCGCAAGATCGAAACCGGCCGCTTGCCTTCTCCCGCGTTCGGCACCGTCATCGGACTCAGCGACGCGCTCGGCATGCCCTTGGAGGTCTTGGCCGAAGTATGGAGACCGGCCCGGGCCGCGGCCTCATAGCCGATAGCAGGATTTGGGATGTCGCTGTGACGCGCCGCATCGACCTATCTGGTCACCGCAACCAAGCCTGCCAAGGGCGGAACCGCGGGTATCGACTAGCCTGACGCCAGGTCAACACGCGTCAACACAAGGGAGTGTTCATGGAGGGCTTCGCCGGAAAAGTCTGCGTCGTCACCGGAGCCGGATCGGGTATCGGTCAGGCGCTCGCCATCGAACTCGCCCGTTCGGGCGCCAAGCTGGCGATCAGCGACGTCAACACCGAGGGCCTCGCGGAAACCGAAGAGCGGATCAAGGCCATCGGCGCTCCCGTGAAGGCCGACCGCCTCAACGTCACCGAGCGCGAAGCCTTCGCGCTCTACGCCGACGCCGTGGCCGAGCACTTCGGCAAGGTCAACCAGATCTACAACAACGCCGGCATCGCTTTCACCGGCGACATCGAGATCAGCCAGTTCAAAGACATCGAACGCGTCATGGACGTCAACTTCTGGGGCGTCGTCAACGGCACCAAGGATTTCCTGCCGCACCTGATCGCCTCGGGCGACGGCCACGTCATCAACGTCTCGAGCGTCTTCGGCCTGTTCGCCGTCCCCGGCCAGGCCGCGTACAACGCTTCCAAGTTCGCCGTCCGCGGCTTCACCGAGGCCCTGCGCCAGGAGATGAAGCTCGCGGGCCACCCGGTCAAGGTCACCACCGTGCACCCCGGCGGCGTCAAGACCGGCATCGCCCGCAACTCCACCGCTGCCGAGGGCCTGGACCCCAAGGAACTGGCCAAGACCTTCGACGCGAAGCTGGCCAAAACCACACCCGAACGCGCCGCCACGATCATTCTGGAAGCGGTCCGCAAGGGCCACGCCCGTGTGCTCGTCGGGCCGGACGCCAAGCTGCTGGACCTGATCATCCGGGCCACCGGCTCGGGCGCCTACCAAGACCTGTTCTCGCGGTTCACGTCCCGCGTGATGCCGTCGCGTTCGCACTGACCACTCAAGGAGCACTCATGGAGGGATTCGCCGGCAAGGTCTGCGTGATCACCGGAGCTGGATCAGGTATCGGCCAGGCACTGGCCGTCGAGCTGGCCCGCTCGGGCGCGAGCCTGGCGATCAGCGACATCGACACCGAGGGTCTGGCCACGACCGAAGAACTGGTCAGCGCCATCGGTGCCCCGGTGAAGGCCGACCGCCTCAACGTCGCCGAGCGGGAAGCCTTCGCGGCCTACGCCGACGACGTGGTCAAGCACTTCGGCAAGGTCAACCAGATCTACAACAACGCGGGCATCGCCTTCACCGGTGACGTCGAGGTCAGCCAGTTCAAGGACATCGAACGGGTCATGGACGTCGACTTCTGGGGTGTCGTCAACGGCACCAAGGTCTTTCTGCCGCACCTGATCGCCTCGGGCGACGGTCACGTCGTCAACGTCTCGAGCATCTTCGGGCTGTTCGCGGTCCCCAGCCAATCCGCTTACAACGCCGCGAAATTCGCGGTGCGCGGCTTCACCGAGGCGCTGCGCCAGGAGATGAAGCTCGCGGGCCACCCGGTCAAGGTCACCACCGTGCACCCCGGCGGCATCAAGACCAACATCGTGCGCAACTCCACCGCGGCGGCCGACATCGACTCCGCGGGCCTGAACAAACTGTTCGACAGGGCGGCCCTGACCACCCCGGAACAGGCCGCCAAGATCATTCTCGAAGCGGTGCGCAAGGGCCATGCCCGGGTACTGGTCGGACCCGACGCCAAGATCATCGACGTGATCGTCCGGATCACCGGATCAGGCGCCTACCAGGGGTTGTTCGCGGCCATCGCAGGACGGGTACTCCCGAAGCTCGGCTAGTGGTCGAGCGGGTGCTGGGCCAACCACGCACCCGCCACCGCCGCCGGGTCGGCACCCTTGTCGACCTGACCGATCATGTCGGTCAGCGTCGCGGTATCCAGTTCGCCGGCAATTCCGTTGAGCGCCAACACCTGTTGCTCAGCCAGGACATTGCGGCGGTACAACGGCACCACGTTCTCGGCGCGGATCAGCGCGGTCCGGTCCGTCAGCACGGTGACTCCTGCAGGTGCCGCCGGCGCCGCCGTCGAGGTCCACGCCAGTGTCACGGCACCCGCCTTCAGTGCCGCGAAAAGACTTGCGGTATCCGGAAATTCACGTGCCACCGGCAAGACGCAGTCCCCCACCCGCTTGGGATGGGCGGCCCGCACCACGACCCCGACGGACAGGTCACGACAATGGTTCGGCAGCGCCGCGGCGTCGCGGGCACCCCACGTCGCCGCCGTCGCCTCGGTAACCGCGACGGCCGGTTTGTCCTGCGCTGACGCCGTGTAGTCGGCCGCGGCCACGCCTTCGGGCAGCGCGGAGATCATCGAGCGGTACACCTGCTCGTCGGCCCGCGCCGTGGCGTGCGGGACGAACCTCGCGAGCAGTTCACCGGTCAGACCCGGTGCCACCGTGACATCAGCGGAATCAAGGGCCTCAACAGGATCCGGGACCAGGCGCACACGAGTCGGGATACCGAAATATCCCAGCGCCGCCGAGTACAGATGGGCCAGCAGCTTCGACTCGTTGGTCGGGGCTGCACCGACCGTCAGCGCGGGGGCCGGCGGCGCAGGTTGGTCGCTGCCGCAGCCCGCCGTCGTCGCGGTGAGCAGTGCGGCCAACGCCACACCGCCCGCCGCGACCCAGCGGTTCACGATGCTCAGGCTTGCGATGCGGCAGCCACTGCGGCTGCCACCGCCGGACCCACGCGCGGGTCGAGCGCGCTGGGCACGATGTAATCGACGGACAAGTCATCACCCACCACGGAGAAAATGGCTTCTGCGGCAGCCACTTTCATCGCTTCGGTGATGCGGCGGGCACCGGCGTCCAACGCTCCGCGGAACACGCCCGGGAAGGCCAGCACGTTGTTGATCTGGTTCGGGAAGTCGCTGCGGCCGGTGGCCACGACCGCCGCGTACTTGCGCGCGGTGTCCGGGTGGATCTCCGGGTCCGGGTTCGACAGCGCGAACACGATGCCACCCGGCGCCATGGTGGCGATGAACTCTTCGGGCACCACACCGGCGGACACCCCGAGGAAGACGTCAGCCCCGTCGAGGGCTTCGGCCACACCGCCGGTGATGCCACGCGGGTTGGTGTGCTCGGCCAACGTCGCCTTGAAGGAGTTGAGGTCGCCGCGGCCCGAGTGCACGATGCCCTTGCTGTCGAGGACGATGATGTCGCGGATACCGCTCTCGAGCATGATCTTGGTGCACGCGACGCCGGCCGCACCGGCGCCGGACACCACAACCTTGAGGTTGTGCATGTCGCGCTCGAGGACCTTGGTGGCGCCCATCAGGGCGGCGAGCACCACGATGGCGGTGCCGTGCTGGTCGTCGTGCATGACGGGACAGTCCAGCGCCTCGATGACGCGGCGCTCGATCTCGAAACATCGCGGAGCGGAGATGTCCTCCAGGTTGACGGCGCCGAACGTCGGACGCAGCCGGATGAGGGTCTCGACGATTTCGTCGGGGTCCTTGGTATCCAGCACGATCGGAATGGAGTCCAGGCCGCCGAAGGTCTTGAACAGGGCGCTCTTGCCCTCCATGACCGGCAGAGAAGCCGCCGGTCCGATGTCGCCGAGGCCGAGGACGGCGCTGCCGTCGCTGACGACAGCGACCAGGCGGTTGGCCCAGGTGTACTTCTTGGCCAGGGTCGCATCGGCCGCGATGGCGCGGCTGACCTGGGCGACACCCGGCGTGTAGGCGATCGACAATGCGCGCTGGGTATCCAGTGGCTCGTTGAGGGCTACGGAGAGCTTGCCCCCTTCGTGGGCGGCGAAAATTTCCGCATCGTCGATGACCACCTGGGGCGTGCGCACAGCACCTGACTTATCTGACACCGCGTCAGGCTACTTCACACAAAAGCTACCCGCCGGTTACGCGTAGCATTTGCCAGGGCCGTACAGTGCCGCAAAGTCCGCCCCACGGGAGGTCTCACCGCATGCCCTCGTTCCGCGCACTTCAACCTTCGAACTTTCGCCCCATCCCGAAAAAGGCCGCTACCGGCCCCGACGCCAGTTCTATCCACGTCCCCGTGGCGCGCGCCACGGTGGACTGTGGCGTCTACTCCATGGGCGAACGCGTGCCCGGCAAGTACACCCACGGCGCCGCCGTCGCCAAGGTGCACGAACTGCGCGCGGCCGGACTGGAGGCGTTCGTATGGATCGGGCTGCACGAACCTGATCAGCATCAGATGCAGGCTGTGGCCGACGTCTTCGGTCTGCACGAACTCGCCGTCGAGGACGCCGTCTGCGCGCATCAGCGCCCCAAGCTGGAACGCTACGACGAGACCCTGTTCCTGGTGCTCAAGACGGTCAGCTATGTCGAGCACGAGTCCGTGGCCAACGCCCGGGAGATCGTCGAGACCGGCGAGATCATGGTGTTCGTCGGGCCGGACTTCGTGGTCACCGTCCGGCACGGCGAGCACAGCGGCCTGGCCGGCGTACGCCACCGGCTGGACGAGTCGCCCGGCATCCTCAAACTCGGGCCATATGCGGTGATGCATGCCATCGCCGACCACGTCGTGGACAGTTACCTCGAGGTCACAGCGCTGGTCGAGAAGGACATCGACACCATCGAGCAGACCGTTTTCTCGCCCCGGACCCAGACCGACATGGAGAGCATCTACCTGCTGAAACGCGAAGTCGTCGAGCTGCGCCACTCGGTGAACCCACTGACCATGGCGCTGCAGCGGCTGCTGTCGGACCACAACGACTTGATCTCGAAGGAAGTCCGCCGCTACATCCGCGACGTGAACGACCACAACAATCAGGCCGCGGAGCGGATCAAAGGCTTCGACGACCTGCTCAGCTCCCTGGTCAGCGCGGCACTGGGCAAGGTCGGCATGGAGCAGAACGTCGACATGCGCAAGATCTCGGCGTGGGTCGCCATCGCCGCTGTACCCACCATGATCGCGGGCATCTACGGCATGAACTTCGACAACATGCCTGAATTGCATTGGCATTATGGATACTTCGCGGTCCTGGCGGTCATGGTGACGGTGTGCACGGGGTTGTACCGGACATTCCGGCGCAACCATTGGCTCTAGCTCGTGAACTGACGGCGACGCGGCGCCGAACGGCAGCTTTCGTAAAACGCAACGCGGAATGCCGCAGGTCAGGCATGATTTCGAGATGAAAATCGGAACCACGTCCCTCGCGGTGGCAGTCGCCTTCGCGAGTGCTGCGCTTGCCGGCGTCGCCGCGCCGGCCGCCCACGCCAACGGTGCGGACGCCGTCATCAGAGACCTCGAGAGCGAGGGCTACACCGTGAGGCTCAACTGGCTCAACGGCAACAAGCCGACGCTCCTTCCACGCTGCACGGTGGTCCGGGTCAACAACCCATCCTCCGACGAACCGGCCGAGGGCGACGTCGTGTGGGCGGATATCTCCTGCCCGAACAACACGTCCTAACTCGGCTCGGCAGCGCGGCGGCGTTGATCGAGGACGTCGACGCCGTCCTGCTGCCAGGCTTCGCGCATGGCGTCGGCGCCCTTGAGTCGCACCCAGGCGGCCTCGGTGGCGGTGATCGGCGTCGCGGTCAGGATCCGCACCGGCTGGTACGGCTCGGGTAGCGTGACGTCGCCAATGTCGCTGGTGCCCAGCAGAAATGCGGTGAACGCCGCGCCCTGCCATACAGGTCCCTGAAGATCGATCAGGGCATCCGGCTCCAGGATCAGACCTTCGACGGTCGGCGCGGACGCCAGTATCGCGATGGAGCGGGCCAGACCCTGGGGCGTCGGGCCACGCAGGGACAGCACGGCCTCCGCACGTGGACCACTGATCCCGTCGGCCAGCATGTCCGTCGGGTCCGCCATGGGATGGCGCGAACAGCCTAGGGACACATAGTGATACACGTCGCCATCGGTGGGACCGAAGCGCAGCACCTCGATGGGGTCGGCACCGAGGAAGGTGACGCTGGCGCCCACCGGCACTGCCGCGCTGCCGCGGCCGGCGAAATACGCCGCCACATGGGTCCTTACCGCTCCGAGAACGTCGGTCACTGCGGTAGTGACAGGTTGCGACCCGTGGCCGGGTCGAACAGGGTCAGTTTGGACGTGTCGAGAGCCAGCTCGATCTTGCTGCCCGCGGTTGCCGACGACTTGGCCGAAACCCTTGCCACATAGGTGTTCTCACTCGAGCCGGCGTCCACGGTGTCGTGCGCCAGCTGCTCCAGCTGGGCAGCCTGCGCGCCGGTACCTTCGATGCGGAAGTGCACGTACTTGTCGGCGCCGAGCGACTCCACCAGCTCGGCATCGACCTCGAAGGTCAGTGACTGGATGCGCGCATAGGCGTCGATCACGGAGGCGTCGTCGAACTGCTCGGGGCGCACGCCCGCGATCAGGTCGGCCGACGGCCGGTGCCGGTCCAGCGCGGCGCGGGCCTCGTCGCTGAGGGTCACTTCGCCGAACGGGAGCTGCACTCCGACGTCGGTCCGGCTGGCCGGGAAGAAGTTCATCGACGGGGAGCCGATGAAGCCCGCGACGAACAGGTTCGCCGGCTCGTTGTACAGCTCGTCGGGCGTGCCGACCTGTTGCGCGACACCGCCACTCATCACCACCACCCGGTCGCCCAACGTCATCGCCTCGGTCTGGTCGTGGGTGACGTAGACGGTGGTGGTACCCAGCCGGGCCTGCAGCCGGGCGATCTCGGTGCGCATCTGCACCCGCAGCTTCGCGTCCAGGTTGGACAACGGCTCGTCCATCAGGAATGCCTTGGGGCTGCGCACGATGGCGCGGCCCATCGCCACGCGCTGACGCTGGCCGCCGGACAGCTGGGCGGGCTTGCGGTCCAGAAGTGGGGTCAGGTCAAGGATTTTCGCGGTTTCCTCGACCTTGGCCGCGATCTCGGCCTTCGGCATCTTCGCGAGGGTGAGCGGGAATGCGATGTTCTGCCGCACCGTCATGTGCGGGTACAGCGCGTAGGACTGGAACACCATCGCGATGTCCCGGTCCCGCGGCTCCTTCTCGTTGACCCGTTCGCCGCCGATACGCAGTTCGCCGGAGCTGATGTCCTCCAGCCCGGCAATCATGTTGAGTGTCGTCGACTTTCCGCACCCCGACGGCCCGACCAGGATGAGGAACTCACCGTCGGCGATGGTCAGCGACAGGTCCTGCACGGCCGTCGCCCCACCGGTGTAGCTCTTGGTGACGTGGTCCAAAACGATTTCGGCCATGAATTACCCCTTCACCGCACCGGACGTCAGGCCCGCGACGATTCGTCGTTGGAAGATCAGAACAAAGATGATGATGGGCACCGTGATGACCATCGCCCCCGCGGCGATGGAACCCGTCGGTTCCTCGAATTGCGAACTGCCCGTGAAGTTCGCGATGGCCACCGGCGCCGTGATCGCCCGCTGCGTGGCGGTCAACGACAAGGCCAGCAACAGGTCGTTCCAGGCGAAGATGAACACCAGGATCGCCGCGGTGACGATGCCGGGAGCGGCCAGCGGGGCGATCACCTTCCGGAAGGCCTGCCCCGGCGTGGCGCCGTCCATCTTGGCGGCCTTCTCCAAATCCCACGGGATTTCCCGGAAGAACGCCGACAGGGTGTAGATCGCCAGCGGCAGCGCGAAGGTGATGTACGGCAGAATCAGGCCCGGCCAGGTGTCGAACAGCCCCACGGTGCGCTCGATGTTGAACAGCGGTGTCACAAGCGAGATCTGGGGGAACATCGAGATCAACAACGCCAGACCGACCAGCAGCCGCTTGCCCGGGAAGTCCAGGCGCGCGACGGCATAGGCCGCCATGCCACCGATCGTCACCGCGACGGCGGTGGTGATCAGCCCGATGCCGATCGAGTTGACCAGCGCCGAGCCGAAGCCGCCACCGGTGAAGATGCCCTTGTAATTGTCAAACGTGACCTGACGCGGAATCAGATTGCCGTCCTTGACCGTTGACGTCGGCTTGAGTGACAGCGAGAAAATCCACAGCACCGGCAGCAGCGCATACACCACCACCAGGACGTTGACCACACCCCAACCGGCCAACCGGCCGCCGCGTGTCTGATCGCTCATCTCACCGCACCTCGGCTTCCGCCCCGGGCGCCGCGGCACCGAAGATCTTGATGTAGATGAACGCGATGATCGCGACGGTGGCGAAGATCAGCACGCTGATCGCCGAGCCAAGCCCGATGTTGAACGCCTTGAACAGGTTGTCGTAACCCAGGATCGACACCGAGCCGGTGTTGTTGGTGCCGCCAGTCAGCACGTAGATGTTGTCGAAGATACGGAACGCATCCAAGGTGCGGAACAGCAGCGCGACCAGGATGGCCGGTTTCATCAGCGGCAAAGTCACTTTGGCGAACCGTTGCCAGCGGCCCGCGCCGTCCATCTGGGCGGCGTCGAGCAGATCCTGGGGCACCAGCACCAGCCCGGCCAACAGCAGCAGCGACATGAACGGGGTGGTCTTCCACACCTCGGCCAGCACCACGATGGCCAGCGACGGCAACTGCTCGGTCAGCGGAGCGCTGCCCGTGGGCAGCAGGTTCGCGAGGTATCCGGTGCCCGGTGTCCACGCGTAATACCAACTGTAAGAAGCGGCTACGGTCACGATGCCATACGGGATAAGGATGGCGGTGCGCACCACGGAGCTGCCGAACATGGTCCGGTGCATCACCACCGCCAGCGCCATGCCGAGCACGAACTCGATGGCCACCGACACCACGGTGATGCCGAGGGTGACTACGAAGGCCGTCCACCAGTAGTGGTCGGTGAGGATCGTCGTGTAGTTGTCGAGCCCCACGAATCGGGTCTCCCGCGGCGCCGCGAGGTTGTCCCGGTGCAGGCTCAGCCACACCGCGTAGCCGACCGGGTACGCGGCCACGGCCAGCATCACCAACACGGCCGGGGCGATCAATGCATACGCGAGACGGCGCTCGGGGTGGTCGATGCGGCCCGGGGCCGGTCTGTTCACTCGGCGAGCCTCGCTCACGGGATCAGTCCCTTGCCGTCGATCGCCTGCTGCACCTCGGCGGTCAGCTTGTCTGCGGTGGCCTCTGGGTCGATCTTGGTGATCGGTGCCAGCGTCGCCGAAATCCGCGTCGAGACAGCCTGATACTGCGGCGTGGCGGGCCGCACCGCGGCATCGGCGAGTTGACGACGGATCACCGCGTACTGCGGGTACTTGGCCTGGAACTTGGGCTCGTCGTACAGCGATGCGCGCACCGCGGGCAGTCCGCCCTCCACCGATGTGTACTCCTGATTTGCCGGGCTGCGCATGCACCGGATGGCTTCGAAGGCCTCGGCCTTGTGCGTACTGTCCTTGCCCACAGCGAGATTCAGCCCACCGATGGTGACCTTCGCCGGCACCCCGGGCTGCACCGACGGGTAGTCCGCGAAGCCGAACACCTTCTTGCTCTCGTCATAGGCGGTGTTGAATTGCGCATCGTCGGGCGCGAAGGTGCCGACGTCGTTGATGGCACTCTTGAGACCCGCGCGCTCGTTCAGCCGGAGGAACGGCACGCCGCCCTTGACCGCGTTCTCGAGCATGGACGGCAGCACGAACGGCCAATTCACCTCGAGCGCGGCCTTGCCCTGCTCGAGCGCCAGCCGGGCCGTCCCCTCGTCGGTCTGGGTGATCGACGGGTCGGCACCGGGCGCCGTGGCCACCGACTTGATGACCTGCAGCGCCCTGACGGTCGCGGCCCGATGCTCAGGGGTGTCGGTCAAGGTGACTTTCTTGCCGTCGTCGGACAGCACGCTGCCGCCCGCACTGGTCAGCAAGGTGTTGAACCAGACCACCAGGCCCTCGTACTGCTTGCCCTGAACGGCAATCCAGCTGGGTCCACCGGCGGCATGCAGCCGGGTCGCCTGCGCCACCATCTCATCCCAGGTGGCCGGCGGCTCGGGCATCAGATCGGCGCGGTACCAGAGCATCTGGGTGTTGGTCGTGATGGGCGCGGCGAACAGCCGGCCCTTCCACTGCGCGGTCTTCAGCGGACCGGGCAAGGTGTCGTCGGCGGCGTCGGCCTCCGCTTTTGCGGCCGGATCGTCGGCCAGGGGCACAGCCCAGCCGGCCTCGGCGAACTCTGCGGTCCACACCACGTCCAGGCCCATGATGTCGAGGCTCTTGTCGTTGCCGGTCAGCCGGCGGGCCAGCTGCAGCCGCTGATCGTCGGCGCCCTTGGGCAGACTGATCTGCTTGATACTGAAGCGGCCATCGAGCTCGGCATTGCACCGCCTGGCGAGCGCCGAGAAGGTCGCCATCTCATTGGCCGAGGTGTAGACGTTGACGACGGTGCCGCCGGCACCGGACCCGCACGCGGACACCAACGTGGCGGCCGTGCACGCCGCCGCACCCGCTGCCAGCGCAGCCCGCAGCTTTCCCGCGCGCACCACGGACGCCTCCTGTCTCACGGGAACCTCCCGCGCGCAAACCGTAGAGCGCAGAAGGTGTGCCATGCAACATATCGTCGGCGTCGGAGCCGATCAGGTGCCTCAGTGGCGACGTCGGGAGCCGATCAGGTGGCCGGCCCCGGAAGGCTCAGAGCGACAGCCGACCCAACAGATCACGCCCCTGCTCGGCGCACACCGGATCGCACAAAACGTCGTACCGGCCGGCGACCAGTTGCATGGTCGAGCTGAAATCTCTTGTGCCGCGCGACATCGCGTATTGCACGCCGGAGGTGATCAAGCCGAAGAACACACCGGCGATCAGGCCGGTGAGCAGCGATCCCCACGCGTTGGTGCCGAAAAGGCCCAGCACCAGCCCGATGAACAAGCCCAGCCAGGCGCCGGTCAGGATGCCGCCGCCCAGCACGCGCGGCCAGGTGAGCCGTCCGGTGACCCGCTCGACCTGCATGAGGTCGACGCCCACGATGGTGACGTGCTGCACCGGAAACTGTTGGTCTGACAGGTAATCGACGGCGCGCTGCGCCTCGGCATAGGTCGGGTAGGACCCGATGGGCCAACCCTTCGGCGGGGTCGGCAATCCGGCCTGTCCGCCCGGACCCGGGGTGCGGTCAGGCTGCAGCGGATTCGTCATGCCCCTGGTCTCCTGTCACTCGCCGCGGAACGCACTTCTGCTACCACGATGCCATGATCTCTTAGGCTAGGTTGGTCGGCATGACAAGTCCGGGCGCGGAGTCAGGGCAGCCCTCCTGGGATCCGTCGCGGCCGGCCAGTCAGTCGGCCCGGCCGGCCGGCACCGACGCCGAAGCGACCAGCGACTACCCGGTGTACGAATACCCGCCGCTCGAAGAGCCGGGGCCCACCGCGGCGCCCTGGCAGCAGGGTCCGGCCGCGCCCCAGCCCCACTTCCAACCCCAGCCACCGACAGGCCCGTTTGCCGCGCCTCCCGGCCCACCGCCGGGCTTCTACGGTCCCCCGCCCGCCGCGCCGTACGGCCCACCGTCGGGGTTCGTGCCGCCGGCCGGCTTCCTGCCGCCCCCGATGTATTCGTCGTACCCGGCGCCGCCGGCGAACGACGGCATGGCCATCGGATCGCTGGCGTGTTCGCTGGTCGCATTACCGCTCTATTTCATGTGCTTCATCGGTCCGATCATCTCGCTGCTGGGCATCGTCCTCGGCATCGTGGCCGTGATGCAGGGCAAGGGCCGGCCGCGGACCAACGGCCGCGCCATGGCCATCGCGGGAATCGCCATCGGTGGCGTGTCCATCGTCGTCGGCCTGCTGGGCTTCGCGCTGTTCTACGACTGGGCGATTCACCAAGACCCGAACTTGTGATCAGCGCACGGGTCAACCGACTGGCGGTCGGCTCGGTCGTGTGCGCGCTGGCCGGTGTGGTGCTGGGCCCCGTGGCGCTCATCGGCGTGGGACTCGGCGTGGTCGCCTACGAGCGGATCCCCGGCAGCGGCACCCGAGGCCGCGCTCTGGCGCTCAGCGGCATCGTGTGCGGCGCCCTGGCGTTCCTGCTCAACCTGTTCCTGGTCGTGCTGGTCCTCGGCGCGTAGCCGACCCGCTCACGCCGGCGGGCTGAACCGCTCGCCGGTGCGCGTCATCCCGGCGGCACGCCCCTTGCCCGCGATCACCAGCGCCATCTTGCGGCTGGCCTCGTCGATCATCTCGTCGCCGAGCAACACCGCACCGCGGGCACCACCGGCCTGCGAGGTGTGCCATTCGTAGGCCTCGAGGATCAGCTCGGCATGGTCGTAGTCGGCCTGGCGCGGACTGAAGATCTCGTTTCCGGCGGCGATCTGGTCGGGGTGCAGAACCCACTTCCCGTCGTACCCGAGCGCCGCGGTCTGGCCTGCGACGCGCGTGAACGCCTCGGTGTCCTTCACCTTGAAATACGGGCCGTCGATGGCATTGATGCCGTGCGCCCGCGCCGCCACCAGAATCGTCATCAGCACGTGGTGATAGGCGTCGCCGACGCCGTAGCCGACGGGCTGCTCCCCGACCACCAGAGTGCGCATGTTCAGGCTGGCCATCAGATCGCCGGGCCCGAAGATCAGCGCCTGCACCCGCGGGCCACCGGCGATCGAGTCGGCGTTGGTCAGCCCCTTGGCGTCTTCGATCTGGGCCTCGATGCCGATGCCGCCGACGGGCAGCCCATGCGTGCGCTCCAGCTGGGTCAGCAGCAGATCGAGCGCCTGCACGTGCGAGACATCGCTGACCTTCGGCAGCACGATGACGTCGAGTTCGCCGCGCCCGCGCGCGACCGCGGTGACGACCTCGATCACGTCGGCGTACGTCCACGGGGTGGTCCAGTCGTTCACCCGGAGTCCGCGCAGCTGGCCCGCCCAGCCCGGCTCGCACAACGCCTGCGCCACCCGGGCGCGCGCCGCGGCCTTCGCGTCGGCGGCAACCGCGTCCTCCAGGTCGAGGAACACCTGATCGGCCGGCAGGGTCTTGGCCTTCGCGATCATCTTGTCGCTGCTGCCCGGAACAGAAAGGCAGGTACGGCGGGGCCGATACACGTTCTCCACGACCCCACTCTCTACCCTGTGGTGCATGGTGGCGGTCAACAGGGTCTTCGTCGCTCGGCTCGCTGGATTGGTCGTGCTGGGCCCTGACGGGGAATCGGTCGGCCGGGTGCGCGACGTGGTCGTGAGCATGGGCGTCATCCGCCAGCAACCGCGGGTGCTCGGCATCGTCGTGGAACTGACCACGCGCCGCAGAATATTCGTCCCGATCCTGCGGGTGACCTCGATCGAGCACAACTCCGTCACCCTCACGGGAGCGACCATCTCGCTGCGCCGGTTCGAACAGCGCCCCGGCGAGGCCCTGGTCCTCGGGCAGATCTTGGACACCCGCGTGCGCGTCAGAGATCCGGAGCTCGAACAGCTCGCCGGCCTCGATGTCGTCGTGGTCGACCTCGCCATCGAGCAGACTCGGTCGCGCGACTGGTTGGTCACCCGCGTCGCGGTGCGTCACCGCCGGCTGGGCCGACGCACCACGGTGCACGTGGTCGAGTGGCAGAACGTCATCGGACTGACGCCGTCGGCGCTCGCGCTGCCTGGTCAGGGCGTGGCCCAGCTGCTGGAGCAGTTCGACGGCCAGCGCCCCGTCGAGGTCGCCGACGCGCTCCGCGACCTGCCGGTCAAACGCCGCCACGAAGTGGTCAGGGCTCTCGACGACGAGCGGCTGGCCGACATCCTGCAGGAGCTCTCCGAACCTGAGCAGGCCGAACTGCTCAACCAGCTGGGCACCGAGCGTGCCGCGGACGTGCTGGAAGAGATGGACCCCGACGACGCCGCCGACCTGCTCGGCGAGCTCGACGCCACCCGCGCCGCCGTGCTGCTGGACCGGATGGACCCCGACGACGCCGAGCCGGTGCGGCGACTGCTGCAGCACTCTCCCGACACCGCCGGTGGTCTGATGACGCCGGAGCCCGTCGTCCTCGCCCCCGACACCACGGTCGCCGAGGCGCTCGCCCGCGTCCGCGACCCCGAGCTGACCTCGGCGCTGGCGTCCATGACGTTCGTGGCGCGGCCGCCGACCGCGACGCCGACCGGACGCTACCTGGGCCTCGTGCACACGCAGCGGCTGCTGCGCGAACCGCCGGCCACCCAAGTCGGCGGCATCCTCGACACCGATCTGCCGGTGCTGTCCCCGAACAGCTCGCTGGCCGAGGTGACGCGCTACTTCGCCGCCTACAACCTGGTGTCCGCGCCGGTGGTCGACGATGAGAATCACCTGCTGGGCGCCGTCACCGTCGACGACCTGCTCGACCACCTGCTGCCCGCCGGCTGGCGCAGTGCCGACGGACCAGCGCCGGACTCGACCCAGGCCATCACTGACAACATCTCGGGAGCGGGCCGGTGAGCGAGCCTTCGGCACGGCAGCGCCTGGACATCCCGCGCACGTCCCGCTTCCGGCTGACGCCGCGCTTGGACGTCGAGGCGGTCGGTCGGTTCAGTGAAGGGATCGCCCGGTTCCTGGGCACGGGCAAATATCTGCTCATCCAGACGGTCATCGTGGTCATCTGGATCGCCTTCAACCTGATCGCCATCAGCCTGCAGTTCGACCCGTACCCGTTCATCCTGCTGAACCTGGCGTTCTCGACCCAGGCCGCATACGCGGCACCACTGATTCTGCTGGCGCAGAACCGTCAGGAGAACCGGGACCGGGTGTCGCTCGAAGAGGACCGCCGGCGCGCGGCGCAGACCAAAGCCGACACCGAATTCCTGGCCCGCGAACTGGCCGCGCTGCGGTTGGCCGTCGGCGAGGTGGCCACTCGGGACTACCTCCGCCGCGAACTCGACGAGTTGCGGACGCTGATTGCTCAGCAGAACGGCGGCAAGGGCGGATCCGGCAAACGCAAGACCGGAAAGTCACGTCCGCCGGTCGAGGAAAACGAGGCTTTCGGCGACGCCGAGGCCGGCTCCGCCCCGGCCGCCGATACGAGTTTCCACTCGGCGGAAACATTGCTACGCCAACCGCCCACGGAGTAGGTATGGTGACTTGAATCACAACACATGTCACCGGGGTCACTCCGGTATTCCACTTCCATAGGATGGCTTAGTGCTTATCGGGGGCGACACCGCTGACTCCGCGGACGACGCTGCGTCTACCACCGACCCCCACGCACTTTTAGGTGACTCCGCACTGGTAGACGACACTGTCGAGGACTACGACGCCGCTGTCGCCGGCGAAGCTGATCCGGCTGACGAAGGCGTCCCGGGCCGCCGCCGCCGAATGGCCCAGGCAATGCGCCGCCCACTGGCCGGCGTCGCGGTCGTCGCGCCACTCGTGCTGATGCTCGCCGTCGGCGGTTCCGCGCCGACTCGGCAAACAACAGTGCACAACAGCGCCACCGCGGGCGTCACGCCACTGGCGGCCGTCACACCTACCGGCCCCAGCCCCCGCAACCGGGCCGGTATGACGGTGGTGGCGTCCGATCAAGTGCCGCGCGCCCTGCACATGGACCCGACCACGGCCCTGTCTCCGCCGCCGGCGTCGCTGGTGATGGCGCCCGGCGGGCTGCGGATTCCGCCGGTCGTGCTCAACGCCTACCGCACCGCCGAGAGGATCATGGCGACCAACGCCCCGGGCTGCGGTATCAGCTGGAACCTGCTCGCCGGCATCGGTCGCATCGAATCCGGGCACGCCAACAGCGGTGCCACGGACGCGCGCGGCACCGCGCTCACCCCGATCCTCGGACCTGTCCTGGACGGCACGCTGGCCGGCAACGAGGTCATCGTGCAGACCATCGCGGCCGGGCGGGTGACCTACGCCCGCGCACTGGGTCCCATGCAGTTCCTGCCCGGCACCTGGGCCCGGTACGCCGCGGACGCCATCGGCGACGGCAAGCCCGACGTCCAGAACGTTTACGACGCATCCCTCGCCGCGGCGCGCTACCTGTGCAGTGGCGGACTGAACCTGCGTGATCCGTCCCAGGTGCTGACGGCGATCCTGCGCTACAACAACTCGATGCCCTACGCCCAGAACGTGCTCGGTTGGGCGAAGGCTTACGTCACCGGTATCGCCCCGGTCGACCTGCCGCCGATCGTCGGCCCGCCGCCCGCCATCGGCGACCAGCACCTCGACAACCCCGAGGGGCTCGGGCCGGGCCTGCCCATCAATGCGATGGGACTGCCGTCCGACGATCCGCTGGCGTTGACGCCCGCGCTGCAGATGGGACGCACGGGTCCGTTGCCCGGCCCGGCGGAGCCGAAGCAGAACTGTGCGGTGTTCTGCCTGCAAGGTGGACCTGCCCCGAGCGCGGCGGCCAATCCGGCTCCCGATGCCCCGGCACTGGACGCGCAGCAGCCGAACCCGTTCAACCTGCCACCGTTCCAGCTGCCGCCGGCACCCGTCGCGCCGGCCCCGGCTCCCGCCCTCGGCGGCCCCATTCCGGTGACCGCCGTGGGTGTGGGCACCCCGGCCGCCGGCCCGGTCGGAGCGGCTCCTGGTCCCGCCGTCGCGCCCGCAGCGGTGCCCGCGGCACCCGGCCCCGCCACTGCGCCGCCCGCTGATCCCGGACCCCCGCCGGCGCCGGCCTTCCCTGGCCAACCCTGACCAGCTGCCATCGCGCTGACCGGCAGTTATAAACTCACAAGTAATGTCTGCTGAGCTGAATGCCGCCGTGCGTGCCGCACTGGGCAAAGTTGTCGACCCTGAACTGCGCCGCCCGATCACCGAGGTCGGCATGGTCAAGGACGTGACCGTCGAGTCCGACGGTGCCGTGCACGTCGAGATTTACCTGACCACGTCGGCCTGCCCCAAGAAGACCGAGATCACCGATCGGGTCACCGCGGCCGTCACCGACGTGCCGGGCACCGGTGCGGTCAAGGTGACCCTCGACGTGATGAACGACGAGCAGCGCGCCGAACTGCGCAAGCAGCTGCGCGGCGACTCCAAGGAACCGGTCATCCCGTTCGCCCAGCCGGGTTCGCTGACCCGGGTGTACGCGGTGGCGTCCGGCAAGGGCGGCGTCGGCAAGTCCAGCGTGACGGTGAACCTGGCAGCCGCACTGGCCGCCAAAGGCCTGTCGGTCGGCCTGCTCGACGCCGACATCTATGGCCACTCGGTGCCCCGGATGATGGGTGTGCAGGATCGCCCCACCCAGGTGGATTCAATGATCCTGCCGCCGGTTTCGCACGATGTGAAGGTCATCTCCATCGCGATGTTCACTCAGGGCAACACCCCCGTGGTGTGGCGCGGGCCCATGCTGCACCGGGCCTTGCAGCAGTTCCTGGCCGACGTGTACTGGGGTGACCTCGATGTGCTGCTGCTCGACCTGCCGCCCGGCACCGGCGACATCGCCATCTCGGTGGCGCAGTTGATTCCCGGCGCCGAGATTCTCGTGGTCACCACGCCCCAGATGGCCGCCGCCGAGGTGGCCGAGCGCGCCGGCGCGATCGCGGTGCAGACCCGTCAGCGCATCGTCGGCGTGGTCGAGAACATGTCCGGACTCACCCTGCCCGACGGCACCACGATGCAGCTGTTCGGCGAGGGCGGTGGCGCACAGGTTGCCGAAAGCCTCACGCGCACAGTCGGTGCCGAGGTTCCGCTGCTGGGCCAGGTGCCGCTGGACCCGCGGCTCGTGAGCGCCGGCGACTCCGGCGTGCCCCTGGTGCTGTCCGATGCCGACTCGGCTGCCGGACAAGCATTGCGCGGCATCGCCGACAAACTGTCCAGCCGCAAGCGCGGACTGGCCGGCATGTCGCTCGGGCTCGACCCAGCTGGGCGCTGACCCCCTCCTCCGACAGGAATCGACAAGTGACACATATCCATACGCGCAGCGGCGCACAGAACGTCGGCCTGCTGAGCGTGGCGGCCTATCGCCCCGGCCGCGTCGTCACCAACGACGAGATCTGTGAAACCATCGATTCGTCGGACGAATGGATCTACTCCAGGACCGGAATCAAGAACCGCCGGTTCGCCGGCCCTGACGAGTCCGCGGTCACGATGGCGTGCGAGGCCGGCCGCCGTGCCTGCGCGGCGGCGGACCTGTCCGGCACCGACATCGACGCGGTCATCGTCGCCACCAGCACCAACTTCCGCAACACCCCGCCGTGCGGGCCCCAGGTGGCCACAGAGATTGGCGCACAGGGCATTCCGGCCTTCGACATCGCCGCGGGCTGCGCCGGATTCGGTTACTCGCTGGGCGTGGCCGCCGATATGATCCGGGCGGGCAGTGCCGGCCGCATCCTCGTGGTGGGCTCGGAGAAGCTGTCCGACGCCGTCGACATGACCGACCGCGGCAACGCTTTCATCTTCGCCGACGGTGCCGCCGCGGTGGTGGTCGGGCCGACCGAAGAGCAAGGCATCGGGCCCACCGTCGCAGGCAGCGACGGCGAGCAGTCCAGCGCCATCGTGCAGGATCTCAGCTGGATCGACTACGCCGAGAATCCCTCCGGCCCAAGGCCTTTCCTGCGCATGGAGGGCCAGACCGTCTTCCGCTGGGCAGCGTTCCAGATGGTCGATGTCGGCAGGCGCGCCATCGCGGCCGCCGGCCTGACGGTCGACGACATCGAGGTCTTCATCCCCCATCAGGCCAACGGCCGGATCAACGAGCTACTCACCAAGGGCCTGGAGCTCAAGCCGGAAACTGTTGTTGCCCAAGATATTCAGGATGCCGGCAACACGTCGGCCGCCTCGATTCCGCTGGCGATGTACACCCTGCTCGACACCGGCGAGGCCAAACCCGGCAGCCTGGCGCTACTCCTGGGCTACGGCGCGGGCCTGGCCTACGCCGCCCAGGTGATCCGGCTGCCGGGATAGCCGCTCAGCCGGCCACACTGGCCAGCTTGCGCTTCTCCTCGTAGAACCGCGCCCGCTCGTCGAGCATGCCGAGGAACCCGATCAGTTGTTCGCGCGCCTGCTCGCCGACCGGCCCGAAATCGTTGCGGTCGAAGATGTTCCAGAAGCGCAGCACCGGGACCAGCACGTCGTCATGGTGGATGCGCAGGTCGTAGATACCGGCCTTGGCGATGGTCAGCGCATTCTTCGCGAAGTCGGTCATGCCCAGGCCGGGCATCGCGAAGTTGATGACCTCGCCACAGATGGCGACCATCGCCTCGTCCGGGGCGATCTCTAGGGCCGCGGCCATCAGGTTGCGGTAGAACACCATGTGCAGGTTCTCGTCGGCCGCGATGCGAGCCAGCAGCTGGTCCGCCAGCGGGCAGCCCGACGCCCGGCCGGTATTGCGATGCGAGACGCGCGTGGCCAGTTCCTGAAATGAGACATAGGCGAGCACCGACAGCGCGCTGCGGTCGCCCGCGTCGTAGCCGGCGACGGTGTGCTCCATCCGGAGCCGTTCCAGGGCAACGGGATCGACGCCGCGAGTGACGACGAGATAGTCGCGCAGCGCGATGCTGTGACGCCCCTCTTCAGCTGTCCACTGCCCGATCCAGGTACCGGTCGAGGTTCTGCGCGACGACGGGCTCCAGTTCATACAGCACAGCTGTCTGGGTATCCATGGGTCAATCCCTTCATCGGTGGTCGGCGTAGGTCCGCAACGCCACAAACCTACGGTACCGTAACCTACGGTACCGTAGGTTAGCATTCGGTGACCAGATGATGACGACCTTCAGCGCCGATCACAGGAAAAAGCCCGGTCCGTGGCATGACCACAGACCGGGCTTTTGACCGAGGAAGTCGATCAGCCCCGCAGCGCGGAGACGAAGATCGCCGGCAGCTTGGCCCAGCTCGGCTTGCCGGTGAACGCGGTGAGGAGCCGGCCGGTGGTCGCGGCCGTCCGGTTGTTGACGAACCACGGCGGCTTCGGCGAAATGGACAGTTCGCCGCCGATCAGCGAGCGCGGCGACGGGCGGAACGGCCCGCGCACCACCGTGCGCTCGGGCTTCTCGAGCAGGAAACCGTTGTGCACCACACCGATCCCGCTTTGCACGTCGGCCAGCGTGTGCCCGGGGAAGGCACCCCAGGTGGCGTGCGGGGTGAGGTAGCCGACGCCGGTCCAAGCGTTCACCGCCACCGTGCCGTAGTGCAGCGCCTCGATCATGGCGTCGAAGGCCTTGCCGAGAGCCTTGATGGTGGCGGGGGCGGCGACGATGTTGACGCCGAGGGTGCCGACGAAGTCCTCGTTGGCCAGGCGGGTGGCCTCGCGGACGAACTCGACGCCGTCGCTGTCCAGGTCGATGACGCCGTACACCGGCGAGAAGTACTCGGTGTTGAGCAATGCGGTGCGGTCTTCGGGATCCACCACGAGCAGGCGGTCGCCGAGCCGCTGGGCCTGCGGGTAGGTCGCCTCGGCACCTGCCACCCGGGAATCGGAGCCCGGGTAGTAGGCCGCGCGGTTGGGCGCCGCGGCAATCGCCTCGGTCAGGGCTGCGACGAACTCGTCGCGCTGCGCCCATTTCGACGACAGCACGACGACCTGCGACGCCACGCAGTTGTAGCCGTTGTTGTGCAGCCGCTGGGTGGCGATGTGGTTGGCCTGGAACTCGATGTCTGCGCGGCTCCACTTGCCGGGCACGACGATGGTCGGTGACACCCCGCCGAGCTCGCTGGTGATGTCCTTGTGCAAGATCGGCTCGCCCGCGGCTTTGCGTCGGACCCCCTCTTCGCCGACACCGAAGACGATGGCGTCGTGGGTCAGGGCGCTGCCTGTCATGTGCACGTGGTCCACCGCGTCGTGCTGCACCAGGTAAGTGCCGACGTCCGCGCCACCGGTGAGGATCCGCACCGCACCGAGCGCGATGAACGGGGCCAGCACCTTGGTCAGCACCGGCAGCAGTGGATCGGTGACCGGGTTGAGTTTGAGCGCCACGACCCTGTTGTGGGCGATCAGCTCGTACACGGTGTCCAGTGGGGCGATCGACGTGATGTTGCCCGCACCGAGTACGACGCCGATGCCGTTGGTCTTGCCCGGATCCCGCTGTGCCAGACCAGCGGTCCGCAGCGCCTCATCCCGGCTGACACCCGGCTGCAGCCAGACCTCGGCACTGAACCCGGACAGCAGCAGCGTGTCGAAGATATTGAGCGGCAGCGCTTTCACCGTGGTGCGGCCCGCGGCGGTGCCGAAGTCGGCGCCGTTCAGCGGGCTCTGGCCGGCCTCCAACTTGGCCAGGCTCGCCGACAGTGCGGCAGCCCCGGCCGCCAGCGGGTAGGGCCCGGATATCCATTCCTCACCAACGAGCGGCGACTCCGGATTCAGCTGTTTGATTCCGACCGCGGCCTCGACCCACTCGGCGCCGTGCCGCACCGCCAGCTGCTGCACGTCGTCGAGAATCTGGCGCCGTCGCGCCAGAGGGGTTGCGGCCCAAGCCTTCTCACCTTCGGCGAGGTCGTCCAGCGCCTGGTCCACCAGGGCCGTGTACGCAGTGTCCGTCATGTCCTGAATTCTCCCGGTGGTGTGGTCGGTATGGGCCGGAATCAGCCGGCGGGTGCTTCGAATTCCAGCAGCGCGTCGTTGTGGTTGTGCTCGTACGGCATGGGCCCCTGCCCCAGCTCCCGCTTGGCGAGCAGGGCCTGGTACTGCTCGAACGGCGTGGTCCGGCCGAACTTCGTGCGAGCCTCGGCCGGGGTGTAGGTGACCGGGTTCTGGGCCGGGATCTTCATCAGCGCCGGGCCGACGATCGGCGTGGTGTGCGGGGTGGTGAAGTCCAGGATCGCGAGCTCGAGGCGCGGGATGCCGGAAACCGCCCGCAGGAACGGCCGCGCGATCAGCTTGGCGATGACGTCATCGGAATAGTTCTGCGGGATACCGCCGAGGGTGCGCATCCACTTCGGCATGGTGGCGATGATGGCACGGCGCATCGGCCAGTTGAACACGCGCCGCATCCAGCCCGGGACGCGCTCGGGCAGGATGTGGTACCCGAGGTCGACGAGGTAGTTCATCATGTTCTGCGCCACCTCGGAGCCGGCCATCTGCGGCCGGTACTGCTCGAAGTACTGCTGGATGCCCGCGCGCGTGCGCGGCACGTCGTCCGGGTTGATGGTCTGGAATTCGGCGGCGCGCGCGCATTCCTCCCAGTACTGCAGTTCCTCGGCATCGGTCAGCTTGCCCGGCCCGAACATCTCGTAGGTGTAGAGGATCGAGTGCCACGCGGTCAGGTGGATCCACAGCTGCGAATAGGGATCGTTCGCGTCGAACTGCTTGCCGCTGATCGGCTCGGTGCCGATGGCCTTGCCGTGAATCTTGACGAGGACCTCGGAGGCGTCCAGCACCGACTCGGCATCGCCGAACGCCACCAGCGCGAAGTACTGCATGGTGCGGTCATAGCGCAGCCGGGTACGGGCATACACCTGACCGCTGGCGTCCACCGCGGCCGCCAGGTAGGGGTCGAGGTGCTCGATGGTCACGGCGCGGGCGAAGCCCAACAGCAGCGACGTCGGGTAGCTCCACACCCGCCAGGTGACGGAGTCAGGTCCGAAGAATCCGTAGTCGGCCGCGGGCGTCAGCAACGCGTCAGCGACGGGCAGTCCGGCAACGCGGCGAAATGCGGATACGGCGTCCATCGTCGTTCCCCTTTGAACGGGCGGGCGCCACCCTCTGGCGCGATCATCAGATGGTACGACACGTACCACTTGATAGCTAGACTCCGACTGATTGGATGCATCAGGCAACTCCCGACCAGGTACATGAGGTAGAACAAGGAGCCATGGCGAATGCCACCACCGGTCGCTGGGCCGGCCAACGCGAGCGCAGGCGCGCTGAGTTCATCGACGCTGCCCTCGTGGTGATCGAGCAACACGGGCCCCAGACCTCGACCGAACAGATCGCCGCGCACGTCGGCGTCAGCCGCACCAAGCTGTACCGGCACTTCGTCGACGCGGCGGACCTGCAACACTCGGTCGCACAACGGACCAGCCAGATGATCACCGCGGAACTGGCACCGGTGTGGCGGCCCGAAGGCAGCATGGCGCAGATCATCAAGGCCGGCGTGAGCGCGCACGTCCACTTTCTGACCCAGCACCCGAATCTGTACCGCTACCTGCAGCGATGTTCGATCGATGAGGGCTTCAACGCCTTCGCCGACATCAAGATCACCATCGCCAACCTGCTGACCACGGTCCTGAAGATGTACGTGGCGGCGTTCGATGTGGCGGCCGACGCCGAGCGATTGTCCTACAGCATCGTCGGCCTGGTCGAAACCGCCGCGGGGCACTGGCTCGAACAGCCACTGCGCGATACCCAGGACGCGCTGGTCGCCGACCTGACCCGCTGGATCTGGTTGATGCTCGACGACTCATTGCGCGCCGGTGGCGTCTACGTCGCCGCGGACGAAATCCTGCCGCCGGCGGCGGAGATCGCCGAGCACTCCGATCGCTACCGCGATCCGGCGCGGCTAGAGGCGCTGAACCTCTAGACGGTCAGGTCGCGTCAGGATCGAACTGTGTCGGCCCCGGCTGCGGCGGCTGCGCCGTAGCGCCCGGTGTGGGCGGAAGGCCGTTGACCTCCGGCGTGGTCAGGGGCTTCGTCTGATCCGGTGTCGCGGCGTCGAAAGCTCCGGTGATGAACGAATCGTCGCCGTCCAGCAGATGCTTGGTGAGCGCCGCCCGCGGCGTCATCCCGCGCAGCTTCTGCAGTTCACTGAGCGGTTGACGCAGATCCTCGAATTCCGGCCCGAGGTCCTGACGCAACTGGCCGGTCGCGGTGCTCAGGTAATCGCGCACCTGCTTGAGGCTGCCGGCCGTCCACCGGATGGCGCCGGGTAGCCGCTCGGGGCCGAGGATCACCAGGCCCGCGATGACCAGCACGAGCATCTCGCCCCATCCGATGTTGCCGAACATCAGCTGGCCGGGGTGTCTGCGTTGGGAACGACGGTGAGGGTCAAGTGCCGGCCTTCGCGGATCACCTCGATGGGCGCCGGCTGACCGATCTGCAACTGCCGCACCGCGACCACGAACTCGTCGGCATCGGCGACCTTGCGGTTACCGACCTTGACGACGACGTCGTTCTCCAGGATGCCGCCCTTGTCGGCGGGGCTGCCGCCGACGACGTTGACGACCTGGGCGCCCGAGGCAACCTTGTCGCTGGCCGACTTGGCATTCAGGCCCAGCGTCGGGTGGAAGATCTTGCCGTCCTTGATCAGCACCTCGACGGTGGCCTTGACCTCGTTCACCGGGATGGCGAAGCCGAGACCACTGGCGCTGTCGGACAAGGACTTTCCGGCCGTGTTGATCCCGATGACCTCGGAATTCATGTTGATGAGCGGACCGCCGGAGTTGCCGTGGTTGATCGAGGCGTCGGTCTGGATGCCGTCGATGACGGTGTCGGTGTCGGACCCTTCGCCAGATAGCGGCACGGGGCGATGCAGCGCGCTGACGATGCCGTGCGTGACGGTACTGCGCAGGCCCAGTGGGGCGCCGGCCGCGATGACCTCGTCACCGACCTTGACCTTGTCCGCGTCGCCGAACTTCGCGACGACCAGATTGTCGACGTTGTCGACCTTCAGCACCGCCAGGTCGGTCTTGGGGTCACGACCGACAAGGTTCGCCGGCACCTGCTTGCCGTCGTTGAACACCACGGAGATGTGGTACTTGCCGGGATCCTTCGCCGCGTCCGAGATGACGTGGTTGTTGGTGACGACGTAGCCGCGGCCGTCGACCACCACGCCGGAGCCCTGCGACCCGTCGGTGTCCCCCATCGCTTCGATGGTCACCACCGAATCCGCCACGGCGGCAGCCACTTTCGCAAACCGGCCGGCCGGCAGGTCACCATTGTCGCTGGTCTTCAAGGTGACCTTGGAGGTGGTGAAGGCCTCCACCACCTCTGCGGTCTTGCGGCCGACGACGCCACCGACCAGGCCGATCACCAACGCCAGCAGGGCCAACACCGCGAGTGCGGTCATGGAGACCCTGCGGCCGAACAGCACGTCCCGCACGCCGAGCTTGCCGACGGGAGCGGCAACCGTCACCGGCGGCGGCGTGGGCAGTGCCGGAGTCCCGAGTGACGGCGCGGCCGACGGATCCCGCCACGGGTCCGCGACGGCGTCGTCGTCATCCGCGCCCTCGGCCTCCAGCGCACCCGCGTCGGCCGGGTGCCGCTGCAGGGAGTCGGCGGCACCACCCGGCCGCCCGAAGGCCTCCGCCAGCACGGGATCGGGCGCCTGGTTGGTGGGGGTGTACTCCCCCTGGTTCCGGATCTGGTCCTCGGCGAGGAAGGAACCGGCGAAGCCGTCGGGCCTGCCGAACGCGCGCTGCGACGCCGGGTCCACCGGGGTGCGCGTCACCGGACGCGGTGCCAGACGGGGGCGATCGCCGGACATGTCCTGATTCGTCACCGGTGTTCCACTCCCCATCTGCTGGCTCTATCTGCACTGGCCGCCTGGAGGGGCGGGCCGGCTACTCAAAATTTCAGACTCAACCCTACCGGCGGCGGCGACGTTCCCGCGGCGGCCGGTCGGCAAAGTCCTGGTCTTCGATTCCGGATGCCTGGACATCCGCGAACTGCGTCGATGCGTCGTTGGGGATGTTCGCCAGGGCACCCAGCAACGAATTCGGCGCGATGATCGGGCACGAATCACGCAACGCGCTTCGGGCCTGCCCCTGGGCGTCCACCTCGGCGGAGCAATCCGGGCACTGCGATAGGTGATGGGCGGCGCGCAAGTGCGCACCCATCTGCAGTTCACCGTCGACGAATGCGGCGATGGCCTCGATGGCCAGGTGTTCCGTAGAACCAAAGCGCCGCGGGCCGACGGGTCCGTCGCTCTGGGAGGCGAACTGAGCGGGCAGCCAGGAGAACGCACGACGGAACAACTGTCCCCGGTCGACCATCACCGACCTCCTCTCCGCGCCACGCCTCCGTCTGCGCTGCCGTTACTACTGAATGTAGCGCGACAACCTGGGACGGATGCGTCACAACGCTCAGGCGGACTTGGCGGAGATCGCCGCGGCCGCCTCGGAGTAGTCACCGGGGTGGCTGGCCAGGTACTCCCGCAGCGCCTGTCGGCCGCGGTGAATGCGACTGCGCACGGTGCCCAGCTTGACGTCGAGCGTCGCGCCGATCTCCTCGTACGACAGGCCTTCGATGTCGCAGAGCACGACGGCGGCGCGGAATTCCGGGGGCAGCGAATCGAGCGCTGCCTGCAGATCCGGTCCGAGCCGCGAGTCGTGGTACACCTGCTCGGGGTTCGGATCGTCGGCGGGCACCCGGTCGTAGTCCTCCGGCAGCGCCTCCATGCGGATACGGGTGCGGCGCCGGACCATGTCCAGGAACAGGTTGGTGGTGATGCGGTGCAGCCAGCCCTCGAATGTGCCGGGCTGGTAGTTCTGGACCGAACGGAACACCCGGATGAAGGTCTCCTGGGTGAGGTCTTCGGCGTCCTGCGGGTTACCCGACAAGCGGTAGGCCAGGCGGTACACCCGGTCGGCGTGCTGGCGCACCAGCTCGTCCCATGACGGCATGGACGCCACATCGCCGGTGGCGTCGAACACTGCAGTGCCCGTCAGCTCGTCGCTGACTTCAGCCCAGTCCGACTCGGCCTCGGCGACCGGAACGTGGGACATGTGGGTCGGGGCAAGCATCGTCGGGGCCGGACCAGTTCCCGTAATGGTGGTCGTGGCAATCTCCAGTTCGGTGGGTTCCTCGTCGTAGGTACACGACGTATCCAGACCAACCGGTACCTGGAGTCCGATATTCCCGATGCCGCGGATATCCGGCGACCGCCGGAGGCCGGAATCGGCTTGCAGATCATTCACACTCGCGTGCATGGCGATTACGGTTCCCCACCCTGGTGAGGTTGATGTATGAGCATACTGAACTTTTCCTGAGAAACCGGATTCCAGGACCATGACCTGCGAATACCCCACAAATGTTCGCCAAAACTTAACGTTGCATCCCGGGCGTGGCGCGCCGTCGCTCAGGGTCGGCCCTCAGCCTCCGGAGCGGCCTTCAGAGCAGCCGCCGGATCGACCCGAAGGTCAGCTCACCGTGTTGAGCGTGTGCTGAGCGCCGGCCAGCCGGCCGTTGGTTACGCTGCGGACATGTCCAGCACCGATGACCCGACGGTTTCGGCCGGTAGCGGCCAGCCTGCGCCGGCTGGGTCGGCTCCGGCCGCCCCCGCCCCCGCTCCGGCGCCGACCCAGCCGGTCGCCGCTGCACCGGCCGCCGCTCCCAAGCCCAGCACGGCCGAGGCCATCGTGAAGCACGCCGAGCGGTCCATCACCGAGGAACCGATCACCGCGGCGGCCCGGGAACGGGCAGAGGAGAGCGGAGCCAATCCGATCACCCCGGCCGTCGGCGCGCTGCTGAGCGTGCTCGCCAAGATCGCATCGGCCAAGGCCGTCGTCGAGGTCGGAACGGGCGCCGGCGTGAGTGGACTGTGGCTGCTGTCCGGCATGCGCGACGACGGTGTCCTGACCACCATCGACATCGAGCCTGAGCACCAGCGGCTGGCCAAGCAGGCGTTCATCGCAGCGGGCGTCGGACCGTCGCGGACCCGGCTGATCGTGGGCCGCGCGCAGGAAGTCCTGACCCGGCTGGCTGACGAGTCGTACGACCTGGTGTTCATCGACGGTGAACCCGTCGACCAGCCGCAATTCGTCGCCGAGGGCGTCCGCCTGCTGCGGCCGGGCGGCGTTATCGTCATGCACCGGGCCGCGCTCGGCGGTCGCGCCGGGGACGCCACCGCCAACGATCGCGATGTGACCGCGGTACGCGACGCCACCCGCGTCATCGCCGAGGACGAGCGACTGACCCCGGTCCTGGTGCCGCTGGGCGACGGGTTGCTGGCCGCAGTCCGCGACTAGAGATCGTCTCGCCCGCGCATTGATCCTGAACTCACGGCGCAAAAGGCCGAGTAACCAACACCGTCACCACAGGCTCAACGGCCAAACCCCGCCGACGTGCGTCGACCCTGTACTCAGGGCACAAGAGCCCGAGTAACCGAGACCCGCACCGCAGGATCGACGGCGTGCGCACCTGATCTCATCGCGTGCCGCCAAATCTTTACGCCCCTTTGACGCAACAGATCCTTGACGCCCGACTGAACGCGTGTTTAGCGTATTGAACATGCGTTCAGTCGAAGACCTCACCACCGTCGCCCGGATCCGGGACGCGGCGATCGAACAGTTCGGCGAGCACGGGTTCTCCGCCAGCGTGCGCAGCATCGCCGCGGCCGCCGGGGTCAGCGCGGCATTGGTGATCCATCACTTCGGCTCCAAGGAGAAACTGCGGGAAGCGTGCGATGCCCACGTCATCGAGACCGTCCGGGCCGCCAAGAGCGAGTCGTTGCAGAACGCCAGCCCGAGCGCGTGGTTCGCCCAACTCGCCGAGATCGAGTCCTTCGCACCCATGACCGCCTACCTGATGCGGGCGCTGCAAACCGGCGGCGACCTCGCGAAGTCGTTGTGGCAGAGCATGATCGAGAACGCCGAAGGCTATCTCGAAGAGGGTGTCCGCGCCGGCACCCTCAAACCCAGCCGAGACCCCAAGGCCCGTGCCATGTTCATGGCACTGACCGGCGGCGGCGCACTCCTGACCTACATCCAGCTGCACGACGACCCGACGGATTACCGCAAGGTGCTGCACGACTACGCCGAGGACATGTTGCTGCCGTCGCTCGAGCTCTACACCGAAGGCCTCTTGACCGACTCGACCATGTACGAAGCCTTCCTGGCCCGACGCGAAGCGGGCCAACCCATCGTCACCACCACCGAGGAGTGAATGTGAACGCCGCTACAGACGCCATCGAAATCGACACCCTGACAAAGAACTTCGGCTCGGTCCGGGCACTCGACGGGCTGAATCTGAGAGTCCAGCGCGGCGAGGTACACGGTTTCCTCGGACCCAACGGCGCAGGCAAGTCGACGACCATCCGCATCCTGCTCGGGCTCGTCCGCGCGGACTCCGGCATGGTCCGACTGCTCGGCGGCGACCCCTGGACCGACGCAGTGGCACTGCACCGCAATATCGCCTACGTCCCAGGCGATGTCACACTGTGGCCAACCCTGACCGGCGGCGAGACCATCGACCTGCTGGCCCGCATGCGTGGCGGTATCGACGAGAAACGCCGCGCCGAACTCACCGAGCGATTCGACCTCGACCCCACCAAGAAGACCCGCACGTACTCGAAAGGCAACCGGCAGAAGGTCTCGCTGATCTCCGCTTTCGCCTCGAATGCCGACCTGCTGCTGCTCGACGAACCCAGCAGCGGCCTGGATCCGTTGATGGAGAACATCTTTCAGCAGTGCGTTGCCGAGGCGGCCCGTCGCGGTACCACCGTCCTGCTGTCGAGCCACATCCTGGCCGAGACCGAACGGCTGTGCCAGCGAGTGACGATCATCCGTGCCGGCCGGACCGTGGAGACCGGAACGCTGGATTCGATGCGGCACCTGTCGAGCACCACAATCAAGGCCGACATGATCAACAACCCGGGCCGGATCGACCATCTGCCAGGGGTTTCCGACATCGTCTTCGACGGTCGGATGCTCACCGCCCGGGTCGAATCCGAGAGCCTCGGCGCCGTCATCAAAGCGCTCGGCGATGCCGGCGTGCGTTCGCTGGTGAGCCAGCCGCCGACGTTGGAGGATCTGTTCCTGCGGCACTACGGCCACCACGACCAAGGTCGTGCGCGCCGCGAACCCGAGGAGGTGCGGGCATGACCGCCGTCCTGGCGCGGCCGGCGCAGCCCGACCGTACTGCCGCGGGGTCGTCCAGCTTCGCCGGAACTCTTGGGCTGCTTCGTCTTTACCTACGTACCGACCGCATCGTGCTGCCGCTGTGGGTACTGCTGCTGTCCCTGCCGCTGGCCACGGTGTACATCGGCAGCATCGCGGCCGTCTACCCCACCGCAGCGGGGCGCGCCGGTTTCGTCGCGAGCATCATGGCCAGCCCGGCCCAACGCGCGATCTACGGCAACATCTACAACGACAGCCTCGGCGCCGCCGGCATCTGGAAAGCCGGCATGTTCCACGTGCTGATCGCTGTCGCCGTCATCCTGACGATGATCCGGCACACGCGCGCGGACGAGGAGGCCGGACGCACCGAGTTGATCGACTCGACGGCCGTCGGCCGCAACGCGGGCCTGACCGCCGCGCTGCTAATGACCGGCGGCGCCGCGCTGCTGACCGGGTTCATCGGATTTCTCGGCCTGCTGAAAACCGATGTGCCCGTTATGGGTTCACTGGCATTCAATTGCGCGCTGGCCGCTTCCGGGCTGGTGTTCACCGCCGTGGCCGCCGTGGCCGCCCAACTCTCCGCCAGCGCTCGAGTCTCCCGCGGTATTGCCTTCGGAGTACTCGGCGCCGCGTTCACCCTGCGTGCCGTCGGCGATGCCGGCGGCAGCGAGCTCTCCTGGGCATCGCCGTTGGGCTGGTCGCTGTTGGTACGCCCGTATGCCGGTGACCGGTTCGCAGTGCTGGCGCTGCATCTGACGCTGACCGTCGCCCTGGTGGTACTGGCGTACCAGCTCCAGGGTGCCCGCGACGTCGGCGCCGGGATGTTCGCTGAACGGCGCGGCCGGCCACGGTCCACCGGATTACTCAGCGGGCCAACGGGTTTGGCCTGGCGCCTCTGCCGCGGTTCGGTAGTGGTGTGGACCATCGGGCTCGGGCTGTACGGGCTGTTGGTCGGCAGCGTCGTGCACGGTATCGGCGACGAGCTGGGCGGTAGCGACTCGGCCCGCGACATCATCACCCGACTCGGCGGCACCGGCGCACTGGAGCAGGCGTTCATCTCGATCGCTTTCAACATGCTGGGAATGGTGGCCGCCGCATTCGCGGTCTCGCTGGCGCTGCGGACTCATCAGGAGGAGAGCGGCCAGCGCGCCGAGACGGTGCTCGCCGGGGCGGTGAGCCGAACCCGTTGGCTGACCGGCTATCTGGTCATCGCTCTGGCCGGGACGACCACCGCGATGCTGACGTCAGGTCTACTGGCCGGATTCACCTACGGCGCCGCGGCGGGCGACATCGGCGGCAAGCTGCCGCTGGTATTGGGCTCTGCGGCCGTGCAATTGCCCGCCCTGTGGCTCCTGGTGGCGGTGACGACGGTGTTGTTCGGCGCGGCGCCGCGGTTCACCCCGGCCGCATGGGGCGTGCTGGTCGGGTTCATCGCGGTGTATCTGCTTGGCTCACTGGCGAATTCACCGCACTGGCTGTTGGACCTCGACCCGTTCAGCCACGTCCCGCGAGTCGGTAGCGGAGGCTTCACCGCAATCCCCCTGGTGTGGCTGCTGGTCCTGGATGCGGCTCTGATCATCGTGGGCACCTTGGCCTTCCGGCGCCGCGATCTACGGTAGGAGAAACCATGAAACTGGCCATGCAGGCGCTCGCGTCAGCCGTCCTGGGCGTCATCTTCTTCGCCGTGTTGCTGTGTGTACCGGCCGGCACCATCCACTACTGGCAGGCCTGGGTTTTCATCGCGGTGTTCATGATCGCCACCATGGGTCCGAGCATGTACCTGGCGGTCAAGCACCCCGAGGCGCTGGCCCGGCGGATGCACGGCGGCCCGAAGGCCGAGACCCGACCCGTGCAGAAGCTCGTCATGTGGGCGGTCCTGACGTCGGTGTTCGCGACCGGGGTGGTCAGCGCCCTGGACTGGCGGTTCGGCTGGTCCAGCGTGCCGACGGCGGTGGTGGTGCTGGGCAACGCCGTCGTGGGTGTATCGCTGGTGGCGGCCCAGTGGGTGGTGATCCAGAACAACTTCGCGGGCGCGAGCATCTCCGTCGAGGCCGGACAGCCCGTGATCTCGACCGGGCTGTACGGCATCGTGCGGCACCCCATGTACATCTGCGCGCTGATCATGATGTTCGCGACCCCGCTCGCGCTCGGCTCCTACTGGGGACTGGTGCCGGTGATCGCGAGTGCCCCGGCGCTGGCGATCCGGATTTTCGACGAGGAGAAGATGCTGCGCGCCGAGCTGCCGGGCTACGACGCGTACACCGAGAAGGTGCGCTATCGCTTGCTGCCCTACGTGTGGTGACCGCGGGCGCATGCCGAGCGGGTGGAGCTGGGTGGATTCAATCGGTCAAACGCTTCGCCCGGGCCAGCCCATCTCGCGCCGGTACGGCCCGGCACTCGCTGGCTGATTGGGGAATCTGACCAGGACTTTCACAACGTTGTCCTGCACGTGGGCTGCACGTGCAGCGATTTCAGGGAGTCCTTCCAGGCCGATTCGATGCGAAATGAGTTGTTCGACGTGTACTTCTGCAGCCGCGAGGAGATGAACCGCCTCGCAGAATGAAACCAGACCGGGTTCTGCCTGCGAGCCGATGGCGCCGACCACGCGCAGGTTCTTGCTCACGATTTCCAGCACCGAGATTTCCAGGTCGCCCGGTTCGTGGTCGGGCAGGCCGTAGATGCCGATGGTGCCGTGCTGACACGCGCGTTGCCAGCACGCGTGGCGCACACCGGCCATGCCACTGGCATCCACGCTCAGCTCGGCTGAGGGGGTATCGGCACCGGCCGGAAGCGCGCCCAACGCCACCGCGAGTCCAAGACGGTGTTCATCGGGCTCACAGACATAGATCTCGGTGCATCCGCGGAGGCGGAGCATCTGGATGAACAGCAATCCCGCAGGACCCGCCCCGGCGACGAACGCCCGCCGCGGCGGTTCGGGCCACGGCCAGAAGTTGCGAAGTGCATAGATCACCGTGCCGAGTTGTTGGGCGAACACACCAACCTCAGCGGACAATTCCTCCGGCAGCGGAACGACGTTGGTCTCCCGCGCAAGCTGATACGGCGCGAACACCTTGCCGTCCGTGGGGAAAGGCACGTGGAGAACTCGCTGCCCGGGTCTGAATCGGCCCGAATCACAGCGCACAACCGTGCCCACCGATTCATGACCGTAGACATCCGTGTCTGCCCCGTAGGACGTCGCTCCGCGGAAACGGTGCAGGTCTGTTCCGCATAACGCGGACACGACGGTGCGGAGCAGTATTTCGCCCGGCCCTGGGCTCGGTATCGGCAAGTCCCTGACGACGAGTTCGCCGTCGGCGGTGATGTAAGCAGCCGGCATCACCTGTGGCGGCGCCCAGGGCCCCCACATGCCGCCCCGATTTTCATCGTGGTCGACATCAATTGCTGCAGAGGCAGCCGGGATTCGATGCGGGCTGTCGGCGTGAGGCACCCCATAGATGTCACACGCCGAACCCACTGGTGCCCAGGGCCGAAAGTCATCGACGCGGGACTGCGCTCTCGATTCTGGCCGCGCTAAATCCAGACGCCCTTACCGACTGCGACCACACCGCCGGCGCTGACCGAAAAGCGTTCGCGGTCCTTCTCCAGGTCCACACCGACCATCTCGCCGGGTCCGACGACCACGTTCTTGTCCAAGATCGCGTGCCGGACCACCGCTCCCCGACCGACGCGCGCGCCGGGCATGATCACGCTGCCCTCGACGATGGCGCCGTCGTCGATCACGACGTTGGACGACAGCACCGAGTTGCGCACGGACGCAGCCGAAATGATGCTGCCCGCGCCGACCACCGATTCCTGCGCCGCGCCGCCGTTGACGAACTTGGCCGGGGCCAGGTGCTCCGATTCGCCGAGGATGGGCCAGCGCCGGTTGTAGAGGTTGAACACCGGGTGCACCGACACCAGGTCCATGTGGGCGTCGTAGAACGCGTCGAGTGTTCCGACATCGCGCCAGTAGCCGTGGTCACGTTCGGTGGCCCCGGGCACCTCGTTGTCATTGAAGTCGTAGACGGCGGCCATCCCGTCGGCAACCATCTGCGGAATGATGTTGCCGCCCATGTCGTGATCGGAGTCGTGGTTCTCGGCGTCCACGCGGATGGCGTCGATGAGCGCCTTGGTGGTGAACACGTAGTTGCCCATGGAGACGAACGTCTGCTCCGGGTCGTCGGGAGTGCCCGGCGGGTCCGACGGCTTCTCGATGAAGCTGCGGATGCGGCCTGACTCGTCGGCGTCGATGCAGCCGAATGCCGACGCCTCGGCCCGCGGCACCCGGATGCCGGCGACCGTCGCGCCCGCGCCGCTCTCGATGTGGAACCGCACCATCTGCTCGGGGTCCATGCGGTACACGTGGTCGGCGCCGAAGACCACGATGTAGTCGGGGTCCTCGTCGTAGACGAGGTTCATCGACTGGTAGATGGCGTCGGCCGAGCCGGTGTACCACCGCGGCCCGAGCCGCTGCTGCGCCGGAACCGGGGTGATGTACTCGCCGGCCAGGCCCGAGAGCCGCCAGTTCTGCGAGATGTGCCGGTCCAGCGAGTGCGACTTGTATTGCGTCAGAACACAAATCCGCAGGTAACGGGCGTTGACGAGGTTGGAGAGCACGAAGTCGATGAGCCGGTAGGCACCGCCGAACGGTACCGCGGGCTTGGCGCGGTCCGCGGTCAGCGGATACAGCCGTTTGCCCTCGCCGCCGGCCAAGACGATTCCCAGCACCTGCGGCTGTTCCCTCATGGCACCAAACCTAATAGGCACCAACCGAAGCGGCCAGACATACGCGAGAACCTGTTACGCGTTAACGTCATCGACATGCGGGTGGCGATGATGACTCGGGAGTATCCGCCGGAGGTCTACGGCGGCGCGGGCGTGCACGTGACCGAACTCGTCGCGCAGCTGACGAAGCTGTGCGACGTCGACGTCCACTGCATGGGTGTGCACCGCAGAGATGCGTTCGTGGCCCAGCCCGACCCGCTACTCGCCGGGGCCAACGCGGCCCTGACGACGCTGTCGGCGGACCTGGCGATGGTCAACAACGCCTTCGCCGGTCCGGCCGCCGTTCCCACGGTGGTGCACTCGCACACCTGGTACACGGGCATGGCCGGACACCTCACCGCACTGCTGCACAGCATCCCGCATGTACTGACCGCACACTCGCTGGAACCGCGACGGCCGTGGAAGGCCGAGCAGCTCGGCGGCGGCTATCGCATCTCGTCATGGGTTGAGCGCACAGCGATCGAAGCGGCCGACGCCGTCATCGCGGTCAGCGCGGGCATGCGGGCCGACGTGCTGGCCACCTACCCTCAGCTGGACCCCGCGCGAGTGCACGTGGTGCGCAACGGGATCGACACCGACGACTGGTATCCGGTGGATGCGGGCCAGACTCTGGTCGACCTCGGGATCGATCCGGACCGGCCGATCGTGGCGTTCGTCGGGCGGATCACCCGGCAGAAGGGCGTCAGCCATCTGATCGCGGCAGCCCACCGCTTCGACCCGGACGTGCAATTGGTGCTGTGTGCCGGCGCACCCGACACCCCGGAGATCGCCGCCGAGGTGGCGGCCGCGGTGAAGGAGCTCAGCACGACGCGTGCCGGGGTGCACTGGATCCAGGAGATGCTGCCGACCGAGAAGATCCGCGAAATTCTCGCGACGGCAACAGTTTTCGTCTGCCCATCGGTCTACGAACCGCTGGGCATCGTCAACCTCGAAGCCATGGCCTGCGGGACCGCGGTGGTCGCCTCGGACGTCGGCGGCATTCCCGAGGTGGTCGACGACGGCATCACCGGACTACTGGTGCACTACGACGCCGCCGATGCGGTGAGGTTTGAGACGGGGCTCGCGGTCGCGGTCAACGCCTTGGTCCGCGCCCCCGATCGGGCCCGCACGTTCGGGGAGGCCGGCCGTCGGCGGTGCATCGAGGAATTCTCCTGGATGCAGGTCGCCGAGCAGACGCTCGGCATCTATCGGAGCGTCTGCGACTGAACTAGCTGGTGACGTTCTTCAGTTCGTCGCCCAGGGCCGCGGCCTCATCGGGGGTCAGCTCGACCACCAGACGACCGCCACCTTCCAGCGGTACCCGCATGACGATGCCGCGCCCCTCTTTGGTTGCTTCCAGTGGACCGTCGCCGGTCCGGGGCTTCATCGCCGCCATCGGGTGCTCCCTCCGCACGCGCCCGGACCGCATCCACGGTCCCGGATCAAGGCCGGAACAACCCACTGGCTCGGGTCGGCTCACGGCACTGAACTGCAACTGAACTATGTCTATTGTTCCCTATCGCTACCTGCGGGTGTGAAAGACCCGCCCGTGAGGCCTCTGATCAGCTGTGCGGGGGTACCCAACACGACTCCACGTGGTCATCGACCATCCCGGTGGCCTGCATCAACGCATACGCCGTGGTCGGGCCGACGAACCGAAATCCCCGGCGCTTGAGCTCCTTCGCCATGGCCACCGATTCCGGCGTGGTCGCCGGGACCTGCGCCAGGTCGGCCGGGCGGGGCCGCGGTGGGGGTGCGAACGACCACAGCAGCTCGTCGAGGTCCAGACCACCGTCGATCACGCGGGCGTTGGCGATGGTCGCCTCGATCTTGGCGCGGTTGCGGACGATGCCGGGATCGGCCAATAGCCGGTCGATGTCCTTCTCTCCGAAGCCGGCCACCTTCGCGACGTCGAACCCGTGGAACGCGGCCCGGAAGTTCTCCCGCTTGCGCAGGATGGTCAGCCAGGATAGGCCGCTCTGGAATGCCTCCAACGACACGCGTTCGAACAGGGCCTGCGTGCCGCGCAACGGGCGGCCCCATTCGGTGTCGTGGTAGTCGCGGTACTGCGTGGCGTCGGCGGACTCGCCGATGCCGACCCAGCCGCACCGGATCTTGCCGTCGGGTGCGGTCATTGCTCGGAGTCCGCGGTTTGCGCCCGCAACGTCGTCAACTCGCCGCGCAGCGAGTCCAGCTCCTGTGCCAGCCGGTCCAGCACCCAGTCGACCTCACTGGTCTTGTAACCGCGCAGGGTCTGCGTGAACTTGACGGCGTCGACGTCAGCACCGGTGACGCCGGAGGCGGGCAGCACGGTGGCCGTGGTGCCCCGGGCCAGTGGCGGCAGTTGCTCACCGCGGCCGAACAGGACCGTGCCCAAAGCGAACAGCACCACCGCGACCAGGATCAGCACCACGAGGTAGATCAGAATCAGCGTCACACCGATGATCCTGCCGGATCACCCTGACAAGTGGGATCAGCGCAGGGTGTTCATGGCGGGTCGGTCGATGAGCGACACCGTCGACGTCCGCGGCGTGTAGTTGTCACCGTCGGCGAAGAACTGGGTCAGTCCGACGCCCGAATCGCTGATGCCGCAGCGCGACAGCAGCGTGGCGATCACCTGGCGGCTCATCGCGGCCAGCTCTGTCAGCGGCCGGTTGCGATGCGTGCGCACCCCGAGATTGACTTGCGCGATGGCATCGAGACCCAGCTTGTCGTAGGTATCGATCAGCAGGCCGATCTCGACGCCGTAGCCCGGCGCGAAGCCCACCGACGTCAGCAGCTCCCGGGTGCCCGCGTACTCGCCGCCCAGCGGCTGCAGCAGGCATGTGAGCTCGGGCCGCAGCGAAGCCAGCAGCGGGCGGGCCACGAGCTCGGTGACGCGACCGCCGCCGTTGGCGTCCTCAGCGCCGCCCACCTTGAGCGGACGCCGATAGAAACCCTTGACCAGGTGCACACCGTCGGCGAGCAGCAGCGGACCGAGCAGCTTGGGCACGAACATCGGGTCGGGGTCGAGCAGATCGGAGTCGACGAACACGATGATGTCACCGGTGGCGGCGGCCAGCGAGCGCCACAGCGCCTCGCCCTTGCCGGGCTGCACCGGCACCTCGGGCAGCGCTTGTTCGCGGCTGACGACCCGCGCCCCGGCCTCGATGGCCCGCAGCTCGGTCTCATCGGTCGAACCGGAGTCCAGGACCACCAGCTCGTCGACCAGGCCACCCAACAGTGGGCTGATGCTGTCGATGACGTCGGCGACGGTCTCTTCTTCGTTCAGCGCCGGCAGCACCACCGAGATGGTCCGGCCGGCCTTGGCGGCCTCGAGTTCGGCGATGGTCCAGGTGGGCCGGCTCCAGCTCCGCTCGGCCAGCCACGCATGGCGGGCGATCGATTCGGCGGTCATTTCGGGCATTAGGGTCACGCGAGTCCCCTCACTGTTCGGCTCGGTGGACGCCCGCCCTGGATCGACGCGACCATTTCCAGCACGCGTCGGGTGGGGCCCACCTCGTGCACCCGGAACATGGCGGCGCCGTCAGCGGCGGCGAGTGCCGTCGCGGCCAGCGTCCCCTCCAGGCGCTCGGTCAGTTCGACACCTAGAGTCTCCCCCACAAAATCCTTGTTACTGAGGGCCATCAGCACTGGCCATCCGGTATTTACAAGATCTTTTACGTGGCGCAACAAACTAAGGCCGTGGTAAGTGTTCTTGCCGAAATCGTGCGTCGGGTCGATCAGGATGGCGTCCCTCGCAACGCCGACGTCGACGGCATGCTGCGCCGCTAACGTCACCTCGGCGATGACGTCGTCGACCACGCCCCGCTCGGTGACGCCGTAGTTGACGCGGAAGGGCCGGGTGCGCGGCACCGCTCCGCCGGTGTGCGAGCAGACCAGCCCCGCACCGAATTCGGCGGCCACCTCCGGTAGCCCGGGGTCGGCACCGGCCCAGGTGTCGTTGATCAGGTCGGCTCCGGCCGCGCAGGCCTGCTTGGCCACACTGGCGCGCCAGGTGTCGACGCTGATCAGCTGGTCGGGATATTCGGCCCGGAGCCATTCGATGAACGGCACCACGCGCGCGATCTCCTCGTCGGCGTCGACGGTACTGCCCGGCCCGGCCTTGACGCCGCCGATGTCGATGACGTCGGCGCCGTCGGCGATGGCCCGGCGCGCTGCCTTCTGGGCAGCGCCGTCGCTGAAGGTCGCACCCCGGTCATAGAACGAATCCGGGGTGCGGTTCACGATCGCCATGATCAGCGCGCGATCGCCGGCCACCTGGCGACCCAGGAACTGGCCCCGTGGAGAGGACTGCACGGCTCCCAGGCTATCCGGCTGCCGCAAACCTGCTGATTGTGCGGGTGCGCGTAGCTCGTAGCCGCCTACCGTGGCTTCTTGCCGTCCTTCACCTCGGCCGGGTAGTCAGGGTAGAAGGGCACGTAGCCCTCGTCACGCCCGGCCAGCACATAGATCGGGTCCGTCACCTCGTCGCCGTAGCCCTGCTTACGCAGATCGACCTTCTGGCTCTTGAACGTCGAGGTGTGCGCCAGCGCGGGCACGATCCGGATGAACAGCGGCACCGCGTAGGCGGGCAGGTGCTCGAAACCGGCCTTCGCCAGTGCGGCGCCGTCGAACTCGGCACCGTCACGCAACTGCACCGAGGCCATGCCGGCGCGGCCGCCGCAGCCCGGCACCTCGACGCCGTAGACGGTGCATTCCTCGACCTGGTCGTCCGCACCGAGCGCGGCCTCGACTTCGGTGGTGGCCACGTTCTCGCCCTTCCACCGGAAGGTGTCGCCGAGGCGGTCGGCGAACGCGGCGTGCGCGAAGCCCTGCGACCGCATCAGGTCACCGGTGTTGAACCAGACGTCGCCGTCCTTGAACGCGTTGCGCACCAGCTTCTTCTCGCTGGCCGACTTGTCGGTGTAGCCGTCGAACGGTTGCAGGCTGTTGACCTTGCTGAGCAGCAGGCCCGGCTCGCCACGCTTGACCTTGCGCAGCCGGCCGTCGGGACCGCGAGCCGGCTCGCCGGTCTCCAGGTCGTACTCGACGTAGACGACGGGCGACGGGCAGATGCCGGTCGTCTTGTCGATGTTGAACACGTTGACGAAGCCGGTGTTGCCCTCGCTGGCGGCGTAGAACTCGCACACGCGCTTGATGCCGAAGCGAGAGGTGAACTCGTCCCAGATCGCGGGGCGCAACCCGTTGCCGGCGATGACGCGGACATTGTGCGCCTGGTCCGTCGGCTTGGGCGGCTGGTTCAGCAGGTAGCCGCAAATCTCGCCGATGTAGATGAACGCGGTCGCCTCGTAGCGGATGACCTCGTCCCAGAAGCGGGAGGCGGAGAACGACTTGCCCAGCGCCAGCGCGGCACCGGCGTTGAGAGCCGACGACGTCGCGACCGTCAGGGCGTTGTTGTGGTACAGCGGCAGGCAGCAGTACAGGGTGTCGCTGGTGTTCAGGCGCAGCCCCAACCCGCCGAACCCGCCGAGCGCGCGCAGCCAGCGGTAGTGCGTCATGACGCTGGCCTTGGGCATGCCGGTGGTGCCCGAGGTGAAGATGTAGAACGCCTTCTCCTTGGCCAGGATCTGGCTGGTGCCCACCGGGTTGGCGGTCGACTGGCCGATGGCGAGCTCACGCAGGTCCTCGACCGAGATGAGGCCCTTGGTCAGCTCAGGGTCGGCGCCGCACTCGGTGACGGGCTCGAGGAAGTCCGACTCGGCGACCAGGACCTTGGCGCTCAGCAGACCCAGGCTGTGCGCCAGGACATTGCCGCGCTGGTTGTAGTTGATCATCCCGGCGATGGCGCCACACTTGACCGTCGCCAGCATCAACAACACGGCGTCCGGCGAATTGCGCAGCATGATGCCGACGACCGAACCCGGGCCGACGCCCTTGGCCGCGAGGACCGACGCGTAGCGGTTCACCGTCGCGTTGGCCTGGCCGTAGGTGATGCGGTGGTCGTCGAACTTGATGAAGACCTTGTCCTTGTTTGCCGCGGCGCGTTCCTGGAACACCTTGCCGATGGACGTCTTCGCCGTCGGGCTGGCACCGAAGCCGGTGATCAGACCCCGAAGGATCACCGGGGCGTCGGAGAGGAAACCGGGCAGTTGCTTAGCGATCTCAAGCAGGCCGACGCCGGTGCGTGATGTCTCGTCACTCATGCGTGGTGAGCCTAATGAGCGGTGTGACCCGGTGCACAAGCAGCTATGGCTTCGTCGATGTCCTTCGCGACCACCAGCCGGTCGAGCGCGGCCTGCTGCACGTATCCGGTGTCGACCAAGGTGTGCAACCAGGTCAGCAGCCCGTCGTAGTGACCGTGCGGATCGAGCATGACCAGCGGCTTGTCGTGCATGTTGAGGTAGCCGGCCGTCCAGGCCTCGAAGAACTCTTCCAGGGTGCCGATGCCGCCGGGCAGCGCGATGAACGCGTCGGACCGGTCCTCCATGATCTGCTTCCGCTCGCGCATGGTGTCGGTGACGATCAGTTCGCTCGCGTTCACATCGGCGAGTTCGCGGTGCACCAGTTTCTTCGGGATGACGCCGACGGTGCGGCCGCCGTTCTCCCGGGCACCGTCGGCGACGGCGCCCATCGCCGAGACGTTGCCGCCGCCGGACACCAGGGTCCAGCCTTTCGCCGCGATGGCGCGGCCGACGTCGCCGGCGAGGGTCAGCAGCTCAGGATGGCGGGGACCGGCGGCGCAGTAGACGCAGACGGCGTAGGCATTTTCGGCATTGTTGTTGTCGGCCAGCACAGCACAACGCTAATCGAGCGGTGCGGCCCGGCGCGCAGCCATAGGATCGGACGGTGGTGCTCAGCCAGCTGAAAGCGGGCGTCGAAACCCGGTGTGGTGCGCTGCTGACCGGTGCCCGCGGGTCCGGCAAGACCACCGCGGTGCGGGCCGCGTACGACGAGCTGGCACCGGGGTTCGAACGCGCAGCGTGGATCAACGGCACCGCGGCCGACTCTGCTGTGCCATTCGCCGCGTTCGAGCGGTTGTTCACGGTGCCCGAGACGGGACGCACGGTGCAGGTCATGCAAGCGGCGCGGGACGCGCTCGGGACTGGACTGCTGCTGGTCGTCGACGACGGGCATCTGCTGGACCGGCTCTCCGCGTCGCTGGTGTACCAGCTGGCGGTGTCCGGCGCGGCGCGGGTCATCGTGACCGCGGAAGCCGATCATTGCCTGCCCGAGGGTATTTCGGCTCTGGTGCGCGATCGATTGGTGGTTCCGGTGGCGGCCGAGGAACCGGATGCTGCCGCCGTTCCCACGGCTCCGGAGCCGGCGCTGCCGCCTCTGGACGATGACGGCGTCGTCGCCCGGCTGCGGCGCGCGGTGCGCGCACTTGATGCCGCCGCCGAACAGCCCGGGGCCGAGTTGGCTGCCGCCGCCGGCGATGCGCTGCGCCTTGGCGATCTGGAGTTGGCGGAGCGACTGGGCCGGGCAGCGCTGCCGACGGGCGGCCTGGCCGCCCGCGTGACACTGAGCTACGCGCTGGCCTGGCAGGGCCGCGGGCTGGATGCCGATGCTGTGCTGGCCGAGGTCGACGCGGCGGTGCTGTCCGACCCGGAACTGATGGCGTGGGCACTACCCCGCGCGGCCAACCAGTTCTGGATGCTGTCCCAGCCCGAACGCGCGACCGCCTTCCTGCGCACCGTCCGTGGCCGGGTGCAGACGCCGGCCGCGCAGGTCACGCTGGACGCCTTGTCCGCGACGTTCGCGATGAATGCGGGCAACCTCGCGAAGGCCATGCAGCTGGCTGACTCGGTGTTGGCCAGTGCGGACCCCAGCGATACCGCGGTCGGCTGGGCGGCATCGGCGGCAGCGCTGAGTTGCGCTCGCACGGGCCGGTTGACCGAGGTGGACGCCTTCGCCGAACGCGCACTGGCCGCCGGGCAACCGGGGCTGCTGCGGTTCACGAGTGGCCTCGGCCAAACTACGGCCCTGCTGTTGGCCGGCGAGCCGGACAAGGCTCACCAGCTGGCTCAGGAGCTCATCGACTTCACTCAGTCCCAACAACCTGGGCGAGCCATCGGCGAGGTGCTACTGGCGGATGTGCGGATCGCGCGCGGTGAGCTCGACTCGGCCATCGAATTGCTGCAGGACGCCGTAAAAGTACTGTCGCCCACCGGATATTCGTGGGGCCCGCTGGCCTGGATGTTGTTGGCACGGGCCCTCGGCCAGCGCGGTGCGACCGCTGAGGCGGGCCGGGCACTTTCGCGCGCCGAGGCCCGGCACGGGCTGAAGTCGATGTTGTTCGCGCCCGAACTGGCGCTGGCTCGCGCCTGGACCAACGCGGCTCGGCGGGACCGGCACGGCGCTATCACCGCCGCCCGCGAGGCGTTCCGTGCTGCCGAGCGGGGCGGGCAGTCGGCCGTGGCGCTGCGTGCCCTGCACGACGCGGCGGTCCTGGGCGACGTCCGGGCCGCGGGTTGTTTCGACCGCATCGACCTCGACTGTGCCTTCGGCCGGCAGGCCCGAGCGGTGGCGGCGGAGGTCGTCGCCGATCGGGCCTGACCATTTGCCGCAGGGCAGGTCGCCGGCACCGCCATAGGATTGACCGCAACGAGACTTCGAGGGGTCAGGTCATGGGCGATCGGCTACACGTCAATACCGAGGGTGTGCTGGGCATGGCCCGCGTGCACGACGCGGTCGCAGCAGGGCTCGGTGAGCTCCAGAACAGCGGTGGTCTCGGGGAGTCCGTTGGCCCCGCGAAGACGCACGGGCTGATCGCTTTCGGGATGAATTCGGCGCTGGGCGGCGTCATGGCCCGCCGGGACAACATTCTGCAGTCGACGGGAGCGGCCGGCCAGCAGATGTCCGAGCAGTTGCACCGCGCCGCGGAGGCCTACCGGGCCGGTGACGAGGAGGGCGCGCGGGGCCTGTCCTCGGCGGCCGAGGGCATCCCCGGCGGCGGCGGTGGTGTCAGCGCCGGCACGCCGGGCGGTCTCGGCGCGGCGGTGCCGGGCAGCCCGGCCGCCGGCGGTGGTGACGTGGCGCAGACGCTCGGTCAGGTGGGCCAGCAGGCCGGGCAGATCGCGCAGGGTGTCGCGCAGACGTTGGGCCAGATTCCCGGCCAGTTGGCGCAAGGCCTCACCGGTGTGCTCAGCGGGATAGCCAGTGGCCTGGGTGGCATCGACGGTGTCGGCGCTGGGCATGCGGCCGGTGCTGGGCTCGGCGGGCTGGATGATCCGAGCGGGGTGGACTCCGTTGGCGAACACGGCAAGTCCGACGCCGACGATCAAGACCGGGACCGTCAAGACCGTCGGGATCCGGAGCGCCACGAAAAGGGCGAGGACGACAACCGGATTTTGTCGGTTGAGCACCGACAGCCCGGCGGGTCCGATGTGAACGAAGCCGGGCCGACGGACGGCGCCACTCCCCCGCCGCGCCGGCCGGCCCAGACCCGGCCGCAGGATATCTAGCCCGATTCGCCGCAGCTGCGCCCGAAACGCACCTCTCTGTAGGACATGTGCGATCTGGAGCCGTCAACTTTCCTTGACGTCAACGAAAGTTGACGGCCGCCAACCGAACTGGGGGTGCAGACCGGTTGGCACCGCCGCACTACCGGGCACTGGGCTCATCACTCGGCTCGGCGCCCCGCTCCGGCAACGTTATTCGCCGCTCGATGCCGATGGCGTCGAGGAACCGCTCGTCGTGGCTGACGACGATGAAGGCGCCTCGGTAGGCGTTCAGCGCGGCCTCCAGTTGCGCGACGCTGACCAGATCCAGGTTGTTGGTCGGTTCATCGAGCAGCAGCAGGAGCGGCGCCGGTTCGGCGTACAGCACGCAGGCCAGCGTCGCGCGCAGCCGCTCCCCACCGGACAGAACCGACACGGGCAGATCAACTCTGTTGTCCTGGAACAGGAACTGCGCCAGCAGGTGTCGCCTGCGGGTGATACTCAGCGCCGGCGCCCAGCTCATCAGGTTCTCCAGGACACTGCGCTGCTCGTCCAGCAGGTCGAGGCGCTGCGACAGGTAGGCGATGCGGCCGCCGCCGCGGGTCAGGGTGCCGGCATCGGGCTGGAGGTCGCCGTTGATCATCCGAAGCAGCGTGGACTTTCCCGCGCCGTTGCGCCCGGTCAGGGCAATGCGTTCGGGTCCGCGGATATCGAGGTCGATCCCGGTCCCGGCACCGTTGCCGTAGTCGGCGAACAACATCCGGCCACCGCGCTGGATGTTCAGCCCGGCCGCACTCAGGACGGTCCGGCCTGCGGGCACTTCCGTGTTCGGCAGGTCGAGCGCGATGACATCGTCGTCCCGCACCGCGCGTTCCGCGGCGTCGAAGCGGGCCCGGGCGTCATCGACGCGACGCGCATGGACCTCGTCGGCCCGGCCGGCTGACTCTTGAGCGTTGCGTTTGAGTTGTCCGGCAATGATTTTCGGCAGGCCGGCGTCTTTGATGTTGCGGGCGGCGGTGCCGGCACGACGTGCGGCGCGTTCCCGGGCCTGCTGCATCTGCCGTTTCTGGAGTTTGAGCTGCGACTCCGCGTTGCGCATCTCGTCTGCCGCGGCACGTTGCGCATCAGCCACCGCGTCCTGATAAGCCGTGAAATTCCCGCCGTAAAACTGGATGCCACCGTCGCGCAGTTCCGCGATGCGGTCCATGCGATCGAGCAGTGCGCGGTCGTGGCTGATCAACAGCAGGGCGCCCGAGTAGCGGTCCAGCTCATCGTACAGCCGTTGTCGTGCAACGGAATCCAGGTTGTTGGTGGGCTCGTCGAGCAGCAGCACATCGGGCCGCCGAAGCAGTTGTGCGGCCAGCCCCAGGGTGACGACCTCTCCGCCGGACAGGGTGCCGAGTACCCGGCCGAGGGGGACATCGAGGCCTAGCCGCGCCAACTGCGCGGTACTGCGTTCCTCGATGTCCCAGTCGTCGCCGATCGCGGCGAACACCTCCTCGGAGGCATCACCGTCCGCCAGCGCTGCCAGCGCAGCCAAAATGGTTGCCACCCCGAGCATTTCAGCGACGGTCAGATCGGTCGCGAAGGGCAGCGTCTGAGGCAGGTAGCCGAGCGAGCCGTCGATGGTGACGCTGCCTCCGGTCGGCCGCAGCTCTCCGGCGATGAGTTTCAGCAGGGTGCTCTTACCGGCACCGTTGGGGGCGACCAGTCCGGTGCGACCGGCACCGACGGTGAACGACAAATCCGAGAACAGCTCGGCGCCATCGGGCCAGGCAAACGACAAATGGGAACACGTAATAGAAGACATGCAAAAGCTCTCGCGAGAGTGACGGGGGCAGGGCGTACTCCGGTTATCCGGAGATGTCTTCTCCCAGCATGTTTCGGCCCACCTCGGTTGACAGCAGTTGCAAAGCCCACAGTACTCACGTGCGCAACTGATTTATCTCCGGTCAGTAACCGCGCAGCTGATCCAGCTGTCGCCGTTCACGTTTGGTGGGACGGCCCGCTCCCCGATCGCGAACAGGCACCGCAGGCATCGTCTCTTTGGCGGGCGGCGGCGGGCTGCGGTCGATCAGGCATTCCGGCACGACGGCCGCACCCACGCGCTTGGCGATCGGCCGGATGACCTCCACGATGCGCTCACGGCCCTCGATCCGGACCCGGACCTCGTCGCCCGGGCTGACCAACTGCGCAGGTTTGACGGGCACACCGTTGACTCGGACATGTCCTGCCCGGCAGGCCGCGGCAGCCAGGGCCCGGGTCTTGGTGATCCGAACCGCGAAAATCCAGCTGTCGACGCGGACGCTACTCAACGTGTCAGGTACCGCCGCAGTATGTCGGTGACCACGGTGATGTCCGCCGTCGACACCCGTTCGTCGACCTTGTGCGCGAGGTTCGGGTCGCCCGGTCCGTAGTTGACGGCCGGAATACCCAGGGCGGCAAAGCGGGCCACGTCGGTCCAGCCATACTTGGCCCGCACCTGTCCCCCGGCGGCCGCGACCAGTGCGGCCGCGGCAGGCTGCGTCAGCCCCGGCAGCGCACCGGCTGCGGAGTCCGTCAGCTCGATGCGGACATCGAGACCGGCGAACACCTCCTGCACGTGCGCGAGCGCCTGCTCGACACTGCGGTCCGGGGCGAACCGGAAGTTCACGGTGACCGAACCGGCGTCGGGGATGACGTTGCCGGCGATACCGCCGTCGATCCGGACCGCGGAAAGACCTTCTCGGTAGACGCAGCCGTCGATGTCCACCTGCCGGGCCTGGTAGGCGGTGAGCCGGTCGAGGATGGCACCGAGCTTGTGAATCGCGTTGTCGCCCAGCCACGATCGTGCCGAATGCGCGCGGGTGCCGGTGGTGTGGATGATGACGCGCAACGTGCCCTGGCAGCCGGCTTCGATGAGGCCGCCCGAGGGCTCGCCGAGGATCGCGACGTCGGCCTTGAGCCAGTCGGGCAGTTCACGTTCGATGCGGCCGAGTCCGTTGGCGCTGGACTCGATCTCCTCGCAGTCGTACATGACGAGGGTGATGTCGTGCGTCGGCTCGGCAATGGTGGCGGCCAGGTGCAGGAACACCGCGTCGCCGGCCTTCATGTCGGAGGTGCCGCAGCCCCAGAGTTCGTCGCCGTCAAGCCGGCTCGGCAGGTTGTCCGCCGCGGGCACGGTGTCGGTGTGCCCGGCCAGCAGCACGCGCGACGGCCGGCCCAGGTTGGTCCGCGCCAGCACGGCGTCGCCGTTGCGGATCACTTCGAAGTGCGGGGCCTGGGCCTTCAGCGCGGTCTCGATCTCGTCGGCGATGAGCTGTTCGTGCCGGGATTCGCTGGGGATGTCGACCAGCGCGGCGGTCAGAGCGATCGGGTCGGCGGTGAGATCCAGCATTCAGCCAGGTTAGTCGGTCCGCCGGTTCAGGCGACCGCGCGCAGGGCCCGGATGGCCGGCGCGGTCGAGGCGCCCAGCAGTGTCGAGCGGTCGGCCGGATAGCGCACGTCGATGACGGCATCGTCGCCGAACCGGTAGGGCTTGCCAAGAATCAAGCCCGCCAATTGCTTTCGCATCCGAGACAGCTCGGCTCGCACCGTGACCACCCGGCTCCGGTCACCGTAGAGGTCCTCGGCCAGCTCCGACGCCGACCTGCCGTTCCGGTGTATCGCCAGCACCAGCAGGATTTCGGCGTGCCGCAGCGAGATGTCATGGCGCCACCCGCCGAACTGGCCGGCCATCTCGAGGACGGGCGCACCACGCAGGTCCAGGACCACGCAGGTGGCGGTCGCGTCGTCGTCGGCCGCGGCGGTCGATGGCCGGACCAGCCACCCGCCGGGCAGAATCTCGACCTCGCACCGGCCCAACGTAGGGATCCAGACCCGGCCCGGGGCCAGCTCGTCGGGCAGCAGAATCCGGTTGTGCAGCGGCATCTGATCGACAGCGGCCACCCAGCCGTCGGCGTCGACGGCCAGCGCCGGACTGCCGATCCGCGCGAGAATGGGCGCGGCGACCATTCGCAGCCGGTTCAGCGTCCGGTCATGCTGCTCGCGTAGGTGGGATTCGGCGAGTCGCGCGACGGCATCGACCAGCGCGACGGTGGTGGGATGCACCGTCGCGGCCGGCCCGGAGACGTCGACGACGCCGATCACCTGGCCGGTGCGCGGGTCGCGGACGGGCGCGCCGGCGCAGGTCCACGCGTGATGGCTGCGCAGGAAATGCTCGGCGGAGAACACCTGCACGGCGCGGTTGGACGCCAGCGCGGTGCCGATGGCGTTGGTGCCGACGGCACCCTCGCCCCAGTTGGCGCCCTCGACGAACCCGAGCCGGTCGGCCTTGCCGAGCACCGCCGCGGATCCCGACCGCCATAACACGCGGCCCCGGGCGTCGGCCAGCACCAGGATGTTGTCCCCTTCGGCGACAATGGATTCCAGCCCCCTGGACACCTCGTCGAGCACCGCGAGCAAGCCCGATGACTTGCGCAGTGCGTCCAACCCGGACGCCTCGATGACCGGTGGGATGTGGGTGTCGGGGTTGACGCCCCGGGCCAGCATCCGCTGCCAGGATTCGCCGATGACGTCGCGGGGCCGCGCGGGCGCGCGGCCCCCGGACATGGTCGCGTCGTAGACAGCCGACATCAACCGCGCGTAACTGCGCGGGTCCTCGCCAACGGCTACCGCTGGTTCAGGCACGGCCGGGCTCTGCATCATCGCCGATTGTGCTCCGCATGTCAGCGATAAACCAGACCGCCGTCGATCAGACCCGCCTGCCCGGTCATGTAGTCGGCGTCCGGTCCGGCCAGATACGACACGAACCCCGCTACGTCGTCCGGGGTTTCAGCGCGGCCCAGAGCAATCCCGCCGACGAACTTCGCGTACGTCTCGCCGACCGGAGCGCCGGTGAGTTCGGCGAACCGCTTGTCGATCTCCACCCACATGTCGGTGCCCACCACGCCGGGACAATAGGCGTTGACGGTGATGGCGTCGGCGGCATGCTCCTTGGCGGTGGCTTGGGTCAAGGCGCGCACGGCGAATTTGGTGGCGCTGTACGGCCCGAGCATGGCGAAGCCGTCGTGCCCGGCGATCGACGAGGCGTTGATGATCTTGCTGACTTTGCCGTTCGCCTGGTTCCCGAGTTCTTTGAATTTCGCGACGGCGGCCTGGATGCCCCACAGCACGCCGTCGACGTTGATGGACCACAACCGCTGGAGGTCCTCGGGCGTCACGTCGACGAGCGGGCCGACCAGTGCGACACCGGCGTTGTTCACCATGATGTCCAGCCCGCCGAGTTCGGTCGCGACATAGTCGACGGCAGCGAACACTTGATCCCGGTTACCGACGTCGGCCACGAAAGTGGTGAACTTTGAGCCGATTTCGGATATCTCGGCCGCCACCTCGGCCAGCGGGTCGGCTTCGACGTCGACGAGTGCGACGTCGGCGCCGTCGCGGGCCAATCGCAGCGCGATGCCACGTCCGATGCCGCGGCCGGCACCGGTGACCAGGGCGACTCTTCCTGTCAATGTCATTGCTGTTTCTCCGCTCATCGCGTCGGGTCGACCAGAACCTTCATCTTGTTCCCCGCGTGCAGCGCTTCGAACCCCTCGCTGACCACGTCGCCTATCGGGATCTGGGCCACCCATCCGGTGGTGTCGTAGGCACCTTGCGCCATCAACGCGATGACGGCTTCGAAGTCGGCACCGGTGTAGCAGAGCGAGCCCTGGATTCGGGACTCGTTCATCACGAGGCGCAAAAGCGGGGTCTGCAGCGGCTTTTCGTAGATGGCAACGCTGACCATGGGTTTGCGCGATCCGACGCAGGCCAACGCGGTTTCGACGGCGGGGGTGACGCCGGCGGCGTCGAACACGGCGTCGGCTCCGGCGCCGTAGGTGTGGTCGGCAATGAAGCCCGGCACGTCGGTGGCCGTCGGGTCGAGCGTGACGGCGCCGAGCGCTTCGATGGCCGCCCGCCGGGTCGGCGACGGCTCGACGACGAAGACCTCCTGAAGTCCCTTGCCACGCAAGGCGAACCACAGCCCGATGCCGATCGGGCCCGCACCGAACACCATCGCGGTGTCACCGGAACGGACGTCGCCGAGAGTGGCGGCGTGGTAGGCGACCGACATCGGTTCGACGAGTGCTCCGAGTTCCAGCGAGACGTTGTCGGGCAATCGGTGCAGCATGTTCGTCGGCACGACGGTGTATTCGGCCATGCCACCGTCGGACATCAGGCCATGGAAGCCGATTTGCTGGCATACGTTGTAGTTGCCTGCCGCGCAGGGTCCGCAGCGGTCGCATTTGTAGATCGGCTCGACGGCCACTCGGTCCCCCTCGCGCCATCCCGTGACGCCGGCGCCGACAGCGGTGATGGTGCCGGAGAATTCGTGACCCAGCGTCAGTGGCAGCTCCTGGTGGGTCAGCGGATGCGGCTGCGTGGGGACGAAGATGGGGCCTGCGTAGTACTCGTGCAGGTCGGTACCGCAGATGCCGTTGAAGCCGACCTGCAGTTGCACCTGGCCCGGCCCGGGAGCCGGGATGGCGACGTCCTCGACCGAGACTTTGTTGGGACCGTAATAGACAGCTGCTCTCATGAGCCCAGTTCTATGTGACGGCGACCACACCGCGACAGGGTTGCAGGGGGTTGCAACGCTGCAACGTGGTGCAACTCTTGCCGGAAGTTGCGCCGCGGCTGTGTCCTGAGTCACATGACCGCAACACTGGAACCCACTACCGCCGTCTCTCCGCAGCAGCGTGTCGAGACCTGGCTCGCCAACTTCGAAGCGGCGCTGGCCGCACGGGACATCGACGGCGTCGTCGGGATGTTCGCCGTGGACAGCTTCTGGCGCGACCTCGTCGCCTTCACCTGGAACCTCAAGACCGTCGAGGGACGCGACCAGATCGCCGGCATGCTGCGCGCCCGACTGGCCGACACCACTCCATCCGGGTTCCGGACGCGCGAACCCGCCACCGCCGACGGCGACGTGACGTCGGCATTCATCGAGTTCGAGACGGCCACCGGGCGCGGCTCGGGGCACCTGCGGCTGCGTGGCGACGAAGGTTGGACGCTGCTGACCACACTGCAGGAGCTCAAGGGCCATGAGGAACGCAAGGGCGCGACGCGGGTGCTCGGCGCCGTGCACGGGTCCGATCCCGACCCGCGCTCGTGGGCCGAGAAGCGCGCCGAGGAGGAGGCGACACTGGGACGCGAGAAGCAGCCCTATGTGCTGGTGATCGGCGGCGGCCAGGGCGGTATCGCGCTGGGTGCGCGGCTGCGTCAGCTCGGGGTGCCGGCCATCGTCGTCGACAAGCACGACCGGCCCGGTGACCAGTGGCGGGGGCGGTACAAGTCCCTGTGCCTGCACGACCCGGTCTGGTACGACCACCTGCCGTACCTGCCCTTCCCGGCCAACTGGCCGGTGTTCGCGCCGAAGGACAAGGTCGGTGACTGGCTGGAGTTCTACACCAAGGTGATGGAGGTGCCGTACTGGTCGCGCACCGAATGCCTCTCGGCCACTTATGATTCCGAGGCCGGCCGGTGGACCGTCGAAGTGAACCGTGACGGCGAGCAGCTGACCTTGCATCCGACGCAACTGGTGCTGGCAACCGGGATGTCCGGAAAGCCCAGCGTCCCAACGCTTCCGGGCCAGGACGTCTTCGCCGGCGAACAGCACCACTCGAGTCAGCATCCGGGGCCGGACCGCTACGTGGGCAAGAAGGTCGTCGTGGTGGGGTCCAACAACTCCGCGCACGACATCTGTAAAGCCCTGTACGAGAACGGTGTCGACGTGACGATGCTGCAGCGCTCGTCGACCCACGTCGTCAAATCGGATTCGCTGATGGACCTCGGTCTCGGGGATCTGTACTCCGAGCGGGCGGTGGCCGCGGGCATGACGACCGAGAAGGCCGACCTGACGTTCGCGTCGCTGCCGTACTCCATCATGGCCGACTTCCAGCGACCGATCTACGACGCAATCCGGGAGCGGGACAAGGACTTCTACGCACGGCTGGAGGCCGCCGGTTTCGAGCTGGACTTCGGCGACGACGACTCCGGGTTGTTCATGAAGTACCTGCGCCGCGGCTCGGGCTACTACATCGACGTCGGTGCGTGTGAGCTGGTGGCCAACGGGTCGATCAAGCTGGCACACGGCCAGGTGTCGCACCTGACCGAGGACGCGGTGGTGCTGGCCGACGGCACCGAGCTGCCCGCCGACGTCGTCGTCTACGCGACCGGCTACGGGTCGATGAACGGCTGGGCCGCCGACCTGATGGGCCAGGAGATCGCCGACCGCGTCGGCAAGGTGTGGGGCCTGGGCAGCGGGACGGCCAAAGACCCCGGTCCGTGGGAGGGCGAGCAGCGCAACATGTGGAAGCCGACGCAGCAGGAGAACCTGTGGTTCCACGGCGGCAACCTGCACCAGTCGCGGCACTACTCGCTGTACCTGGCGCTGCAGCTCAAGGCCCGTTATGAGGGCATCCCCACGCCGGTCTACGGCCTGCAGGAGGTCCATCACCTGCAATGAGCTGGTTTCCTCGCGAGCTGGGGGCACCGCCCTCTCCTGGGTGGTGCCCCCAGTTCTGCGCTGGTTCAGTAACCTTGGCCAACGTGACTTCTTCTTCTGGTGCATCTGGCATCGGCATCGCCACCATCACCGCCGACGGAACGGTCCTGGACACCTGGTTCCCCGCGCCCGCGCTCTCGGCCGACGCCGCGGCCGGCCCGGTCCCCGCTGAGCTGGAAGCCCTCGTCGGCACCGATGAGGACCGCGGCGTGCGCACCGAGATCGTGCGGACCACCATCGCCTCGCTGGATGACAAGCCCGCCGATACGCACGATGTCTGGCTGCGACTGCACCTGCTGTCACACCGTCTGGTCGCGCCCCACGGCGCCAACCTGGACGGCATCTTCGGCCTCCTGACCAACGTGGTGTGGACCAACTTCGGCCCGTGCGCGGTCGAGGGCTTCGAGACCGTCCGCGCCAAGCTGCGCCGGCGCGGCACCGTCACCGTGTTCGGCGTAGACAAGTTCCCCCGCATGGTCGACTACGTGCTGCCGAGCGGCGTGCGCATCGCCGACGCCGACCGCGTCCGCCTGGGCGCGCACCTTGCGTCGGGCACCACGGTCATGCACGAGGGCTTCGTCAACTTCAACGCCGGCACCCTCGGCACCTCGATGGTGGAGGGCCGCATCTCGGGGGGCGTCGTCGTCGATGACGGGTCCGACGTCGGTGGCGGCGCGTCGATCATGGGCACGCTGTCCGGCGGCGGCAAAGAGGTCATCTCGGTGGGCAAGCGCTGCCTACTGGGTGCCAACGCCGGCCTGGGCATCTCGCTCGGCGACGACTGCGTCATCGAGGCCGGCCTGTACGTCACCGCCGGCACGAAGGTGACCACCGCCGACGGTCAGACCATCAAGGCCAAGGAGCTGTCCGGCTCGAACAACCTGCTGTTCCGCCGGAACTCGGTCAGCGGCGCGGTCGAGGTCGTCAAGCGCGATGGCACCGGCATCACCCTCAACGAGGCGTTGCACGCCAACTGATCAGATATCGAGCACCACATCGCTTTCCGGTGCGGCCGAGCAGATCAAGACGGCTCCGACTCGGGGGGGTTCGAGCGGTTCCCGGATATATGTAGTTGTGCCCGAGATGATTTCGGTCTCGCACAGGTGACACACACCGCTTCGGCAAGCGAAGCGGGTCGGGACATCGCAGGCGTCAGCCAGGTCGAGAAGGCTGTCGTAGTCCGGCGACCACTGCACCGTGAGCCCGCTGCGGGAGAAGACCACGGCAGGACCGGTGCCGGCCCGGCCCGATGGCGGATGCGGGGCCCGACGTGCGACTTCGTCGACGACGCCGGGATGTATCGAAGGTAAGGCGCCGAACGTCTCGGTGTACACCCGCGCCGGATCCAAGCCGGCGGCCAGGAGGCCATCCCGAACCTCAGCCATGAAATTGGTTGGCCCACAAACGTATGCCGCCGCGGCCGGCGGCAGGCCCAGCGCAACCAACATCGCCCGGTTCAATCGTCCTTGAGTCTGTGTATAGATGGTCTGCTGACGTGCGTTGGGAAGTGTCGCAATCAGCGCATCGATTTCGGCTGCGAAAGCATGTGTTTCACGATTCCGCGCGGTGTGCAGCCACCAGATTTCCCGGCCCCTGTCTGTTGCGGACAGCCAATGGAGCATTGCCAGAACCGGAGTTACTCCGATACCGGCGGAGACCAAGACCACCGGGGAGGTCTCGCCGGTGAGACAGAAATCGCCGCGAGGGGCGGCGACCTCGAGCACAAGCCCTGGGGCCGCGTGGGCGTGCAACCAGCTGCTGACCATCCCCCGCTCTTCTCGTTTCACGCTGATGCGGTAGGCACTGGGGGTGGGGCTGCCCGATATCGAGTAACTCCGCACCGGTGCCGGTTCACCGGCCTGCGGAACCCTGATCGTGAGGTACTGGCCGGCAAGCGGTCCTGGTATCGGGCTGCGGTCCTGCGCTTTCAGCCAAATGGACACCACTGCCGAGGTTTCATGGTGCACTGCAGTCACTTGCAACGCACGAAACCCGTTCCACCCCGGTTCGGTCCCGATAGGCGGTCCGGTAAGAACCCCTGAGGCCTCGTGCGCCGCAAGCATGTCGCGAAACGACTGCAGCCAACCGGTGCTCAACGCCGGAACTTCGACGATCTTGCGAAGTTGCCCCCTATCTCGATCCGGCAGGTAGAGCAGTGCATCGACATCACTGACGCTGAGCTCATGCAGTCCGCGCCGAGTCCTGACCACGTCGTCGCCGGCCCGCACCTGCCCTTCCTTGATGACACGGAGGTAGAATCCTGGGCGGCGTTGGGAGACAAGCAGTTTGGGCATCTGCGGCTCATTGAGCCGAATACCCAGACGAAAGCAGGTGACGCGGGGCTGGGTGACCTCGAACTCGGCATCTCCGATGCGGTAGCGATCGCCTATACAGACCTCGTCGTCGGCGAGTCCACTGACCGTGAAGTTCTCGCCGAAGTCTCCGGGCGAGAGATCGTCTCTGTCCAGGTATTCACGCCAAAAGCGGTAGGACTCCATCTGGTAGACCATGACCGCGCGCTGTTCGCCGCCATGACCTGTTCGATCGCCTTGACCGTCGCCGTCGATATTGAGCCGCCGCACCATGACTGGACCATCCACCGGCATCTTCCAGATACCGGTCAAGATGGTGCTGTTCTTCCATGGCACGTGTTTGGGCATACCGACGTTGACCGAGACAAGCGTGGCCACATGCGCCTCCTTGCGTAACCTCGCACCTTCTGCGGAGCCGGTGCGCCGTCGCATCAGCATCTTCGCGCGCTTGCGACCCTCGTGGCTACCCCGGAAACATCGCAATTCGCAGCTTCGTCACAATCGCTTGACAGCGACGGATCAGCCCGTGGTCATGGGTGAAATAGTGCGCGACATCTATACCGCAGCCGCATCCCGTCGTACGATCGTGACAGACCAGGGGCGAATCTGCCTTGCAGCCAGCGTGTTTCACTGGGGCGAAGGCGTCGCCCGATCTTCGCATGTACGAGTACCGCGCCACAGAGTTCTTCCCGTCAACCGGAGGCCGACCCTGATGTCACGAGTCGCGCTGATCACCGGAGCCAGCCGAGGAATCGGTGCGGCGACCGCACGGGTCCTGGCCGACCGCGGGTTTCGCGTCGTCGCCAATTACCGTGCCAGTGCCCAGGAGGCCGACGAAGTGGTCGCGGCCATTGCCGCGGCCGGCGGTGAGGCGATCTCGGTCAGGGCGGACGTGACCGTGGCCGACGACGTCGCGGCCATGTTCGCAGCTGCTGAGCGGCTCTGGGGTCCGGTCGATGTGCTGGTCCACAACGCACTGATTCCTTACGACATCACGTCGTTCGCCGACCTGACCTGGGAGCAACTCGGCGGCAAGCTGGACCGCGAGCTACACGCCGCGTTCCTGCTGACCAAAGCCGCTGTGCCAGGGATGACGTCCCGCGGCTATGGCCGGTTGCTCTACCTCACCGCCGCGCCGTCTCGGCACCCGCGCAACGGCATGATCAACCTCGGCGTGGCCAAGGCGGCCATGAATCAGTTTGTCCGCTACCTGGCGCTCGAACTGGCGCCGCACGGCATCACCGCCAACCTGGTCGCCCCGGCAACCGTGCAGGGAAGCTCGATGAGCGAGAAACTGTCGGCGGCGCAACTGACCGCACTCGGTGCCGCTGCACCGATGGGACGACTGGTCACGCCCGACGAAGTCGCCAACACCTTGGCGTTCTTGGCCGGTGAGGATTCGGGTTTCACCACAGGGCACTATCTCCCGCTCGACGGCGGCTTGACGATGGACTGAATGCGACTGCACTACAACAGCTCTCATCACGATCGGGAAGGGACCCCGAGTCATGGACACGATCGACCTGGCCTACGTCGGGCGCGGTATCCACGAGGAGCTGGTCGCCTATGTGGCAGATCAGGAGGGCTTCTTCGAAGACGAGGGCGTTCACGTCGCGATGCGGGACGGCACTCGTTGGGACATAGCGCGGGTGCGTACCTGTGCGACCATCGGGCTCGGCCGGGCAGTGTTGTCGCGGCTGACAGACAGCTTTCAATGGGCTGTGCTCAGTGCCAACACCGATCGTCCGCTGTTCTGGTTCCTCGGCGGCCCCGACGTCAAGTCGATGACCGACCTGCGCGGTCGGCGTCTGGCAGTACACGCACCAGACAACCCGCCGGGTTGCTTCGCGCGCATCGTCCTGCGTAAACACGACCTGGATCCGGACCGCGACCTGCATTGCGTGGCTCGGCATCCCGGCGACTATCAGATGGACTTGCGGCAGCTTCGCGACGGTTCGATCGACGCGGCCTACGTCGGAAGCACCATCGGGCCAGAACAAGTCGCCGAGGAGGAAGGCTTCCACGTGCTGGCCTGGGTTGGCGATCACTTCCAGATTCCCACCGTGGGAATCGCCGTTGACCCGGCCCACAACCCGATTGACAGCCCGGCTGTGCAGGCGCTGGTGCGAGCCAACCGGCGGGCGCTGAAACTCTTGGCCGAGCAACCCGATCTGGCGGTCAGGTACGTCGCATCGTTTCTGAATCGGATGACACACCACGAGGTGCAGTGCTACTACGAGCGCTACATCCAGCCGTACTACACCGCAGACGGGCACGTGGACGCTGCCGTTGCCAGTCGCGCGATCGATGCGGTTGCGGCCGAACTCGGAGTCCCCACAGTGGCAGCGGACGCCATTTACGTCGGGCACCGCTGAGCGGTAGGTACCTAGACGCCGACGCCGGTCACCTTGTCGATGGTGATGCGGGTGAGGAATCCCGGCGGCGCGTCGGGGCCCGGGAATTGGCCGACGAATTCCGGCGCCATGACCGCAGTCAGTCGCCGCAGGACCTCGGGCGACCCGCCCTCGACGATGCGGGCGGTACCGGTGATCGCAAGGTAGGGCTTGACGTGGGCAGTGCCCCGGTCGTCGCCGATGATGGTCAGCGCGACCCGGCCGTCGCGGCGCATGTTCCGCACCTTCTTGCGCTCGGCGCGGTGCGCGCTGACCAGTTCGTCGCCGTCAGGGGTGGATTGCAGCTCCACCCAAACCACCGAAACCTGTGGGCTGCCATCGGCGTTCAGGGTCACCAGCGTGGCGTTGGCGCCGCTTCCGATGAGGGCGCGGGCTTCGTCTGTCAGTTGCATGGCATCTATAAGGCCGTGGAGGCGTGCGGCATTCCCGCACGCCCACCGCCCGCGAACGTGCGCGAACGGCGCGCTGAACGCGGCGTGTCGCACGCAGACACGCACGCTCGCGGGAGTTAGAGGAGGAGCTTCTTCTGCACCTTGCCCATGGCGTTGCGGGGCAGGCCGTCGACGATGCGCACTTCACGCGGCCGCTTGTGCACCGAAAGCTGTTGCGCCACAAAGTCGATGAGTTCCTGCGTGGAAGCCGTTCCGACGACGAACGCGACGATCCGCTGTCCCAGGTCTTCGTCGGGCATGCCGACCACCGCAGCTTCGGCCACCCCGGGGTGGCCCAACAGGACGGTCTCGATCTCCCCGGCGCCGACCCGGAAGCCGCCCGACTTGATGAGGTCCACCGACTCGCGGCCGACGATGCGGTGCATTCCGCCGTCGTCGATGACGGCGACGTCGCCGGTGCGGTACCAGCCGTCGTCGCCCAGCACCTCGGCCGTCGCCTCGGGCCGGTCGAGATAGCCGCTGAAGATTGTCGGCGCCGAAACTTCAAGACGGCCAATGGTTTCCCCGTCGTGCGGCACCGCAGACCCATCTTCGGCAACCAGCCGCGTCTGCACCCCCTCCAACGGCAACCCCACCCAGCCGGGCCGGCGTTCGCCGTCGATCCGGGTGGACAGGGTGATCAATGATTCCGTGCTGCCGTAGCGCTCCAGTGGCGCATGCCCGGTGAGCCGTATGAGGTCGTCGAACACCGGCACCGGCAGTGCCGCACTGCCCGACACCAGCAGTCGCGCACTACGGAGCGCCGCGGCGGCCGCGGCGTCGGCCACCACGCGGGACCAGACCGTCGGCACCCCGAAGTACAGCGAACCGGCCGCCGCGGCGTAAGCAGCCGGTGTGGGTTTGCCGGTGTGCACGAAGCGATTTCCGATCCGCAACGAGCCCAGCAGCCCCAGGATCAGTCCGTGCACGTGGAACAGCGGCAGGCCGTGCACCAAGGTGTCGGCCGGGGTCCAGGCCCAGGCCTTGGCCAGCGCGTCGATGTCGGCGGCGATGGCGCGACGGCTGATCACCACGCCCTTCGGCAGCCCTGTGGTGCCCGAGGTGTACATGATCAGCGCCGTCGAATCGGGCGACGGCTCGGCGTAGCGGTGCCAGGACCGGGCGTGCAGCCGCACCGGGATAACGGGTAGTCCTTCGGTTTCATCAGGCGCCTCGCCCAGCCACGCCTGCGCACCGGAATCGGTGATCATGTGCCGACGTTCCGCCGTACCGACGTCGGCGGGCACCGGAACCACCGGCACCCCCGCGATCAGGCAGCCCGCGACGGCCAGCACCGTCGTGGCCGTCGGCCGGGCCAGCACCGCCACCAGCGACGCACCCGCAACCCGCTCGGCCACCGAGGTCGCGGCTCCGACCAGATCGCTGCGCGACAACACCGCGCCGTCGATGCGTACCGCGTCTTCGAGGTCGTGCCCGGCAGCGATGACGGCGGGGTTCAGAGAGGTCAGCAGCACATCGCGAGGCTACCCGCCTGTCCAGGGGCAGCGAATGTCGACCGCGTTGTCCAGGGATACGTGACACACAGCAACATGCGGGGAACACAATCCGTCTGGGTATAGTTCTCAATACTCAGACATGTCGGCGATCCCGTACTGTCGCCACCCCACCCGCAGCGAAGTTTTGATGACCATCACCCTCGACGTCCACGACGTGGAGATCGACCACACCCAGGAGAAAACTCACCATGAACGAGCCCACCCCGGCCATCGAGCACCCATCGCGGCGCCTGGTCATCGATCTGCCACAGCCGTACGACGCCGCCCGCGCCCGCTACGAAACCCTGGTACCCGAAGTCGATTACGGCCGCTTCTCCCAACTGGCCAGCTGGCAAGCCCACCTCGACCTCGCCGACAGCAACGCACCTCACGGGTTCATGTACTACTACCGCGCCGACGTCACCGCGATCATGGCCACATCCACAGCCGGCTGGAAAGCCACCCAGTACTTGATGGGCAACCACACCATCGCAGAGCGCATGTTCCGCCACGACCCGAGCGTGATGCTGCACGCGCCGCTGCGAACACTGCTCTACGTCGATCCCGCCGGCCGTACCCACCTGGCCGTCGACCAGCCGAGCTTGCTGTTCGACAGCTACCACCATCCCGAAATCAGCGCCGTCGGTATCGAACTCGACGCACTGCTCGCCCAGCTCATAGTGCTGCTCGGGGCGCACCCGCCGGCACACCTCATCCAGTCACCGACCGGTGCAGACCGCCACCAGTAGCCACCCGCCGCGCGATAAGGGCGGTCCTGTTGTTTGTCGCCTCCCCTCCGCGATACTGGAACAGTGATCGAACGCGTCGGCTCCCGTGAGGTGTACCGCAACAACTGGATGTCCGTGCGCGAAGACGACATCCGCCGCCCCGATGGCACCACCGGCATCTACGGGGTGGTGGACAAACCCACGTACGCACTGGTAATCGCCCACGACGGCGACCGCTACCGCATGGTGGAGCAGTTCCGCTATCCAATTGGGTTGCGGCGCTGGGAGTTTGTGCAGGGCACGGCACCGGGCACACTGGACGGCGACGAGCCCGCGCCCGCTGATCTGGCCGCGCAGGAACTCCGCGAGGAGACCGGGCTGCGAGCGGGGACATGGGAAGTGTTGGGCCAGTTGGATGTCGCACCGGGGATGTGCAGCCAGCGCGGCTGGGCCTACCTCGCGACCGACATCACCGAAGGCGAACACGAGCGTGAGCATGAAGAGCAGGACATGCACAGCGAGTGGTTCACCGCCGGCCAGATCGAGGACATGATCCGCAGTGGCGACATCACCGATGCGCAGACGCTGGCGGCGTGGACGCTGCTGCGGTTGCACATGGCCCGGTAAGGCAATCCTGCCAACTCAGGTAAACATCGCGCCACCTGGGATGATGACGTTCCGGCCACCTGTTGATCTGGGTACAACACCCAGCAGGAGGCAGCAACATGAAGACGATCAGCGGTTTTGCACAGCAGGCGGTGGGTCGTTACGTTCTCGCAGGCGCACTGGCAGTCGGAGTCCTGGTGACCCCGATCGTGTGGTCGGTCACCGACGACAGCCAAAAAGCTCTGCCGGAAACCGTTGTGGCGTCGCACAACAACCACGGCATCGATCAGCTGCAGTGGCTCGAAGAAATCCAGCCACACGCTCAGGCGCCGCGCGTCGACACCACGGTGCACCAGAGCCACTGATTCGTTGCCGGCCGGCGTCTTTGAGTACTCAGCACCGGAACAGGTTCTCGGACAATGGTGTCGGGGAACCGAATCGGTGCGCCGTCACCGCTATCGCCTGCTCGTGCAGGAACGTCAACAGCTCGATCCGCCCGGCTTCGACAACCGGCCCCGCGTAGAGCGCAATGCCGGCATTGCCGGCACTGTCGCGAGCGAACCGTTCCCGGCTGCCGCCGAGCAGGCGAACGCGCCCAGGTGCGTTGTCGCGCAATGTGTTCCGCCACACCACCGCATCTTCTACCCGGCAGACGACGCCGGCGGTCGCCAGCGTCTCGGCAATCGCCTGATCGAGCGGAACGGCAGTGGAGACGGTGACGGGCGAACCGGCCAGGATTCCCGCCCCGACCACCCGCAGCACGGCTGCCAGATCAGCGTCCTCGGCGCGCACCGTCACCGGCACCGGCAGGTACCGGAAGACGTTCTTCTCCGCCATCAAGGCCGACACATCGCGCGCTACGCCGAACTCCGTCGCCCAGGCATGGGCGTCGGATCCGAAGGACCGTTCGAGGAAATCCAGCTCTCCGGGGTCCAGCGCGAAAGTCTGCGCGACGTCCAGGATCGCGCGTACCGGTGGTGATACCGAGGCCGTTTGGGTCGCCGGCGCGGAACGCCAGTCACTCAGCCCGATCAGGTAATTCGGGCCACCTGCCTTCGCGCCCGCACCAACCGCCGACTTCTTCCACCCGCCGAAAGGCTGGCGCCGGACGATCGCCCCGACCGTCGAGCGGTTCACATAGGCGTTGCCGGCCTCGACCTGGTCGAGCCAACGTTCGATCTCGGTGCGGTCCAGGCTGTGCAGGCCTGCCGTCAGTCCGTAGTCGACCCGGTTCGCAATGGCGATCGCCTCGTCGAGGTCATCGGCGACGATGAGGCCCAGGACCGGACCGAAGTATTCGGTGAGGTGGAACTCCGAGCCGCATCGAACTCCGGTCTTCACTCCGGGTGACCAGAGCCGTCCGGTGTCGTCGAGTTGGCGAGGCGCCACCAACCACTGCTCCCCAGGCGAGAGCTGCGTGAGTGCGCGCAGCAGCTTGCCGTGCGCGGGTTCGATGATGGGGCCCACCTGCACGGTCGGATCTGTCGGGTAGCCGACCTTCAGTGAGGTGACGGCATCGACGAGCTGGTCGCGGAACCGCGCGGACCGGGCCACGGAGCCCACCAGAATGCCGAGTGACGCTGCCGAACACTTCTGACCCGCGTGTCCGAAGGCCGAGTACACCAGGTCTTTCACCGCGAGATCGAGATCAGCATGCGGAGTGACGATGATGGAGTTCTTGCCACTCGTCTCGGCCAGCAGCGGCAAGTCGGGCCGGAAGCTGCGGAACAATTCCGCGGTCTCGAAGGCACCGGTGAGGATCAGCCTGGTAACCCGCGGGTCGGATACCAGTTGCCTGCCGAGCTCACCCTCGTCGAGGTGCACCAACTGCAGCACATCTCGCGGCACGCCGGCGTCCCAAAGCGCCTGCACCATAACGGATCCACACCGACTGGCCTGACCGGCAGGTTTGATGATGACGGGACTACCCGCGGCCAGCGCGGCCAGCACCGATCCGGCGGGGACCGCCACCGGGAAGTTCCACGGCGGCGTGACCACCGCCAATCCGGCCGGCACCGCGACGGCACCGTCGACGGCGCCCAGATTTTCTGCTTGTGCCGCATAGTAATTCGCAAAATCGATGGCCTCCGACACCTCGGGATCACCCTGATCCAGGGTCTTGCCGCACTCGGACGCCATCACCTCCAGCAATACCGCCCGCGCTGCCTGCAGCGTTGCCGCCGCACGCCGAAGGACTGCGGCCCGCTGCGCACCAGCCAATGCAGCCCATGCCGCGCCCGCGGTCACCCCCTCGGCGATGATCTCATCGAGCACGGACGCGCTCGACACGGTGTGCTCGGCGACCAGCTCCACGCCTGCCGACGACGCGGCGATCCGGTCGGTGATCGCTCGTCCCCACAGTCGATTGCCGGGCAGTGCCGGGTCAGTATCGGCGATATTCGCGAACCCACCGGCCGGGCTCATCGCTTTGTTCGGATCGTCGGTTCGCCTGTCCTGCCGGCGATTCGGCTCCGGAACACCGGCTCCCCCCGTCGCTTCGCTCGCCCCAACGTCGTCAATTTCGGCCAGCGACGCCACGAACCGGTCTTTCTCACGCTGGAACAGCACCTGGTCGTCGTGCAGCTCGAACACTGCGGACATGAAGTTGTCCTGGCTGGCACCTTCCTCCAAGCGGCGCACGAGGTACGCGATCGCCACGTCAAAGTCCTTGGGGTGCACCACCGGTACGTACAGCAACAGACCGCCGACGGTGCGCCGGACGGCTTCGGCCTGTGCCTCGGCCATCCCCAGCAGCATCTCGAACTCCACGTGATCCCGGACGCCGCGCCGCCCGGCGAGCGTCCACGCATAGGCGATATCGAAGAGGTTGTGTCCGGCGACACCGATACGCACATTCGCGGTGTGGCCGGGCTGCAATGCGTAATCCAGCACCCGCTTGTAATTCCTGTCCGTGTCCTGTTTGGTCGAGAAGGTCGCCACGGGCCAGCCGTGCAGGGAGGCCTCCACATGTTCCATCGGCAGGTTGGCGCCTTTGACCAGCCGAACCTTGATGCCCGCACCACCCCGCTCGCGGCGCGCACGAGCCCAGTTCTGCAGTCGCATCATCGCGCTCAAAGCATCGGGCAGATACGCCTGCAAGACGATCCCGGCTTCGAAGTCGAGCAGTTCGGGCCGGTCCAGCAGCTTGGTGAACACCGCGATCGTCAGCTCCAGATCGCGGTACTCCTCCATGTCGAGGTTGATGAACTTCGTGGTCGGCGCGGTCGCGGCCTGGGTGAACAACGGCAGCAGGTTCTGCGCGATGTGGTCGACAGCTTCGTCGAACGCCCACGGCGAGTGCGGCGGCACGGTGGCCGAGACCTTGATCGACACGTAGTCGACGTCGGGACGGCCCAGCAGCCGCTGCGTGCCCTCCAGCCGTCGGGCCGCCTCGGCCCGCCCCAGCACGGCCTCACCGAGCAGATTGATGTTGAGCCTGACGCCTCGCTTGCGGATCCGTGCGATGGAGCGTCCGAGGCGGGCGTCGGTCGCGTCGACGAGGAGGTGACCGACCATCTGGCGCAACGCATTCCGGGCGACCGGAATGACCAAGCCGGGTGCGATCACCGACACCAGGGCACCGAGCTTGATCAACAGCCGTTCATGCATCGGCAGGAAGCCTGGGGCGTTGCGCGCGAGGGCGCGCAGGTTGGCAGCCGCGACCCTATGGTCTTCGGGCCGGATCACGCGGTCGACGAATCCGACGGTGAAATCCAGGCCATGCGGATCACGCAGGACATCAGCCAATCTGCGGCCGGCCGGGGCCACGGGCAGGCGCGCGGCGTCGTCGAGCCAGTACCGGACCTGGGTCACCACCTCGGTGAGCAGGTCGTCCTTTTCCCGGCTCAGCTGTGCCATCTGCCCATCATGGACACGCAAGACACTTAAAATAAAGCGATGATTTCTACCAGAAACATTTAAGCAAAAATGAAACATCATCGCGCAGATCTGCTCGACACCCGCAGGCTGCGGCTGCTGCACGAGCTGAGCCTGCGCGGCACGTTGTCCGAGGTCGCCGAGGCGTTGCACCAAAGCCCGTCGTCAATATCGCAAGCGCTGAGCCAGCTCGAGCGCGAGGTCGGCGTGCCACTGCTGGAGAAGGTCGGGCGCCGCCTGCGGCTCACCCCCGCGGCCGAGGTGCTCGTCGAACACACCGCGGTCATCTTGGCGCGGCTCGAACAGGCCGCCTCCGATGTCGCGGTTCAGAGCGACGAGGCTTCCGGCACCGTTCGGCTGGCCGTCTTCCAATCGGCAGCCTCGGCCTTCATGCCTCAGATGCTGACGGAACTGGCGACACGCCATCCGCGTCTTCGCGTGACGATGTCGCAACGCGAACCGGAGCAGGCGCTCTACGAGACCTGGCTGCGCGAGTTCGATCTGGTGATCGCCGAGGAGTATCCGGGGCATGCCGCGCGCGCGTATCCCGATCTGCACCGGGCACCGCTGACCACCGACCTGCTACGGCTGGCCGTACCACCGACCGGAGAGCCCTGGGACCACATCACCTCGGTCAAAGATGCCGCCGACCTGCCGTGGACCATGGAGCCCGAAGGCACCGCCTCGCGGCACTGGGCCGAACAGCTTTGCCGCCGAGCAGGTTTCGAGCCCGACGTCCGCTTCGAGACCGACGACCTCGAAGCCCAGATCGCTCTGATCGAGAACGGTAACGCGGTCGCAATCCTGCCCGACTTGATGCGGGTCCGGCGCCGTCCCGATTTACGTGTTGTGGACGTCGACCCCCGTCGGCGCGTGGTGTTCACGGCGACGCGGACCGCCATCAGCAAGATGCCGGCCATCGTGGCGTGCCGGGCGGCATTGGCTTCGGCAGTGCCCCGGCAGCTCGACGTGGACTGAATCCCGACCAGGGCGGGAAGTTAAGCGAGCCGGGAGACGGCGGCGGCGATGCGCTCGTCGGTCGCGGTCAGCGCGATGCGCACGAACTGCTCACCGGCCGGGCCGTAGAACTCGCCGGGGGCCACGAGGATGCCGCGCTCGGCCAGCCAGGCGACAGTCGCACGCCCGGACTCGCCGCGGGTGGCCCACAGGTACAAGCCGGCCTCGGAGTGCTCGACGGTGAATCCGGCGCCGCGGACCGCGGCCAGCAGTGCGTCGCGGCGCTTGGCGTAGCGGTCCCGCTGGACGCGCTCGTGTTCATCATCGTCGAGGGCAGCGACCATCGCGGACTGCACGGGCGTCGGGACGATCATCCCGGCGTGCTTGCGCACCGCGAGAAGTTCGGCGACCAGCTCCGGGTCACCGGCGACGAAACCGGCTCGGTAACCCGCCAGCGACGACGTCTTGGACAGCGAGTGCACGGCGAGCAGACCGGTGTGGTCACCGTCGCAGACATCGGGATGCAGGACCGACAGCGGCTGGGCGTCCCACGACAGCCCGAGGTAGCACTCGTCGGACGCGATGATGACACCGCGCTCACGCGCCCAGCCGACGACCTTGCGCAGGTGGTCGACACCCAGCACCTTGCCGGTCGGGTTGCTGGGCGAGTTGAGGTAGATCAGCGCGGGCACTTGGGGCCCGATCTGGGTCAGCGAATCGGCCCGCAGCACCTGGGCACCCGCCAACCGCGCGCCGACGTCGTACGTCGGGTAGGCCAGCTCGGGCACCACGACGGTGTCCGCGGCCCCCAACCCGAGCAGGGTCGGCAGCCAGGCGATGACCTCTTTCGTGCCGATGACCGGCAGTACCGCCTGCTCCGGCAGGCCGGTGATGCCATACCGGCGCTGCAGAGCAGCCACCGCCGCCGCGCGTAGCGCCGGCGTACCGGCCGTCGCCGGGTAACCCGGTGCGGCACTGGCAGCGGCGAGCGCCTCCCGGATGACGTCGGCCACCGCATCTACGGGCGTGCCGACGGACAGATCGACGATGCCGTCCGGATGGGTACGTGCGGTCGCGGTTGCGTCAGCCAGGGTGTCCCAGGGGAATGTAGGCAGACGCCCCGAAACGGGCCGAGCGAGGTGGCTCGTCTTGCGCGGAGTCACTCGCCCTGCGGCGCGAGATCCTTGACCGCCTGCGGGTCGTTGTCGGTCTGGCCGACCTTCGACGCACCACCCGGCGAGCCGAGCTCGGCGAAGAAGTCGGCGTTGTTCTGGGTGTATCCGCTCCACTGATCGGGGACATCGTCCTCGTAGTAGATGGCCTCGACGGGGCAGACAGGCTCGCACGCGCCGCAGTCCACGCACTCATCGGGGTGGATGTACAGCATGCGTGCACCCTCGTAGATGCAATCGACCGGGCACTCTTCGATACATGCCTTGTCTTTGACGTCGACGCAGGGTTCGGCAATGACGTACGTCACCGGTAGTTCTCCTGTTCCAGTGGGCTGCTGGCTCGTCAGGAATCAACGAGCAGACGTCAGTATGGTGCGCCCGTACCGAAGCGTCTGGCTCAGTGTTACCTAACTTTACGCGCCGCCCGAAAAGGGTGGCGCGTGGTTACTGACACTAGACGTTGCACATACCGTCCGACTAGCTCCTACCCACAGCTTTTTACACCTGTAATTTTTCGCTTTGCAATTTGTTGCATAGGACCGTCGGTAGCACCTACGCTCAGGCCGTGGCCCTCCCCCACGCGATCATCGTGGCGCTCTGCGAACAAGCCGGTTCCGGCTATGAATTGGCGAACCGGTTCGACCGGTCGATCGGCTACTTCTGGGCCGCCACCCACCAGCAGATTTACAAAACGCTGCGGGCCATGGACGCCGACGGCTGGGTCAGCGTCGAAGTCGTCGCGCAGCACGGGCGGCCGGACAAGAAGGTCTACTCGGTGACGGACAGCGGCCGGGCTGAACTCGAACGCTGGATCGCCGAACCGCTCACCGGCCGCGGCAGTTCCGTCACCGACGCGCGCACTCGCGAACTCGCGGTGAAGCTACGCGGGGCGGCATACGGATCCATGGAGAGCACCGGCGCCCTGCACGAGCAGATTCACGGGCTGCGCACTGAACGCGCCGCACTGCTCGACACCTACCTCGGCTACGCGAAACGGCAGTTCCCCGACCCCTCCACGCTGACCGGCAGCGCGCTGCACCAATACCTGGTGCTGCGCGGCGGTATCCGCGCCGAGCAGGGCTCGGTGGACTGGTTGGACGAAGTTCTGCTGGCATTGAGAGGAAACCGATGACTGTGCCGCATTCAACGCCCTATCCGAACCTGTTGTCCCCGTTGGACCTCGGTTTCACCACACTGCGCAACCGGGTGATCATGGGCTCGATGCACACCGGCCTCGAGGACCGGGCCCGCGACACCGGCAAGCTGGCCGAGTACTTCGCCGAGCGGGCCCGCGGCCGCGTCGGGCTGATCATCACCGGCGGCTACGCGCCCAACCGCACCGGTTGGCTGTTGCCGTTCGCGGCCGAAATGTTGTCGTCGAGCGACGCGCGCCGCCACCGTCGGATCACCACGGCCGTCCACGCGGAGGGCGGCAAGATCCTGCTGCAGGTGCTGCATGCGGGACGCTATGCTTACCACCCACTTTCGGTCAGCGCATCGTCGATCAAGGCCCCGATCAATCCCTTCCGGCCGCGCGCGCTCCGTGACGTCGAAGGCACCATCAACGACTTCGTGAAGTGCGCGCTGTTGGCCCGCGAAGCCGGGTACGACGGCGTCGAGATCATGGGCAGCGAAGGCTATCTGCTGAACCAGTTCCTGGCGCCGCGCACCAACAAGCGCACCGACGGCTGGGGCGGCACACCAGAGAAGCGCCGCCGGTTCCCGGTCGAGATCGTGCGGCGCACCCGCGAGGCCGTCGGCCACGACTTCATCATCTGCTACCGGTTGTCCATGGCCGACTACGTCGAAGACGGCCAGACGTGGGAGGAAATCCTCACGCTCGCAACGGAAATCGAAGCCGCCGGGGCGACGATCATCAACACCGGCATCGGCTGGCACGAAGCGCGGGTGCCGACCATCGTGACGTCGGTGCCGAACAGCGCGTTCGCGGACATCAGCAACGCGGTGGCCCAACACGTCACCATTCCGGTGGTGGCGTCCAACCGGATCAACATGCCGCAGTCCGCCGAACAGATTCTGGCCGACGGTGCGGTGCAACTGATCTCGATGGCCCGCCCACTGCTCAGCGACCCGGACTGGGTCCGCAAGGCGCAGCACGACGCCGCCGACGAGATCAACACGTGCATCGCCTGCAACCAGGCCTGTCTGGACCACGCCTTCGTCCACAAAACCGTGTCGTGCCTGCTGAATCCGCGGGCCGGGCACGAGACCACGCTGGTGCTGGGCAAGACCCGGGTCACGAAGCGGGTTGCGGTGGTCGGCGCCGGACCGGCCGGACTGGCAGCCGCCGTCACGGCCGCCGCGCGCGGACACGACGTGACGCTCTTCGAGGCCGGCGACCATATCGGTGGCCAATTCGATCTGGCCCGGAGGATTCCCGGGAAAGAGGAGTTCAACGAGACCCTCCGCTACTACACCACGATGCTGACCAAGCACGGGGTGGACGTCCGGCTGGGCACCCGGGCCACAGCCGACGAACTATCCGGCTACGACGACGTCGTACTCGCCACCGGTGTCGCGCCGCGCATGCCCGACATCCCGGGCATCGACCACCCGATGGTGCTGTCGTATGCCGAGGCGATCACCGGGGCGCCTGTCGGCAAGCGGGTGGCCGTGATCGGCGCCGGCGGCATCGGTTTCGACGTCAGCGAGTTCCTCACGGTGGATGAGTCGCCCACCCTCAATCTGAAAGAGTGGCGGGCGGAGTGGGGCATCGCCGACGGCGGCGACTCCCGCGGCGGCTTGACCACACCGATCCCCCTGCCGCCGGCCCGCGAGGTGTACCTGCTGCAACGCACCAAGGGCGCCCAGGGGCGCGGGTTGGGCAAGACCAGCGGCTGGGTGCACCGGGCGTCGGTCAAAGCCAAAGGCGTGCAGCAGCTGTCCGGCGTGAACTACGAGAAGATCGACGACGCCGGGCTGCACATCAGCTTCGGATCGGACCGGACAGGGGCGCGTGTGCTCGAGGTCGACAACGTGGTCATCTGCGCCGGCCAGGAGTCGGTCCGCGACCTCGAAGACGGCTTACGCCGCATCGGGATCACGCCGCATGTCATCGGCGGCGCCGCCATCGCGGCTGAGTTGGACGCCAAGCGGGCCATTCGGCAGGGCACCGAGCTCGCGGCGAACCTGTAGTTCCGCCACTGGTCGGGCTGCGGCCCTACGTCGAGAGTGGGTGCTGCCGCGCCGCGCACAGCGTGTCGTCACCGACAAGCCCCACGCTCGACATAGCCGCCCGCGCGCACGTGCGGCGGGTTACGACCCGCCGCTACCCCACACCGCGCGAGCGCCGGAGTCCCCGATACGCACGATCTGGTAGATCGAGGCAACGCCGATCAACACGGCCAGCACCACCACCACGACGCCGGCCAGACCACGCCGTTCGCCGAGGCGTGCGCCCCAGCGGTGCAGGAACGCGAGCGCCAACGACACCACCAGCAGCCCCACCACGAAATAGATCGCCGTGTCGCCGAGTTCCGTGTGTTCGTGCAGGGTCGGTGTCCTGTCCTTCTGCTGGTGCTCCAGCCACTCGCCGGCCTCGGTGGCCAGCGGGGTCAGCACCGTCAGCACCACAGACAGCACCAGCGTCAGCCAGACGAGACGCTCCCGCGCGGCCGTCCAGACCGCGCAGAGGATCACCAAAATCGCGGTCAGTGGCACCAGGACCACGATGAAATGGACGAAAAATGGGTGCGCGGGGATGTCCGCGATGGTGTTCACCCGTCAATTTTCACCGCGATCGGACGCAAATGCACATCGAGCGCTGCGTGTCGCCGCACATTTGTGCCGGCTGAGCGAAGTCAGGCGGCCAGTGGCGAGTAGTCGGTGCTGCGCTGGCGGGCCGGGCGGCCGATGCCTTCGGCGATGGCCACCAGCTCCGCCACGGTCTTGGCCGAGCCGTTCTCCGAGCCCGCCATCCGGGAGATGGTTTCCTCCATCAGCGTGCCACCGAGGTCGTTGGCACCGCCCTGCAGCATCACCTGAGTGCGCTCGACGCCCAGCTTGACCCACGAGGTCTGGATGCTGGGAATCCGGCCATGCAGCATGATCCGCGCCAGGGCGTGCACGGCGCGGTTGTCGCGGTGCGTCGGCCCCGGGCGCGCCCCGCCGGCCAGATACAGCGGCGACGACTGATGCACGAAAGGCAGCGGCACGAACTCGGTGAAACCACCTGTGCGGTCCTGAATTCCGCGCAGCACGTTCAGGTGACCCACCCAATGCTTCGGCGTGTCCACGTGGCCGTACATCATGGTCGACGACGACCGCAGCCCCACCTCGTGCGCGGTTGTCACGACGTTGATCCACTCGGCGGTCGGCAGCTTGCCCTTGGTCAGCACCCAGCGGACCTCGTCGTCCAGAATCTCGGCCGCGGTACCCGGGATGGTGTCGAGTCCGGCTTCCCGTAGCGCCGTCAGCCATTCCCGCACCGACAAGCCACTGCGGGTCACGCCGTTCGCGATCTCCATGGGCGAGAAGGCATGCACGTGCATCGACGGCACCCGCTTCTTCACCGCACGCACCAGATCGGCATACCCGGTGACGGGCAGCTCGGGGTCGATACCGCCCTGCATGCAGACCTCGGTGGCCCCGGCGACGTGCGCCTCCCAGGCGCGGTCGGCGACCTCGTCGACCGACAGCGAGTAGGCGTCGGCGTCACCTTTGCGCTGCGCGAAGGCACAGAACCTGCAGCCGGTGTAGCAGATGTTGGTGAAGTTGATGTTCCGGTTGACCACGAACGTGACGTCGTCGCCGACGACCTCACGACGCAGCGAATCTGCCAGCGCCGCAACGGCATCCATAGCCGGGCCGTCGGCGGTGGCCAGCGCCAGGTACTCGTCGTCGGTGCAGCCGCCAGGATTGCGTTCCGCGGAGCGCAAGGCCGCGAGCACGTCGGTGTCGATGCGTTCCGGGGCGCGGGCGGCCAGCTCGGAGACCTTCTCGCGGATGGACTCCCAGTCACCGAACGCGCTGCCGAGGTCGCTGCGCGTCTCCGTCAGCCGGCCCTCACTGTCGATCGCGGTGTGCAGATCGGTGCGGCCCAACGACTCTGACGCCTCGTCGGGCTCCTGCCACGGCAACCCGACGGGGTTGACGTCGCGCGCCCAGCCGGTGTCCGGGTCCGCCAGGGCATCCACGTGCCCGCGCACGCGCGGGTCAATCCATGCCGCCCCGGCCTGTACGTAGGACGGTTGCGCCGTCAGCCGCTGGACCAGGTCGTACCCGGCTTCGGCGGTGATGTCGGCCAGATCGTCGAGAGCCGGCCAGGGCCGTTCGGGGTTCACGTGGTCGGGTGTCAGCGGTGAGACCCCGCCCCAGTCGTCGACCCCGGCGCCGATCAGCGCCAGGCACTCCGCGCGCGACACCAGATTGGGTGGTGCCTGGATCCGCATCTTGGGTCCGAGTACCAGGCGCGCAACCGCGATGGTGGCCAGGAAATCATCGATCCCGGCATCGGGCGTCGCGGCCATGGCGGTGTGGTCCTTGGCCCGGAAGTTCTGCACGATGACTTCCTGAACGTGCCCGAACTCCTTGTGGGACTTGCGGATCGCGTGCATGGTCTCGGCCCGCTCGGTGAGCGTCTCACCGATGCCCACCAACAAGCCGGTGGTGAACGGGATGGACAGCCGGCCCGCATCGTCGAGCGTGCGCAACCGCACCGCCGGGTCCTTGTCAGGGCTGCCGTAATGCGCCAGGCCCTTGGTCTCGAACAGCCGGCGCGACGTGGTCTCCAGCATCATGCCCATGGACGGCGCCACGGGCTTGAGCCGTGACAGTTCCGACCAGCTCATGACGCCGGGGTTCAGGTGCGGCAGCAGACCGGTTTCCTCGAGGACGCGGATGGCCATGGCACGCACGTAGTCGAGGGTGGAGTCATAGCCACGCTCGTCGAGCCATTGCCTGGCTTCGTCCCAGCGGTCCTCCGGGCGGTCACCGAGGGTGAAAAGCGCCTCCTGACAACCCAACTCGGCGCCTTTGCGGGCCACGTCGAGAATCTCGTCGGGCTCCATGTACATACCCATACCCGCCGCACGCAGCTTGCCGGGCACCGTCACGAACGTGCAGTAGTGGCAGGTGTCGCGGCACAGATGGGTGACGGGGATGAACACCTTGCGCGAATACGACACCGGAAGCCGACCGGTGGCGCCCCGCCGCCCTGCCGCTGCCAACCCCGCGTCACGGACGCGGGCGGCGCTGGCGCAGAGGTCGACAAGGTCGTCGCCGCGGGCCGCCATCGCGATCGCGGCCTCGTCCACATTCAGCGAAACACCGTCACGGGCACGGCGCAGGACGCGGCGTAACGCGGACGAAGAAGGCGCGGCGAGCGGAGGGACCACGGGAATGGGCAGGTCGGCGCCGTTCGGGGGGTTCAGAGCCACTTCCGTGTAACCCCGGTGGTGTCGGCGATCATCCACGCGTCTCACATTCTGAAACCACTGCGCCTGGCATACCGGCCACAGTAGCGCCAGCACGTCTTTCCCGGCGCGCGCCCCCGTGCTCCGACACACTCAGCAAACACGCAGACAACCTGGGTGACCTTGGTGACGAGCGCGTAAATTCATAAGGGTCGGGACGCGATCATTTCGAGGAGCCATGGTGTCCGTTTCTCTCCGTCCGTATCTGATGGCGGGCGCGGCCGCGGCAACCGCCACTGCCCTCGCACTGACCCCGATTCAGGTAGTTCCCGCTGACGTCGCGGTCCCCGCGCACCCGACCACAGCCCAGCCCCACCTGACCGAGGCCATGGTGAAACTGCTCGCCGCGGCCGGCAACATGGCCCCACCCAAGCCGCCGGCCGCGGGCGTCGTCCCCAACGTCGGCCAGAAGGTCGGCCCCAACCCGTTGGCAGCGGCCCCCTTGGCCGCCGCGCCCGTCGTCGGTCCGCAGAACGCGGCCAGCGACTGGTTGACAGGCGCATACCAAGGCATTCAGGCATGGGTCGACTGGGGCGTCAACTACGCGACCGACCTGCTCTACTGGGCCGGCTGGTTCGTACCGTTCTCGGGCACCATCGCCGCGCAGACCGACATCTTCTACTGGACACTGATCCGGCCAGTCTCGGACAACATCTTCTATCAGGCCGTTGTCCCGATCGTGAACGATCCGCTCAACCTCGGCGTGTGGGTCAACGGCATCGGCAACGCCATCCGTTACTCCGTCAACGACGTCATCAACTTCGGCATCGCGGAGTTCAACTACTTCCTCGGCTGGCTCATCCCGCCGATCCCGCCACTGCCGCCCATCGGGTCGCTGGCGGCCACGGCGCCCACCCTCGATTCGATCGCCAAGTCGGTGCAGACCGCGCTGACCAGCCTGGCCGCCGCGATCAACCCGGCCAAGACGTCCACGAAGGCCGACCCCGCCGCCAAGCTCGCGCCGACGGCCGCGCAGACCCAGGCTCCGGCCGAGAAGCCGGCGAACGTCGACACCACCACCGAGAAAGGAACACAAACCGAGGCCACCGGCACCGGGCAGCCACAGGTCAGTGAGCCGAAGACTGAGCTCAAGACTGATCCGAAGGCGGATCCCAAAGCCGACCCGAAAACCGATCCCAAGGCCGGCGCCCCTGCCGCAGGTGACACCGCCGGATCGGCCGCCCAGCAGCAGGACGACGTCAAGGCGACCAAGCCCGTCAAGAAACCCGGCGAGAAGGCCGGGACCACGAACCCCGCGGACAACCAGGCCGCGGGTGACGCCGGCACGACCGACACGAAGCCCGGCAAGGTCCGGGGCGGAAAGTCCGAGGGCGAGAAGGCCGCCGGCCAGTCGAGCAATGCCGGTTCCAACGCCGGCAGCCAGAACAGCGGTTCGGACAACCACGGCAAGGCCGGCACGAAGGGCTGACGCCCAGCCTCGATCAAGCCGCTAACCCGACAATCGAGCCCGCCTCCGCGCGTGGCGCCACAGCACCACGCCTGGCGGTGTCGCACCGAACAGCAAGAAGATCAACGGCGACGCCTGCATGATTCCGGTGCCGCCGAACACGACGTCATCGCCCGGGCCGCCGAGCAACAGGATCACAACGGTCGACAGCCAGACCCACATCGGGAGCGCGGCCAGTCGAGGAATGGACGTCCATTGCAGGCAGGCCCAGACCAGGGCAGCGTTGACCAGCCCACTGATCAGTGCACTGATCGGGAACGGCACCGAGCCGAGATAGAGCGGCAGGAAAAGGGCACCCGCGATGGCCGACAGGGCGCCGTCGAACGCCAGCAGACCGAGCATCAACGCGCGCGCCCGACCGGAGTCGGCGCGCACCGGGACAGACGTCAGGTCGGGATGCTGTCGAGCAGCCCAACCAGAGAACCGACGACCCACTGATAGTTGTCGCCAAGGCCCTGCAGGTGCTGCAAGTTGGGGTCCAGATCCGAGTCCATGGCGGCTACCCTACTCCCCCCGATCCCGGTGTCACGTCAGGTTTATCCCGCTGAGTAGGTCAGTTTCGAAACCACGGCCGTCACGCTCGCCCACCGTGCCCTCGACCAACGTGTAGTGCTCGCGCGCAGTGATCGGCAGCGCGATGTTGTTGGACAGTGCAAAGACCCGGCCGCTCGGCTCGACCGTCACCTGCGTTTGGTGGGCGCGCATGGCAGCGACCTTGGCCGGCAGGTTGTCCGGCGTGTCGATGATGGCGTCGATGCGGTGGCCGAGGTCGAACGGCAGGGCACTGGCCGGGATTCGCACCCAACTCTCGGGCAGTTCGATCCCGCTCAGGGATTCCAGGGCCTCGGCCATCGACTCACCGTCCATCACGGTCCAGTAGAACTTCGGCACCTGCCAGGGCTCGCCAGGGTGCCCGTCACCCGACGACGCGGCGACCGCAGCCGTCGTCACCCGGTGGGCCTGGACGTGGTCGGGGTGCCCGTAACCGCCGTTGGGGTCGTAGGTGACGACGACATGCGGGCGGAAGTCCCGCAGCACGGCCACGAGCTCGGCGACCGCCTCGTCCATGTCGGCGTCCGCGAATCGCTGACGGTGCCGCGCCGGGCTGCCCTCCATACCGGAGTCGCGCCATCGCCCGGCCCCGCCCAGATACCGCGGCTGGTCGACACCCAATTCCCTTAGTGCCAAGGTCAATTCACCGACGCGGTAGCCGCCCAGCTGGTCAGCTCCGTCGACCGCCAACTGCGCCCACTGGGAACCGATGACCTCCCCCTCTTCACCCATGGTGCAGGTGAGCACCCGTACGTCGGCGCCGCGGGATGCGTAGTGCGCGATGGTCGCTCCGGTAGTGAGTGTCTCGTCATCCGGATGGGCGTGGACGAACAGCAGCCGTGGGGTCTCCATATCTCCCAGGCTGGCATACATTCACTCGGGTGACGCGACGTGCGCTTGAGTTCGGCAGCGCGGTGCTGCTCACCGGCCTGCTCGCCGGCGTCGCCGGAGCGACGACGGTGTCGCTGCTGCACGCCGTCGAACACCTCGCCTACCACTATTCCTACGGGCTGTTGCTCGACGGCATCGGGGCCAGCTCGCCGGTCCGCCGCGCGCTCGCGCCGGCCGTGGGCGGGGCACTGGCCGGATTCGGTTGGTGGATTCTGCGCCGCCGCAGCGGCGTGCCGTCATTATCGGCGACCATCGCCGGGAAGAAGCCGATGCAGCATCTGCCCATGGCGGCCGACGCGGCATTGCAGGTCGTCGCTGTCGGGTCAGGCGCCTCGCTGGGCCGGGAGACGGCACCACGTCAATTGGCCGCGGTACTCAGCAGTTACGGCACGACATGGCTCGGCCGGCTCACCGCGTCGACCATGGGCACGCTGACGGCCCGCGACCGCGAGATTCTGCTCTCTTGTGCCGCAGGTGCCGGCCTGGGCGCGGTGTACAGCGTGCCGCTCGGCGGGGCCTTCTTCGCCGCGCGCGTCATGATGGGCACCTGGCACCCGAAGGTGGTCGGCACGGCGCTCCTCACCTCGAGCCTGGCGGTCGCGGTGTCGCACCCCATCACGCACTTCGAGCGCAATCTCGTGTGGCCCAACCCGGCACTGTCCTACCAGTTCACCATGCTGGCAGTGGCCATCGCTCCGTTGGCGGTCGTCGTCGGCCTGACCTTCAACCGGCTCGTGTTGCTCGCCGGCCCCAAGCCGCAACTGACTTCGTGGGTCCTGATCCCCGGGGTCGCACTGGCCGGCCTGGTCACCGGCATCTGCTCGATCTACCGCCCCGAACTGCCGGGCAATGGCCGCAGCGTGCTGGTCGTCGCCGTCGGCTCCGACCTCACTCTCGCCGCCGCGGCCGTCATCTTGCTGCTCAAACCGCTGCTCACCGCGCTGTACCTGCGGTTGGGCGCGGTCGGCGGCTTGATCACCCCGGCCCTGGCAACCGGCGCGGCCGCGGGAACGGTTGCCACGCTTGCTCTCAACGACCTGGCCCGCACCAACCTTCACGTGCCGGCAGTGGCCCTGACCTGTGCGGCCGGTGTGCTGGCGATAACGCAACGCGCACCGGCATTCGCCGCACTTTTCGTGTGGGAGCTGGCCCATCCGCCGGTCTGGTTGCTCCTGGTTTTCGCGGTGGCCGCGTTCTCGTCGCACGGCATTCGGCTGCTGCGCGAGCGGACACTTGCCACGGCGGCTGAGCATCCGAAACGGCTGTGGCCCTCCACCTTCCGGTAGAGGGCCACAGTTCCGATCAGCTACATGAACTACTCGGCGTGACCACCGTCGGCTCAGGCTGCAGCATGGCTGGGCTTGCCGGCTTTGGCTGCCGCTTTCGGCTTGGTCGCGGTACCGGCGCCTGAGTCGCCGGCCTTCGACGAGCCCGCCTTGGCGTCACCCGACGTAGTCGAACTCGACGTGCCGGCACCCGACTTCGAGCCACCGGACGAGCCTTTGGCACCCGCCGCCGAACCATCCGTGCCCTTAGCGGAACCGGATTGGCTTGTCCCGGCGGAGTCCGCACCCGACTTCGTCGACCCTGCACCGCTCGACGTCGTGCCGGTGTCCTTGGTCGACGAACCCGACGAGCCGGACGAACTCGACGTACCCGAGCTGCCGGGCGTCGTGGCCGAAGTCGGTTCTGCCGCACCGGTCTTGGTCGTCGAGGCCGGCGTGCCCTCCGTCGTGGCGCTCGTCGCACCAGCCGGCGTGGTGGCGGCGGTCCCGGTCGCCGATGTGGCGGCGGGCGTCGAATCCGCGGGCGTGACCGCGGGCACCGCCGCGGGGTTGGTCGCCTTGGGCGCCGTCGCGGCAAGGGTGCTCACCTTCACCGCGGCGGCCGTAGTGGCAGCCGCCGGATTGGTGGTACCGGTCGAGGTATTCGGATTCACGTTCAGGGCGGTCTTGATCGTGCTGGCGATGAACGGCACCGCATCGGTGACGAACTGATCCACCTGCTTGATAACGTCGATCGTCACATCCGCGATCCCGTGCTGGACAGCGTTGATGACGTTGATCGGATTCAGCGTCGTAACCGCCTGCAGCACACTCTGAATACTGCTCACCATCTGCTGAACAATCGGCTTGACGGTGACGCAGTCACTGCAGCCGATCCCGATCGTCGAGCCCACCGCGAAGATCACCAAGGACTGAACGGTGGTGATCATTGCCGGAACCAACGCCGAGGCGACGGCAAGCGGCCGCTGCACGATGTTCTGAATGGGCTGCGAAATTCCAGTGATGAGCTGCAATCCCCCCAAGATGATGCCGCTCTGGAAGGCGTCGATGGCGCCGTTGACATTTCCGGTGGCCAGCTGTGCGCCGACCGCCTGAAGCGTGCTGGGCAGTGCCGCCCCGATGGTTCCCAGCCCCCCGGCGACGTTGCCGATGAGCTGCTGCGCCTGCTGGAGCGTGTACAGCTGATTGATCACGACCTGCTGAAGAAGTGGATTGACGCTGGTTTCGGCGACGTTGGCGGTGTCGCCGAGCAATTGCTGGATTGCGGTGACGATCGGGCCGAATACGTCGAGCGGGTTGTCCAGGGCGGTCAACTGGACCGCAGGCATGTGCACCTGAGGCAGCGTCGGCGCATGTAGAGCCTGGCTCGGGACGACCGAAGCGACAGCGATGACGCTGGCACCCGCCAAGGCAAGACCCGCGTTGACATAGGGCCTCATCGTTAGCTGCATTACTTTCCCTCTCGATTGTGTCGGTGATCTCAGTGGGCGCGCGTCGCAAAATTTACTCGCCGGTAAGTTGCAAAGCAATATCAATTTGCGACTTCCCAGCAACTTAGGTGATCGATATATGACAACAGCGTCAGTTCAACGACACAGCTCACCAGCCATAAATCTGACTGCAGCTACCCCAAGACCAAGTGACAGCAAACAATTTTAGGTCCGCACCTCGATCGCGGACTCGTTGACTGAGAGACGCTGCAGCAACCTATAGAACAGCTCTTTAGCTGGGCTTTGTGTTCGTGGAGCCACGCTAAGCACAATTTGCCGAAATGCTTTCAAACGGAACTACCAGACCAAATGAGGCGAAAGCCGGCCGCGACAGACGCAATGCGGCCGCCACCACTGCCCGAGCTCGACAGCAGACTTTTCCGTGACGCGGAGCGGCTCCGAAACCTCAGAGGCGCCGGGAGCAGATCAGGGAACTTTGACCCACTTGCCCGCGTCGCCGACGATCCCGACCGGGACGGCGCCGGTGAGGCTGACGTTCTGCACCGTGGGCCCGGCAGCGACGATCGTGGTGTCCTGCAGGATCGGCAACACCGTCTCCATGGCCCAGAGCTTGGGCTCCAACTCACCCAGCACATCGGCGATGCTCTCGGTACCGGCCAGGGCCGCATCGATCTTCGGCTGAATTGTGTGGTCGCAGATACCGGTCAAGTTACTGGGCGCCTGCACCAGCTGATCACCACCGAGCGGCTTGGGCAGCGGAACGGTCGGCGCGGTGGAGGTCACCGTGGGTGTCGGCGATGGAGTCGTCGGCGGCTGCGGTTTCGGCGCAACGGTTTTGGAGGTCGCTGTCGGCTGCGGGGCGGGGGCCGGGGGCGTCGTGGTCGACACCGCCGTGGCGTCCAGCCCCGGGCAGCCGTACCGCGACGCCAGCACCGTCGCCAGATCACCACCGGCATGGCGCCAGCCGACGATCGCATCGACTCGCTCCAGACCGTCCGCGTACAGCGCCACCGGATCCATGGCCAGCACCGTGGCCTCGATCCCGACGCTGCGCAGTTGGTCGGCCGCGGTGTTCGCCACCGCGACCGAGGTCGGGTCGTTCGCGGCGACACCGATGGCCAGCTCCAGCGGCTTGCCGTCCTTGACCAGCCGATCATGGCCCGGTGGCGGCGGCATGCCGGGTGACGCCGGCAGCGCGACAGCGGGCTCGACGTTGTACCCGGCCTGGTGAAGCAGGTCCATCGCGGCGTTGCGGTCCAGCGCCGGCGGCGCCGTCGGCACGTAGCCGGGGTCGGACGGCGTCCGCACCTGGGCCTGCGCCAGTGTGACGGTGTTGTCGCTGCCCGCGCCGACGGCCGCCAGCAGGCCGACATCGAGCAGGCCCAGCAGCGCCTTGCGGACCTGGACGTCGGTCAGTCCCGGGCGCTGCGCGCGCAACGTCAGCTGCATGACCCGGGGGGTGACGATCCGCGCGGTCCGCACGCCCGGGATGGCGGCGAGTTGCGCGAACGTCGCCTGCCCGCCGTGCACCTGGGCCACCTGGGTGTCCCGGTTCCGGATCGAATCAGCAAGGGCGGCAGCCGATCCCCCACGCCGGAACAGCACCTGGTCCGGCACCGACGGCACGCTCCAGTAGCGGTCGTTGCGCGCCAACAGGATCTCGTCGCGCTGCGGATCGATGCTCTCGACGCGGAACTGACCGCCCGTCACCGGCATGGCCCGCGCCAGTCCGGCAGCGAAACCGCCGGGTACGTCCTTGACGATGTGCGCGGGCAAGATGTTGTTGAACAGTTCCCGCCAGGCCGGGTACGGCCGGGCGAACGTCACGACGGCCGTCTTCCCACCGTCGACCGACTGGACACCGGTCACCAGGTCATAACCGGCCGGGTCGACGACGCCGGGCTGGCTGACCATCTGCCGCCACTGGTACCAGTAGTCGTCCGCGGCGATGGGCGCGTTGTCGGTCCACTGCGCCTCGGGACGGATCTTGTATGTGACCGTGAACGGGTTCTGATTGGTCACCTCAGCCGACAACAGCAACGACGGGTCGAGTTCCCAGCGCGATCCCGACGGCGACGCCGGATCGGCGATGGGCCGGAACGAGCTCGGCAGAACCAGTGCCGAGATCGCCGCGTTGACCGGCGACTGGTCGGACTGCAGATGCGGGTTGAATCCGGGGCCGATCCAGTCGATGGCCATGATGATCTGGTTCATCTTGGGCGGCGGTGGGACGACCGTCTTGGTCGTTTCGGTGCTGCGTGGCGCCGGTGGCGGGCTCACCGTGCAGCCGGCCAGTGCCAGGACCGATACCAGTGCACCAGTCGTCATCAGCTGGCGGCGGGCGGTCGGCACGCCGTTCAGGGTATCGGTCGGCAACTGCGCGACCACCATCGTGACCACTTCCCCGTCGCTTCGCTCGCCTCTTGGGTGACCAATTCGCGTCGCTTCGCTCGCCCCGGATGGTCCACAATCTGCGGTATGGGCCTACTGCCGAAGCCGTACACCCCGCTCTCCGACGCCGACGTCGCCGATGCGCTGAGCCGCGCCGTCGCGATCATCAACCCGTTGCTCGACGTGCTGTCCGAAGCCGATCCCATCGGGCTGCGCAAGCGCACCCACCGCCTGCTGCGACCGCCCCGCCGGGTGGGCGATCTGGTCCGTCGGCTGCGGGTGCGGCACCGGCGCGCCGAGGCCGGCCGCAGCCCCAGCACCACAGACCGTGCGCTGAACGCCGGTGCCCACCTGATGAATGCCGCCGATTTGCCCGGCACCGCTGCCTGGGAGCGGATGAGCCGCGACGAACGCATCCACTGGTGGGTGCACCGCGTCGGCGCGTTGAACACGCTCGTGGTGGCCACACCCGGGCTCTTCGGCTGGCTGGCCCGGGTGCTGCCGGTGAGCGAGTTGGCCGGGTTCGTCAACCACGCCATCGTGCTGTGCGCGGTGTCCCGCGAATACGGCGTCACCGATCGGCGCGAGCAGGTGCGGCTGCTCGCCGCGGTGCTGTGCCGTCGGCAGTTGTCCGAAGACGTGCTCGACGACCGGGCCGTGTCGTCCGCGAATCCGGAGCCGCTTCCCGAAACGCCGCCGCCGGGCTGGAAGCCGCTGGAGGCCATCACGTCATCGATGCCGGTGGTGGTCGTCAAGACCGTCTGGCAGCTGGCCGGCATCCTGCGCGCGACGTTCGACGAGATCGCCAAACGGCCGCAGCCGGCCAAGTGGTGGCAGCGCATGAGCGCGCTGCCCTGGGTCGGCGCGGTCTCCACATACTTCGGCGAGCGCGGCGCGCTGAACAAGGCTGCCGATGACGGCGTCGCCTGGCTCGACCAGAACCAGAAAGCGGGCTAGCGCACGTCGTGAAAACGCTTGCGCCAACCCGCTTTTCGGCTTGGTGAGTTAGTTGCGGGCCTTCTCGCGGGCCTTGGCGCGGGCACGCAGGCTGGCCGTCAGCTCGACCTTGCGCACGCGCACGACCTCAGGGGTGACCTCAACGCACTCGTCCTCGGCACAGAACTCCATGGCCTGCTCCAGGCCGAGCTCCAGGGGCCGCGCCAGCGTCTCCATGACGTCCGCGGTCGAGCTGCGCATGTTCGTCAGCTTCTTCTCGCGGGTGATGTTGATGTCGAGGTCTTCGGCACGGGGGTTGATGCCCACGACCTGGCCTTCATAGGTGTCCTGGCCCGGCTCGACGAAGAACTGGCCGCGATCGGACAGCTGGATCATCGCGAACGGCGTGATGGTGCCGGTCCGGTCGCTGACCAGTGAGCCGGTGTGCCGGGCGCGGATCTCGCCGGCCCAGGGCCGATAGCCCTCGAACACGGCGTTGGCGATACCGGTGCCACGGGTCAGCGTCAGGAAGTCGGTGCGGAAGCCGATCAGGCCACGGCTGGGCACGATGAAGTCCATCCGGACCCACCCGGCGGCGTGGTTGGTCATCTGCTCCATGCGGCCCTTGCGGGCGGCCATCAGCTGAGTGATGGCGCCGAGGAACTCCTCGGGACAGTCGATGGTCAGCTCTTCGAAGGGCTCGTGCAGCTTGCCGTCGATCTGCCGGGTGACCACCTGCGGCTTGCCGACGGTCATCTCGAAGCCTTCGCGGCGCATCTGCTCGACCAGCACGGCCAGCGCCAGCTCACCACGGCCCTGGACCTCCCAGGCGTCGGGACGGCCGATGTCGACGACGCGGATCGACACGTTACCGACGAGCTCGGAATCCAAGCGGGACTTGACCATTCGCGCCGTCAGCTTGTGTCCGGAGACCTTGCCGGCCAGCGGCGAGCTGTTGGTGCCGATGGTCACCGAGATGGCGGGCTCGTCGACGGTGATACGCGGCAGCGCGTGGGCGTGCTCGGGGTCGGCCAGGGTGTCGCCGATCATGATCTCCGGCATGCCCGCGACTGCGACGATGTCGCCGGCGACGGCCTCGGTGGTCGGGGTGCGCTCGACACCGACGGTGACCAGCAGTTCGGTGATCTTGCCGGAGGTGATGACGGGTGCGCCGTCGACCTCACGCATCCAGGCCACCTGCTGGCCCTTCTTGAGCTTGCCCTTGTAGATGCGGACCAGCGCCAGACGACCGAGGAAGGCCGACGCGTCGAGGTTGGTGACCAGCGCCTGCAGCGGAGCGTCCGGGTCGCCCTGGGGCGCCGGGATGTGCTCGAGCAGCACGTCGAACAGCGGGTCCAGGTTCTCGCTGTCGGGCACCTCGCCGTTGGCGGGCTGGACGGTCGAGGCGACACCGGCGCGGCCCGAGGCGTACAGGGTCGGCAAGTCGAGCGCCTTCTCGGCGGCAGCCTGGGCTTCTTCGTCCAGATCAGAGGCGACGTCGAGCAGCAGGTCGTGGCTCTCCTCGACGACCTCGGCGATACGGGCGTCGGGCCGGTCGGTCTTGTTCACCACGAGGATGACGGGCAGGTGCGCGGCAAGGGCCTTGCGCAGCACGAAGCGGGTCTGCGGCAGCGGGCCCTCGGAGGCATCGACCAGCAGCACGACGCCGTCGACCATGGACAGGCCGCGCTCGACCTCGCCACCGAAGTCGGCGTGGCCCGGGGTGTCGATCACGTTGATGACCGTGACGGAGCCATCGGAATTATGGCGGTGAACTGCCGTATTTTTTGCCAGGATCGTGATGCCCTTTTCCTTCTCAAGGTCACCCGAGTCCATGATGCGTTCGGTGGCGTCGTCGCCGCGGTGGGTCAACGCTCCGGACTGCCGCAGCATGGCATCGACGAGGGTCGTCTTGCCGTGGTCGACGTGTGCGACGATGGCGACATTTCTGAATCCGGCGCTGGCCTGCTCACTCACGCCCAAGATTGTCGCAGCGAGGGGGTCGGTTTGCGAAACTGCGCACGCCCTGAGGAAACTGCACATCGATGAAGGCCAGCAAGCTCGCCGGGGCGAAACCAAAGAAGAAATGCTGCCGCAGCAAGCCCCGGTGCAAGCGGTGTCCGCTGGTGCTGCACAAGGTCGAGAAGGCAGCGCACCACGGGGTGCACGGCAAGGATCTGGAGAAGGTCTACAAGCGCGCCCGCAAGGCTTGATGTACAGCTATTGACCTGCCTCTTTACTGGTTTCGCGAGTAGGGTGGAAGCGTCTCGTCAGCTCCACGGAACCAGCGCGAGGAGGTCGTCGTCATGACCGTCTACGAAGTGTTGACCGGCATTGTCGGGTTCGTGCTGGCGCTCGGCGCAACGGCCGCGATATTCGCCGGATTGGCCAATTGGGCCGGCGGGTTCTTCGTGGTGAGGTGTGCTGCGTGTCACCATTTGGCGTTCTCCACGGCGAACAAGCCGAAGACCGCCTGCCCGCATTGCAAGTACCCCGCGCTGCTGCATCCGCTGTACACCGCCCAGCACGGCACCGCGATGGCGTCGGCCCGCGTCGTCGGCGACAAGCTGCACTACTGAGCCAACGCCGCCTTCAGCTCGACCAGCCACGCGCGGTCCGCAGGCACCCACGGCAGATCGTCGAGTTCGGCCGCACTCACCCAACGCACGGCGTGGTGGTCATGAGCGTGGGGCGCGTCGTCGGTCGATGCCCGGTACGCCCGCAACGTGACGGTGGCGGACAACGGCACGTCCTCGCCCAGCCTCTTCCCGACGGTCACCATGACCCCGAGTTCTTCGTGGAGTTCGCGGGCGAGCGCCTGCTCGTCGGTCTCCCCCGGCGCAACTTTTCCGCCGGGCAGCTCCCAAAGACCGGCGAGCTCCGGCGGCCGATTGCGCTGAGCGACCAGTAGTTTGGCGTCGGCGATCAGGGCGCCCGCGACGACGATCACGTCGGTCAGGTTACTTGGCCGTCGAGCGTGGGGGTTTACGCGGAAATTCGGCAGGAATTCCTCGTAGAGGCCCACGCTCGGCAGCGTCAGACCGGGCAACCCGAGGCACGTAGTTTGGCGCGCACCCTCTCGACCAGCTTTTCGGGCTCACGCAACATCGTGGCGCTGACCCTGATGACGCCCCACCCCATGGCTTCCAATATCGCGAGGCGCTCGATGTCCCACGCCCGCTGCCGGCCGTCGCTCCAGTGCTGCACGCCGTCGTACTCGATGGCCACTTTCCACTGACGCCAGCCCATGTCGACGCGGATGAATGCCTCACCGTAATCGTCGTAGAACCGGATCTGCGTCTCGGGAATCGGAAGCCCACCCGCCACCAGCGTCAACCGCAGCCGGGATTCCTGCGGCGACTCCGCGCCGCCGTCGACCAACGCCAACGCCATCCGTGCTCGCTGTAGCCCGCGGATACGCGGATTCGCCGCGATCAGCGGTTCGACATCGATGACCTTCAAGTCGGTAGCGTTCATCAGCGCGTCCACGATCGGCACGGCCTCGCGTTGCGGCAGCAGTCGCGCGAGATCGAACGCGGTACGGGCGGCGGTTGTGACCCGCATGCCTTTTCGCAGGCAGACGTCTTGTGGCGCAACGGCATACGAAAACACCGTCAGCCCTTTCGGGCAGTGCCGATCTGGGCGGACCACCACCGCGGGAGCGTCGGCGTCGAGCCATTTCGTTCCGTGTACCGCGGCCGCCGACACTCCGGCCAGAACGGCGTCCGGACCGGCGAACAACCAACCGGCGCGCGCCTTGAGTTCCGCTGTCATCTCAACGCCCTTGGCCAGGTACACGTTGCGATAGACCATGCGATACCGAGTGCGGAGCTGATGCTCCGTCAGGCGGCCGGCCCGTAAAGCGTGCGAACCGAGGATGAGTTGGTCCATGACACCCACCCTCGACGGTACGGGCGACAAATTTGGCTCCCAATGGAGCGGTTATCCACAGGTCAGGCCGCCGAGCGTGGGGGATTACGCGGGAATTCGGCAGGAATTCCTCGTAATCCCCCACGCTGGCCGGAACAATGGGGTGATGGCTGTCCTCACCGATGAACAAGTAGACGCCGCACTGCCCGAGGGCTGGGAACGAGCCGACGGCGCGCTACGCAGGTCCGTGAAGTTCCCGGCGTTTCTCGACGGTATCGACGCCGTCCGCCGGGTGGCGGTCCACGCCGAAGCCAAAGACCACCACCCCGACATCGACATCCGTTGGCGGACAGTCACTTTCACTCTGGTTACGCATTCCGAAGGCGGCATCACCGACAAGGATGTCGCGATGGCCGAGGACATCAACAGGCTCGTCTAGCGGACGCGTCTCGCCATCCAGCCCAGCGTCACCACCGTCATCACCGGGTAGATCAGCCCCGCCCATGCCAGGTACCACGGACGGCTGATCACCCAGATCGTCGGCTGGGCGAAACTCAGCAGCCACGGCACCCCGACGATCATGAGCACCAGCCAGGTCCAGCGCAGCGCCCGCGCGCTGGACAGTTCCGCGAACGGCCCGTGCCACAGCCACATCATGAGCGGGATCAGCCACACCCAGTGGTGGGTCCACGAGATCGGCGAGAACAGCAGCCCGAACAATTGCACGACGAGCAGCGCACCCAGCCGGTCGGGCCGGTCCGGACCGTAGACCGCGCGCCAGGCGAACACGGCCAGCACGGCGGTCAGCACCACCGCGATCACCACGGCGGGCTCGAAACCGGCGTCATGCCCGACGATGCGCGAGATCGCGCCGCGCCAGGACTGGTTGAACGACGTCGCGACCGGGCCGATGCGATTGGCGTCGCCCAGTAGATCGGTGAAGTAGTAGAGCGCCTGATCCCGCAACACCAGCCACGACACCAGCACGGTGCCGACGAACGTGACGGCCGCGAAGACCGCCACGCCCCAGCGGCGGACGCCGAGGAAATAGAGCCCGGTCACCGCCGGCGTCAGCTTGACCCCGGCCGCGAGCCCGACCAGCAGGCCGGACCACCACCACCGGGTGCTGTAGACCGCGTACAGCACGCCCAGCACGAGGACGACGTTGATCTGACCGTAGTCGAACGTGCTCCGCAGCGGCTCGGTCCAGATACCGATGGCCGTCCACGCCATGGCCAGCCGGTGTGCGGGATCAGCTGACCCGATGAGCCGCAGGCTGATCCACACCACGCCGTAGAGCGCAGCGATGATGCCGACCTGCCAGAAGAATGCCAGCAAACCGAACGGCACGAAGTGCAGCGGATAGAACAGCACCGCCGCGAACGGCGGATAGGTGAACGGCAGCGGGAAGTCGGGCGTCTGGTCGGCATAGACGTAGTCGTACAGCGGGTGGCCGCTGCCGAGTGTCGCCGCGCCGCCGACGTAGACGTGGAGGTCGACGAAGTTGGCTCCGTTGGGCACCAGGTAGGTCCACGCGAAGCGCACAGCGACGCTGAGCGCCAGCATCAGTGGCGCCCAGCGCAGGACTGATCGCGTGGCGGTGTTTATCGCACGACTGTAACGGTCGGTCACCCTTCGCCTTCCGATCAGTAACGGATCTATAAATGCCACACGTGTCACTTGAGTAACACCAGTAACGGCATACCGTCGGTTCTGACGCGCCACCACTGGACCGGGAGGACCCCCAAAATGCGCAAACGCACCAAAGGAAAATTGTTGGCCACCAGCATGATTGCCGCCGCCGGCGCAGTCCCGGTGGCGATCGCACTGAGCGCTGTCGCGGCCGCCGACCCGGCTCCCGCGGCCCCGGCACCCGTCGTGCCCGGCACGCCGCTGGTGAACGAACTCGCCCAGGCTCCGGTCCAGGCCCTGTCGGGCGTTACCCAAGCCCTCGCCGCGGGCGCGCCGGCCGCGGCTCCGGCCACTCCGGCCGCTCCCGCCGCCACCGCGTCGGTGACCCTGCCGCAGAACCTGGTCCCCGGCGCCACCGCGCCGGCCGCCGCCGCACCCGCTGCACCCGCAGCTGCCGCAGCCGCCGCCCCGGCCCAAGGCATCATCCCCTCGGCCAATATCAACCTGCCGCAAATTCCGGGCTCGCCCGTGCCGCTGCCGAAGCAGATCGCCTTCCCGGGTGACCTGACCTCGCTGCTGCCTGCCGGTACGCCGCTGGCGAACCTGCTGCCCCAGCCGGCTGCTGCCGCCGCTCCTGCTGCGACCGCCGCCACCGCCGCGACCTCGCCGCTGGCCGCTGCCACCGCACCGCTCGCCGCCGCTACCGCACCGCTGGCTGCTGCTGCTCCTGCCGCCGCAGCTCCGCTGGCCGCTGCCACCGCACCGCTCGCCGCGCCGCTGGCGGCCGCTCCGGCAGCGTCGACTCCGCTGGCGACCGCGCCCGCCGCCGTTGCGGCGGCCGCGCCGGCAGCACAGGCCATCCCCGGTGTCGTGCCGGGACTCATGAGCCTGACCAGCTTGGCTCCGGTCATCACCTCCGGCTTGCCGTGATCCGCAGCGTAACCAGATAACCGATACGAAACCGGGGAGAGTCATGCAATCGAGGAAGCTGTTCGTCGCACTCGGCGCAGCCGCCGCACTCACGATCAGCGCGGCCACTGCCGCCCACGCTGATCCGGCGTCGCCACTGCCGTTGCCACTGCCCATCGATGGTCTGCAGGCTCCTGGCCTGCCGGCCATGCAGACTCTTGCCCCGGTGATCCAGCAGGCCGCCGCTGATCCGGCGGGCGCCGCGGAGCTGCTCATGGCAGCAGCCCGGGCGTTCGCCGGCAGCAAGGCCGCACCGTCGGATTCGAAGAATCTCGCCAACGCGGTGAACCAGTTCGCGGCCGACCCGGCTGCCAACCACGTGCCGGCTCCCGGGGCGGTACCGGGCGCCGAAGCTCACCTGCCCGCTGGCGTCGACCCCGCACACGCCGTCGGCCCGGTGGCTGAAGCCGCCCCCGCACCGGCCCCCGAAGCGGCCCCGGCCCCGGCTCCCGCGCCAGAGGCGGCCCCGGCCCCGGCTCCGGCACCCGCCGCAGCGCCTGCTCCGGCACCCGCTCCTGCTCCAGCACCCGCGCCGGCTCCTGCTCCTGCTCCTGCTCCCGAAGCTGCACCGGCCGCCGCGCCGATCACCCAGGCCGCGGCGACCGTCCCGGCTCCCGACGCCGCACCGGCTGCGGCGCCGGCGGCTGCACCGGCTGCGGCGGCTCCGGCTCCGGCCGGCGCCTTCGGACCGGGCACGCCCATCACGCAGGACTTCATGTACCCGTCGATCAGCAACGGCTGCCTCGCCGACGGCGGAAACGTCCTGGCGACGGCCATCTCGGTCGCCGGCCCGGCGAAAATTCCGACGCCGGGTCCCGGCCCTGGCCAAACCGCCTACGTGTTCACCGCGGTCGGCACGCCCGGCCCCGCCGCCGAGCAGAAGCTGCCGCTGAACGTCACCTGGGTCAACCTGACCACTGGCAAGTCGGGCAGCGCGACCCTCAAGCCGCAGGCCGACATCAACCCGCAGGGGCCGACGACGCTGACCGCAATCGTCGACACCGGCTCGGGCAGCATCATGTCGACCATCTTCGGTCAGGTGACCACGACCGAGAAGCAGTGCCAGTTCATGCCCACCATCGGCTCGTCGGTGGTTCCGTAACCCTCAGCCGACGTACCGAGAGGACGCCCGGGGTGCACCACACCCCGGGCGTCCTCTCTGTGTAGCGCTAGAGCTGGATCAGGCCGCCGTCGACGGCCAACTCCGCACCGGTCATGAAGCTGCTCTGGTCCGAGGCCAGGAACAGCACGGCGGCAGCGATTTCGTCAGGACGCCCCAGACGCTTCATCGGCACCTGAGCGGCCATACCGTCGAGCAGGTCCTGTTTCTGATCGGCGGGTGCCAGGCCGGAGAGCCCTGGCGTTTCGATCGGGCCCGGAACGATGGTGTTGACCCGGATTTTGCGGTCGGCCAGCTCGGCGGCCCAGGTCCGGCCCAGAGACCGGATGGCAGCCTTGGACGCGGCGTAGAGCCCGAAAGCCGGGACCCCTTCGGATGCAGCGGTGGACCCGGCGAGCACGATCGAGGCGCCCTCGTTCAGCAGCGGCAGCGTCTTCTGCACGGTGAACACCGTGCCGGCCACGTTGCGGTCGAAGTTGTCCCGGTAGTGCTGCGGTGTCACATCGGCGAGGGTGGCGAAGTCGCCGCCGCCGGCATTGGCGAACACGATGTCGAGCCCCGTGCCGTGCTCGGCGATTTCCGCGGCCAGGCCGTCGAGTTCTTCGGGCTTGCTGATGTCGCTCTGCACACCGTGAGCGCCGATGGCGGCGGCCGCCTCATCGAGTCGAGTGCGATCACGACCGGTGATGAAGACGTACGCACCCTCATCAGCGAGCCGCTTCGCGGTCGCCAGGCCGATGCCTGACGTCCCTCCGGTGACCAGTGCTGTCTTGCCGTCGAGCTGTCCCATGATCGGGCTCCTTGTCTGGATGGATGACGCTTTCGCTCGTATCAACTTAGGTGATGTATCACCTATTCCGCACTGTTGAGCACCGTCCACAACCGAACAATGCGGCCATCGGCTATCTCGGCGACGTCGAAACCCGACGCCACCGTGACCTCGCCCGCGGCGCGAACCTCCCACGCCAGGAACCCCAGGCCACGGGTCTGGCGAACCGGGCCGGCCTTCGCGAAGCGCAGACCGGTCAACTTTTCCTGCAGTTCAGCGGCTTTGGCGTTCAGCTGGTCGTGGCCGATGGCGACACCCTCGTCGTCGGTCCACTGCACATCCTCGGCGTAGGTCTCGGCAATGGCGGCCGCCCGGCGCTGCGGGTCGCGCTCGTCGAACACGGCCAGCAGGTTGGCTTCCATCAGGCGGGTGACGACTTCACTCATTGCGCAACTCCAGACGATTTAGGTGATAGATCACCTAATCCTAGCTTGGTGTCGGCGGCAGCGAGCTGTTGTGATCGAGGTTGACGTGGATGTGCTCCAACGCGGCGGTGAACGGTCCGAGCAGGTTGTCCGGCAATGGATCGAAGAACAGGCTCCGGACCAGGTCGACGTGCCCGGGCGCGGCCTCGGCTATCGCCCGCCGACCGCTCGCGGTCAGCACGACATTGGTGGTGCGGCCGTCCTGGGCACTCGGGCGGCGCTCGGTCAAGCCACGTTCTTCCATGCGCCGCAGTTGATGCGAGAGCCGGCTGCGTTCCCAGCCGATCTGCGCGGCGAGGTCGCTGACCCGCAGTCCGGCGTCGTTGTCGCCGGAGAGCGCCACCAAGACGTCGTAGTCGGCCAGGGACAGCCCGGAATCGGCCTGCAGCTGCCGGTTCATCTCGTAATTCATCCGCAGCTGCACCCGCATGTACGCCACCCAGGCCCGCTGCTGCTTCGGCGTGAGCCATCCCCGCTCGGGCGTCTCCCCCACGTTTCTCGGCGTCACGCCCGTCAGTATGACGGTCGGACTCGACACACCTACACAACAGCGAGCGTGGCTACCCCCCAACGGCAGCCACGCTCGCTTGCTTGTTGCTTCAGTAAGCCATGAACAGGATCATCTCGCGGTCGTATTCGCGGCCGGGATGCTGCTCGGCGAGGTGGGCTTGTGCCTTCTCGACCAGATCGTCCTCGTCCTTGCCGGAAATCGCCTCGCCGCAGGGGCAGTTCAAGTGTGTCTTAGCCATACACATCACCTTCGCATACGCATGATGGTCGGTATGGAGATTTACGACGTCATGCGCACGACCGGTGCCGTCCGCAAGTTCAGCGGCGAGCCGCTCCCCGACGAAGTGCTCGAGCGCATCCTCGACAACGCGCGATTCGCCCCGAGCGGCGGCAACCGGCAGGGCGCGCGGGTGATCGCGGTGCGTGACGTCGAAACACGCAAGAAGCTGGGTGAACTGTCCAAACCCGGCGCCAGGCAGTACGTCGCGCAGATCGCCGCCGGCGAGGGCCCCTGGAACCCGTTGCAGCCCTGCGGTGTCGACCCCGCGGTCGTCGAGGCCACGCCGGTACCGGACGGCATGGTCACCGGCACCTTGTTGGGCGCCGACGTCGTACTCGTGGTGTGCCTGGACCTCGGCGTGGCTGCGGCGTTCGATCAGCACCTGGACCGCATCGGCGTGATCAGCGGTGCCTCGATCTACCCGTTCGTCTGGGGCATTCTGCTGGCCGCCCGCAACGAGGGCTTCGGCGGCGTGCTGACCACCATGGTGGTCGCGCAGGAGCCCGCAGTGCGCGAACTACTCGGCATCCCCGACAACTACGCGGTGGCGTGCATGCTGCCGCTGGGCAAGCCGGTCAAGCAGGTGACCAAACTGACCCGGCGGCCGGTCTCGGAGTTCACCACGCGGGAGCGGTTCGACGGCCCGCCGTTGTGATCGCGTCGAGCGTGGGGTTTTACGAGGGATTCTCCCGAGAATTTCCTCGTCATCCCCCACTCTCGACAACTCAGGCCTTGGCTGCTTTCGCAGCTGCCTTCATCTGCTTCTTGTAGGCGCGGACCTGGTCCAGTGAGCCCTTGTCGACGACGTCGGCGACGGACATGTGGGTGCCCTGCTTGCCGTAGTCACCGGCCGCGGCGCGCCAGCCGTCGGGCGTGACGCCGTACTGCTTGCCGAGCAGTGCCAGGAAGATCTTGGCTTTCTGCTCACCGAATCCGGGCAGCGCCTTGAGGCGGCGCAGCACCTCTTTGCCGTCGGGGTCGCCGGTGGTCCACAGGGCCGCCGCATTGCCGTCGTACTCGTCGACGATCACCTGCGACAGGGCCTGCACCCGCTTGGCCATGGACCCTGGAAAGCGGTGCACCGCAGGCGTTTGCGCGAACAGCTCAGCGAACTTGTCGGGGTTGTAGTCGGCGATCTCGCGGGCGTCGAGGCCGCCCATCCGGTCCTCGAGCTTCTTCGGGCCGGCGAACGCCACCTCCATCGGAATCTGCTGATCGAGAAGCATCCCGACCAGCAGCGCGAACGGGTTGGACTCGAGCAGTGCATCGGCGGACGGCTCCTGGACCAGCTGCAGCTTCGACATCAGGCCAGTTTAGGACCCCGCTCCGCACCCACGGAGCCGCGAACGGATTACGCCGGTTCGGGGGCCAGCAGGCCTTTGAGTTCCGCGCGACCGTCCTCATCGAGCGGCAACAGTGGCGGCCGCGGGTCACCGGCATTGCGGCCCAGCAGATCCAGTCCGGCTTTCACGGTCGTCGGCAGCCCGCCGGCGACGATGAAGCGCAGCAGGGGCGCCAGCTCGTCGTAAACCTCCCGCGCGCGGGCCTGATCACCGGCGCGCACCGCGTCGTACAAATCGATGCACGGCTGTGGACGCAAGGTCGGTGCGGCTGTGCACCATCCGGACGCTCCGGCGAGCAGGGCGTCGAGCACCAAGGGGTTGCTGCCGTTGTAGAACGGCAAGGTCCCGCCGGAGAGCTCCTTGATGCGCAGCATCCGGGTGAGGTCGCCGGTGGATTCCTTGACCATGCGGACGTTGTCGATGTCGTTGAACATCCGCACCAGCAGTTCGGGGGCCATGTCGATGCCGCTGGTGGCCGGGTTGTTGTAGACCATGATCGGCAGGTCCACAGCGGTCGAGATGCTGGCGTAGTGCTGGACGATCTCCCGCTCATTCAACTTCCAGTAGGAGATCGGCAGCACCATCACCGCGTCGGCACCGGCCTGCTGCGCATACCGCGCGCGCCGAATCGTGTTGGTGGTGGTCAGATCCGACGCGCCGACGATCACCGGGACCCGGCGGTTGACGGTGCCAACCGTGGTGTCGACCACGGCGTCGAACTCGGCCTCGGTGAGGTACGCCGATTCGCCGGTGCTGCCCAACGGGGCGATGGCGTGCGCGCCGGTGCTGACGAGGTGCTCGACGACAGCGGCCAGGGTGTCGGTGTCGACGGTGCCACCGTCAGCGGTGAACGGGGTGATGGGGTAGGCGATGATGCCGTGGATCTCGGTCATGGTTCAGGTCCTTTCCAGGGTCGGTCAGTTGTCGAGCGCGTCGGGGTGGCGCACCAGGGCACGCCGCGCGTAGTAGGCAAAGTTGGCGACGCTGCGCTTGGGCGTCAGCGTCCAGTCGTGCGCCTCGCGGGCCAGCCGGTCCGGCAGCGGAGCGATGGTGCCGGCAGCCATGGCAGCCAGCTGCAGCTTGGCGCCGCGCTCGATGAGCATGGCCAGCGAGCAGGCTTCCTCGACGCTGGCGCCGGCCACCACCTGTCCGTGGTGGGCCAGCAGGATTGCCTTCTTGTCCCCCAGCGCAGCGGAGATGATCTCGCCTTCCTCGTTGCCGACCGGCACGCCGGGCCAGTCCTTCAGGAAGGCGCAGTCGTCGTACAACGGCGCGATGTCCATCTGCGAGACGATCAGCGGGACTTCGAGCATCGACAGTGCCGCGACGTGGAACGGATGCGTGTGCACGATGCAGTTCACGTCCGGCCGGGCGCGGTAGATCCAGGAGTGAAAACGGTTGGCGGGGTTGGCCATTCCGCCGCCATCGAGGACGCCCAGGTCTTCGTCGACGAGCAGCAGGTTGCCCGCGGTGATCTCGTCGAAGCCCAGCCCCAGCCGCTGTGTGTAGTAGGCGCCCGGCTCCTCGGCGCGGGCGGTGATCTGCCCGGCCAGGCCCGAGTCATGTCCGGCGTCGAACAGTGCCCGGCACGTCAGCGCCAGCTTCTCGCGGACGGTCAGGCCGGACTCCGCGATATGACGGTTCAACCCGTCCGCGGCACGCTGCATCAACGCGCTCTTGGAGTCATGCATGGTGTCGGTCATTCGGCACTCCCCTCGACTTCGGTGCGCGGCCGCACCTCGATGACACATTGCAGACCATAGGACACATTGTGTCATTCAGTCAATGAGATATCCTGGGTGGCGTGAGTGGCCTGTTACGTGCGGTGCGCCAGCAGCGCGGGATGACGCTGGAGGAGCTGGCAGCCGGCACCGGGCTGACCAAGAGCTACCTGTCGAAGGTCGAGCGCGGCCACAGCGTGCCGTCGATCGCCGCCGCGCTCAAGATCTCGCGAACGCTCGATGTCGATGTGGCGCAACTCTTTTCCGATGATCCCGAAGTCAGCACCTTCACCGTCGAGCGGGTGTCCGACCGCGGAGCCGTTCGCAATCACGCGATCGCCGCGGGCATGCTGGGCAAGGCCATGTCACCGTTCCTGGTGCGCCCCGGCCGTCAATTCGCCACCCATGCGCACCCGACGCATCCTGGCCAGGAGTTCGTGTTCGTCCACGCGGGAACCGTCGAACTCAACTACGACGGCCGCCTCGTGGAGCTGGCGGCAGGTGACTGCGCCTACTTCGACGCGGCCACGCAGCACAAGCTCCGGCAGGTCGGCGACGAGACCGCCGAGGTGGTCGTCGTGACGTCCCCCGCGCCGCGCCGCTGAGGAATGCCAGCGGGTCACGACGGTGTTGCCCTACCCGTGCTCCAAACTCGAACCGTGACCTCGCGCCTTGGGTTCCCGCTACTCGCCTACGCCTTCGCCGCCATCATGCTCGGCACCACGCTGCCGACGCCGATCTACGCGCTGTACGCCCACAACCTGCACTTCGCGGTCCTGACGACGACGGTCATCTTCTCGGCCTACGCCATCGGCGTGCTGGCCGCGCTGCTGCTGTTCGGCCGCTGGTCCGACGCCGTCGGCCGACGGCCGGTGCTGATCGCGGGGGCCGTCGCTGCCATCGCCAGTGCCGTCGTCTTCCTCTACGCCGACAGCGTGCCATTGCTGCTCCTGGGCCGGCTGCTGTCCGGCCTGTCGGCGGGCATCTTCACCGGTACCGCGACGGCCGCCGTCGTCGAGTCGGTGCCGGAGGACCGACGCGAACAGGCCGCAGCCGGCGCCACCATCGCCAACATCGGCGGGCTGGGCGCCGGACCGGTCGTGGCCGGCCTGCTGGTGCAGTACGCGCCGCACCCCATGCAGCTGCCATACCTCGTGCACATCGTGTTGGCGGTGCTGGCGATCGCGGCGGTATGGCTGGTCCCGGAGACCTCGAGCCGTGCCGGCCGGATCGGTTTCCAGCGGCTGTCGGTCCCCGCCGAGGTTCGGGCGACGTTCATCCTCGCGGCCACGGCCGCGTTCGCCGGGTTCGCCGTGATGGGCCTGTTCACGGCGGTGGCGCCGGCGTTCGTCAGCAACGTGATCGGCATCGACAATCACGCCGTCGGCGGCGCGGTCGCGGCGTCGATCTTCGTCGCCTCGGCGGCCGCTCAGCTGGCCGGACGACGCCTTCATCCTCCGCGGGCCGTCGCGCTGGGCTGCGCCATCCTCGTCGCAGGCATGGCAATTCTTGCTGTGGCTCTGCAACTTTCATCGCTGTCGGGTCTGTTGATCGCCGCCGTCGTGGCAGGCGTCGGGCAGGGCATCAGCTTCAGCCGCGGCTTGGCGGCCGTTGTCGAAGGCACTGCGACCGAGCGGCGCGCCGAAGTCAGTTCGACGTACTTCGTGGTGGCCTATGTGGCCATCTCACTACCGGTCGTCAGCCTCGGGTTCGCCGCCCAGCGCTGGGGCCTGCAGGCAGCCGGGGTCAGCTTCGCGGTCATCATCGCGGGCCTGGCGGCCGTCTGTCTGGCTGCCGTTCTGTGGCAGGAACGCCGCAGATCAGCGTAATTTGAGTAGCACTACCTAGGGGGTCGGCCCTTACGTTCAAAGGCATGACCACCCGCGTCTTTCCTTCTGCCGCCGAGATCGCGCAGCGCACGCCGGCCGACCGTGACCGCGCCATCGACGTCATCCGCATCGTCTCGCTGATCGGCGTCGTCGCCGGTCACACCATCATGGCCACCAGCCTGATCGAGCACGACGTGTTCCGGTGGGGCAATCTGCTCACCACCTCGGTGGTCTTCCAAGCCCTGACGTGGATCTTCCAGATCATGCCGCTGTTCTTCTTCGCCGGTGTCGCCGCTTCGGTCGGCTCGTACACCCGCGGGATGAGCTGGGGCGGTTGGCTGCTCAAGCGCTGCACCCGGCTGTACCGGCCGGTGTTCTACTACCTGGCGTTCTGGGCCGGGGTGCTGCTGATCCTGAAACCGCTGCTACCGATCCACGTCTACGAGCCCATCGCCGGCATCAGCATCCAATTGCTGTGGTTCCTGGGTGCCTACGTCATGGTGCTGGCCGCGGTGCCACTACTGCTTCGGATCACCACCGTCGGCCGGCTCGTCGCGTCGGTGGCCGGTACCTACGCCCTGGTCGCTCTCGTCGACGCCATCCGCATCAACGACCACTCCTGGTCGGCGCTGGGTTATGTGAACTTCGTGGTGTGGCTGATCCCCGGCATGTTCGGGGTGGCGTACCGCCGTTGCCTACTGACGGCCGCCAACGCGCTGCGCGTCGGCGTCGCCATGCTGGCCGTCAATGTCGCGATGGTCTGGGTGGGCCCCTACGAGCTGAGCCTGGTCGGCATCGAGACGCAGCACATCAAGAACATGACGCCACCGTCACTGCTGCTCGCCGGGCACGCAATCATGATGTGCGCGTTCGCCATTGCCGCTGCCCCGGCGATCAGCCGCTGGGCCGCCCGGCCGCAGGTATGGCGCCTCGCCGTGATCGGCAATACCGGCGCGATGACGCTGTACCTGTGGCACATGCCCGCGTTGCTCGGTATGCACCTGGCCTTCGATCTGGCGGGCCTGCCCCGCTACCCCGGCCAGCCGCACTTACTGGTGCTGAGCGTCTACCAGGTGGCGCTCATGGCGGCGCTGGTCGCCGGACTGTTCCTGCTGCTGCGACCGCTGGAGACCAACCCGCTGCCGCTGTGGGACGGCGGCCGGGTCTCAGAACCGGGTTGGCGCAGCGCAGCCGTCGGCACGCTGTTGGTGATCGCCGGCGCCGCGACGTTGGCGTCGGTCGGCTGGGGCCTGAAAGGCACCGGTTTGCAGTGTGTTTCGGTGCTGCTGGCCGCGCTGGTAGCGGCTCGGGCACTGGCCCGGGACTAGCCGCTCTTGCGGCGGAATTCCCGCCGACCGCCGCCGACCGCGCCGTGCGACTTGTTCTGCTTGGCGCCGCCGTCCCGATGCGCGGTGCCACCGGCAGAACCGGCCTTCTTACGCTCGAGCGCCTCGCGGAACTTGCGCTTGGTCTCGTCGGATGATGCTGAACCTTCGGCGGAGTTCTCGGGCATGCACGCAGACTAGCGCGTTCACAGCAGGCCGGGCGGCATCCCGTACAGATGGGTTATCGGCATGGTGAACAGGACCCGGCGGTCGGCGACCATCGCCCGCCGGTAGTCGTCCCAGTCCGGGTGCTCGCCGGAGATATTGCGGTACAAGGCAATCAAGCCTTCGACGGTGTCGTCGTCGGGCGACGCGGCCGGTGGGCTCAGCACCGCATCGCCCTCGGCGACCGCATACGCCCAGCCGTCGTCGGACCGGACGTAGATCGACGCCCGAGCATCGCGCCGCAAGTTTCGGGTCTTGGCCCGGGGTTCGGTGATCGAGACCCCGATGGTGACGGCGCGTGGGTCGAAGTAATAGGACACGTTCGACAACTGCGGGCGACCGTCGCGTTTGATGGTGGCCAGCACGCCCAGCGAATTATCGCTGATCAGCGCGAGCAGCTTGTCTTCGAAGACCTGACGGGTCATGGCACCCAGCGTACGGCGCAAGTGCCTACCATTGGGCGTCATGACGGAGTTGGTATGACGCGCTACGCGGTGTTCCTGCGCGGCGTCAACGTCGGCGGGGTGAATCTGAAGATGGCCGACGTGACCGCGGCCTTCCGCGAAGCCGGCTTCGAGGATGTGAAGACCCTGCTGGCCAGCGGCAACGTCGTGCTGACCAGCTCCGCCAAGGCAGCTACCGTGCGCACGAAAGCCGAAGCAGCGCTGCGGGAATCGTTCGGGTACGACGCCTGGGTGCTGGTGTACCCGGGCGACGAACTGCGGACCATCTCCGCGGATTTCCCGTTCGAGCGCGAAGTCGACGGCCATCATTCGTACGTGACATTCGTCAGCGATCCGGATGTGCTCGACGAATTGGCCGCCCTGACGCCCACCTCCGGTGAGACCATCCGGCGCGGTCACGGTGTTCTGTACTGGCAGGTGGCGCGCGGTAACACCCTCGACAGTGCGCTCAGCAAGACCATGGCCAAGAAACGCTATAAATCGTCCACCACCACCCGCAACCTGCGGACCGTCGAGAAAGTGCTGGCCGCCGTATGACCTCACCGCAGAAGATCGACGGCACCACGCTGACGGGCGTCTCCGAGACGGCGTTGATGACCCTGCAGGTCCGGGCCAGCGAGGCGCGCCGGCCCGACGGCATCATCGACGATCCGGTCGCGGTCGAGCTGGTGGACCGCATCGACTTCGATTTCGCCAAGTTCGGATATTCGAGGCGCCCGGACATGGCGATGCGCGCGTTGGCGTTCGACCGCGCTACCTGCGACTATCTGCGCGAGCATCCGAAGGCCACCGTGGTGGCGCTGGCCGAAGGTCTGCAGACCAGCTTCTACCGCATCTCCGCCGGCGACGTGGGTACCGAATTCCGTTGGCTGACAGTCGATCTTCCGCCGATGATCGAGGTTCGCAGCAAGCTGCTGCCCCCTTCGGACCGGGTTGCGGTGTGCGCACAATCGGCGCTCGACTACAGCTGGATGGATCGGGTCGACAGCTCCGAGGGCGTCTTCATCACGGCCGAGGGCCTACTGATGTACCTGCAGCCCGAGGAGTCGTTGGGGCTGATCGCCGAGTGCGCCAAGCGGTTTCCGGGCGGACGGATGATGTTCGATTCGCCGCCCGCGATGTTCGCCCGACTGGTGGGCCGCGGGATGCGGACCTCGTTGCGCTACCGGGTGCCTCCGATGCCATTCACCCTGTCGGCAAGCCAGGCGGCGCGATTGGTCGACACCATCCCGGGGATTCGGGCTGTCCACGACGTCGAGTCCCCCGCCACGCGCAGCCGGGTGCTCAACGCCGTCATGCGCGCGGCACAACGGACGTCGCTGCTCGACCCGGTGCGCCCCGCGATGACGCTGCTGGAGTTCGGCTAGTCGCCTCGCGCCGTATGCGCTGACAGACAGCGAATACGGGCCCCGTCCGGCAATATGACCGGATGATTCCCCTCGCCTGGACACCGGTCGGTCCGGACGCCCCTGTCGTCGCCCCCGATGAACGGCTGAGCTGGCCGCGCACCATCGGTATCGGCGCCCAGCACGTGGTGGCCATGTTCGGCGCCACCTTCCTGGTGCCGGTGCTGACCGGTTTCCCGCCCGCCACCACGCTGTTGTTTTCCGGTATCGGAACCATCGCTTTCCTGTTGATCACCGGAAACCGGCTGCCGAGTTATCTCGGGTCGAGCTTCTCGGTGATCGCGCCGGTGACAGCCGCGACCGCCGCACATGGCAGCGGCAGCGCGCTCGGTGGTCTGATCGCCGTGGGTCTGCTGCTGATCCTGGTCGGCGCGGTGGTGCATCTGGTCGGCACGCATTGGCTGGATCTCACGCTGCCGCCGGTGGTCACCGGCGCCATCGTCGCTCTCATCGGGTTCAACCTGGCTCCCGCGGCGAAGAACAATTTCGAGAAGGGACCGCTCGTCGGCCTGGTGACGCTGGTGCTGCTGATCGCGACGCTCGCATTCTTCCGGGGCATCATCGGCCGGCTCGCCATCTTTCTGGCGGTGGTCATCGGTTACCTGCTGGCGCTGGCCCTCGGTGAGGTCGATACGACGGCCATCGCGGCGGCCCCATGGATCGGGCTGCCCGAATTCCGCAGTCCGTCATTCAGTCTGGCGGTCCTGCCGATGTTTCTGCCGGCGGTGATCGCGCTCATCGCCGAGAACATCGGGCATGTGAAATCCGTGGGCCAGATGACCGGCAAGGATCTGGATCCACTGATGGGACGGGCCCTCGCGGCGGACGGGGTGGCCACCGTGCTGGCCGGTGCCGGCGGCGGTTCGGCCACCACCACCTACGCCGAGAACATCGGAGTGATGGCCGCGACGCGCGTCTACTCCACCGCCGCATATTGGGTGGCCGCCGCGGTGGCTGTCCTATTGTCATTGTGCCCCAAGGTCGGAGCCGCGATCTCCGCCATCCCGCCGGGTGTGCTGGGCGGGGCGACGATCGTTCTGTACGGCCTGGTCGGCATCCTCGGCGTGCGGATCTGGCTGACCAACCGGGTGGACTTCTCGCAGCCGATCAACCAGATGACCGCCGCGATACCGCTCATCATCGGTATCGCCGATTTCACCTGGCGTGCCGGACCGTTGACGTTCACCGGTATCGCGCTCGGTTCCGTTGCCGCACTGGTGATCTACCACGGCATGCGCGGGCTCACGGCCCTGCGCGGCGGGACGCGCTACCCGGCCCAGACGTCCTCGACATAGCGGTCGGTGCTGACCAGGCCCGCCAGCCAGGCGCGGGCCGCGTCATCGTCGGCGCCGGTCCGGCTGCGGTAGATGTCCTGGAACGCGGCGCGCACGGCAGGCGCCATCCGGGCGCCGTCGCCGCACACATAGACGTGGGTGTCGTTGTCGGGGTTGCCGAGCATGTCCCAGACTTCATCGGCGTCCGCAGCGATGCGGTCCTGCACGTACTTGACCTCATCACCGGCTCGGGAGAACGCCGGCCGCATCCGGACGATGCCGAGGCGCTCGGCGTCCTCGGCCTCGTTGCGGAACAGGTAGTCCACGTCAAGGTGTCGTACGCCGAAGAAACACAGCGCTGCGGTGAACGGCTCCCCCGCCTCCAGCGCGCCGAGGCGATCTCCGATGAAGCCGCGGAACGGGGCGACGCCGGTGCCGGCACTGACCAGGATGACGTTGCGGGCCGGGTCCGCACCCGCGCGAAAAGCCTGCCGGGCCGGGTCGACACGCATCCGAATCTGCTGCCCTGGCACAGCATCCGCGAGGTAGCTGGATGAGACGCCGCGGAACACGCCGGTTCCGGAGCGGGCCGGCCCTTCGAGCACGCCCACCACCAGCTCGACTTCACGGGCCCGCCGGCGCGACGACGTCGCGATCGAGTAATGGCGTGGTGACATCGGTTCGAAGAGTTCCAGCAGCTCCGCACGGCTGAGCTGGGTGGCCGGGAACTCCACGAGGCATTCGGTGATGCTGAGCGCGCGGATCTCGGGATCGTCGGCCAATGCGGTCAGCGCGGCGCGTTCCGGTGGACACGGGTTCGCCGCCGCGAGCCGCAAGAGTTGGCTCCGGGTCGCCGGTCTACGGAGTTCGAGAAAGTGCGTAAGCAGTTCGCGCACAGTGACTTCCCGGTCGATCGGGATGGCCCGTCGCGTGCTGCGCCGTGGATTGATCGAGATCCGACGATCGAGGCGCAGGTCCAGTAGCTCGGCGACCTCGTCGACGAGTGCGGGACTGTTGTCCGGCAGCACAGTGAGGTGATCGCCCGTCTGATAGTCGACGCCGTCCGGCAGCGCGATGCGAATCAACCGCTTGTCCTGCCCGAACTCGGAGCCGGTGTCCACCAACGGAATGTTGTCCAGCACCGTGGCCGGCTGCACCTGGTAACGGGCGTCGATCGCCGCGGTGACCGGCCCGTCGATGGCGCGCAAGTCGTAGAGTGACTCTTCGGCCACCGGTTCATCCGCGGCAACCACACCGAAAGCACTGCCGAGCGCATTCCACAGTGCCACGGAGAAGTCCTCGACCACACCGGCGAAGTCACCCGACGTGTCGGCTTCCACCATTGGAAAGAGTTGCGTGGCACCGAGTTCCGCGAGCCGGGCATCGATACGTCGGGGTATGGCCATGTAGGTCTCGGCCCAGTTGCGGTCACCGACACCGAGCACCGCATACGGCACCGCCGGCACCCGATCCGCCGTTTCGTCCAGCCAGTCCATGAATGCGCGGGCGTCGTCGGTCGGCATCCCGTTGTACGACGCGGCGACGATCACCACCGCCCCCTGGTCCGGCACCGCGCCCGCCGCGGAATCCAAAGCGGCAACGGTCGTTTCGTAACCGAGGTCGACGGCTTCGTCACCGAGCTGCTGGGCCAGCGACCGGCAATTGCCGAGGTTCGACCCATGCAGCACAAGCAGTTTCGTCCCGGACGGCACCGCCACTCGGGATTGGGTCACCGGCGCCACCGTGACGGCGGCGGGAGCCTGCCGCCGTTCCTCCGGGGTTCGGCGAATGAGCCGCAGATGGAAGCCCTCCGGCTTGCGCAGCAGGTCGCTGTGCGTGCGGAGGGTGTAGTGCTCGACGTCCACGAACCGGTAGCGGTGTACCAGAGTCGCGATCGCCATGGTCGCTTCGTGCAGCGCGAATTGGCGTCCGATGCACGACCGTGCGCCGGTGCCGAACGGCTTGAACAGGTTGACCGGACGCTGCCCGGACCGCTCGGTGTCGAACCGATCGGGGTCGAAGATGTCGACGTTGTCGCCCCACTCCGGTTGCCGGTGTAATGACGATGTCAGCACCGTCACCGCTGCACCGCGCTCGACGGGATACTGGCCGCCGATGACGGTATCTGCCAACGCCATTCGGTCGAACTCGCGTACCGGCGGGGACAGCCGCAACGTCTCGTCGATGATCCGGCGGATGTAGGTGAGCTTGCCGATCTCATCGAATGCCGGCACGTGGTCGTCGCCGGGGCCGAACACCGCGTCGGCCTCCGCCTGCGCGCGGTGGAGCACCGCCGGGTTCTTGACGATGCTGTACAGCGCCGTCGGCATCACCGTCGACGTGGTGTCCTGCCCCGCGACCATGAACGTGGCGATCTGGTTGCGGATGCTGACGTCGTCGAGGATCGGTTTCCCGTCGGGACCAGGCTGCAGCATCAGCACCAGGAGGTCGTCCAGGTCGGCCTCGCCTGCGCGGTGGCCGGCGATCAGCTCCGCGATGAAGGCGAAGAGCTTGGTGCGCTCGGCCTCGAAGACCGCCGGGTCGGCATTGGCTCCGAGCAGTATCTGGTTCAGCGCAGCCGCGAAACTGGCGGGGACGTCGGCAAGGCCGTCGTACTGAAAGGAGTCGAACCTGGCGCCGAACCCGGCCAGGCCCACGGTGTCCATGGCCAGCTTCGCCAGATCACCCGCCACGTCCACCGAGCGGGTACCGACGGCCGCGTCCCACTGCTCCACCAGCTGGCGGTTGATGTCGAGCATCGCGAGGTGATAGCTCCGCAGTCCACTGAAGCTGAAGCCGGGAATCAACAGATCGTGGGCCTGCTGCCAGCCGTCCTCACCGGTGTAGGCAGTGAACAACCCGTTACCGGCAAGCGCGCGAAACCGCGCCAGGCGGTCGGTGAGGGCTTTGACGAACCGGGTCTCATCGCACAGCTCATCGACCAGCGCCAGGGAGCAGGCGTACAACCGCCGACTGCCGCCGAAGTCGGCGTAGAACAGCGGGCCGTATTCCTCCGTCAGCAAATCCAGCGGCAACGAATACGGCCGCCCGGGCACCGGCCCGGGCGGCAATTCGACACCGACAGCTGAAGGGACACCGGGGATCTCGGGCGGCACGGCCGGCGACTTTATACATTCCGTCGCTTCGCTCGCCTTAGATGTCTCCATTCACGCCAGCGTAAACGGCCGCCCTGAGTGCCGATCAGGAAATCGGCACGAACTCCCGAGCTTCGGTGCGCGCGGCGGCCGTGAACCGCAGGTTCGGATCCGTCACCGCACCGTGGCGCAGCATCTCGCGGTCGAAGTTGTAGTTCATCGACATCACCCACGGCCCGGAGGCACCTTGCCGCGGCAGCGTGTCAGCGACCCGCTGCACGTACCCGGCGGCAAAGTCCAGCAGCGGCTTGGTCTCCATGCCGGCGTCGCCGAACACCGGCCGCACGCTATCGAATCCATTGGCGTCCATGTGCTTCAGCAGTCGGCAGAAGTGCTCGCACAACAGCCCGACCTTGAGGGTCCACGAGGAGTTCGTGTAGCCGAAGGCGAAGGCGAAGTTCGGCACGCCCGACAGCATGATGCCCTTATATGCGACGGTGTCGGCGAAGTCGACGGCCTCGCCATCCACGGTCAGCGTCATGCCACCGAACAGCTGGACGTTCAAACCTGTTGCGGTGACGATGATGTCGGCATCCAGGTGCTGCCCCGACTCCAACTCGAGCCCGGTCTCGGTGAATGTCGCGATGCGGTCGGTGACCACCGACGCCTTGCCGCTGCCGATGGCCTTGAACAGGTCGGCGTCCGGAACCGTGCACAGACGCTGATCCCACGGCTTGTAGTTGGGGCTGAAATGCGTGTCGACGGGGTATCCCCCGGGCAGCTGCCGGGCGTTGGTCCAGCGGATCACGCGTCGGGCGGCGGCCGGGTACTTCTGGCACAGGGTGTACACCGCGCGCTGCCGGATGACGTTCTTCCGTCGGGCCAGGGCGTAACCGCGATCAGCGCCGAGCACCCGACCGGCCACGTTGGCGAAGGTGTCCTTGGCCGGCACCGGAAGGACGTACGTCGGTGAGCGCTGCAGCATGGTCACGTGCGCGGCGGTGTCTGCCATCGACGGCACCAGCGTGACCGCAGTTGCCCCGCTGCCGATGATGACGACCTTCTTGCCGGTGTAGTCGAGGTCCTCGGGCCAGTGCTGCGGGTGCACGACCTGGCCCGTGAAGCGGTCGCGGCCCGGGAACTGCGGCGTGAAACCCTCGTCGTAGCGGTAGTAGCCGCCGGCACAGAACAGCCAGTTGGCGGAGATCTGCATCAGTTCGCTGGTATCGGTCCGCTCGATGTCGACGACCCAGCGCGCGGTAGCGCTGTCCCACGCGGCGCCGAGCACCTTGTGGTGGAACCGGATGTTGCGGTCGATGTTGTTCTCGCTGACCGTCTCTCGCAGGTAGGCCAGAATCTTGCCGGCGGAGGCGATGGCGTCCTCGTCGCGCCACGGCTTGAACTCATAGCCGAACGTGTGCAGGTCGGAGTCCGAGCGAATGCCGGGGTACCGGAACAGGTCCCAGGTGCCACCGGTCGCGCCACGGGACTCCAAGATGGTGTACGTCCGTCCGGGATGTTCCTTCTGCAGGTAGTAGGCGGCACCGATGCCGGAGATTCCGGCGCCGACGATCAGCACGTCGACCTGGTTGGTGGTGGCGGTGTGCTCCATTGCAGACTCCCTGTTGGCGGTGGTGGGCGTGGAAACAATGGTCGGGCCGACAGCTCTTCAGCAGAAGGCCAAAACGTCCCAACTTTGATGATTTGCAGTGCACTATGCACCAGCGCGATAGCCTGGTCCCATGGACGCCACCCAACCATCAGTGCAGGTACGCGAGCTGATTCGGCAGTGCGCACAGGTGGTCGTCAACGCTCGTGCGGAATGGCTCGACGAACTCGACCGCGCCGTGCTGGGCGCCAATCCGGCCATCGCCTCCGACCCTGAGCTGGCCGCGGCCGTCAGCCGCAGCAACCGCTCGAATCTGCTGTTCTGGGGTGCGGCCAACGTGCGCGATCCCGGCGCACCCGTACCGCCCAACGCCGGCGCCGAGCCCATGAGCGTCGCCCGGGAAATGGTCCGGCGCGGCGTGGACTCGTACACCCTGGACGCCTACCGAGTCGGCGAAGGCGTGGCGTGGCGGCGCCTGATGGATATCGCCTTTGAGCTGACCGCCGACCCGGCCGAACTGCACGCGATGCTCGACGTGTGCTCGCGGTCCATCAGCGACTTCATCGAGGCCACCCTGGCCGCCATCGCCGCCCAGATCGAACTCGAGCGCGACGAACTCACCCGCGGCAGCCACGCCGAGCGGCGCGCAACGGTCGCACTGCTCCTCGAGGGCGCCCCGATCCCCCGGCAGCGCGCCGAAAGCCGCCTGGCCTACGGACTCGGCGGCGACCACACCGCCGCCGTCATCTGGACCGACAATCCAGATAGTGATCTATCGCAATTGGACCGGGCCGCTGAGGCTTTCGGGCGAGCGGCGGGCGGCCGACCACTGAGTGTGCTCGCCAGTACCGCCACGCGGTGGGTGTGGGCACCAGGTTCGGTCGATGTCGACTCATTGGCACCTGCCGCCGGACGCGAAGTCCGGATCGCGGTCGGGTCGACAGGCACCGGGGTGGACGGGTTTCGGCGCAGTCACTTCGATGCGATCACCACACAACAGATGATGGCGCGACTGCACTCACCGCAGCAGATCGCGGAGTACACGGACATCGAGATGGTCGCGCTGCTGACCGCGGATGCCGACCGCGCCGCAGTCTTCGTCAAGCGTGTGCTGGGCGATCTGGAGGCCGCGAGCCCGGAATTACGTTCTGCCGTCCGGATATTCGTACGTGAGCAGTGCAACGTCTCCCGCGCCGCCGGCAAACTCTTCACACATCGCAACACCCTGTTGCGCCGACTGGCCCGGGCCGACGAACTGCTGCCTCGGCCGCTGTCGGGGAACAGTGTCGAAGTCGGCGTCGCACTGGACGTGCTGCATTGGCGCGGTTGAGATTTCACGGCCAGAAATATCACTCGGCTTTATCTGCCCGTCGTCATGTTGGCACTTCAACAACGTCAAAGCGCCATTGCCGGGCCTCAGACGCGGAACCTCCCGGACAGCTCCCGGTCGACCATCGGTGTGCCCAGAGTTCGCAGCAGCGCCAGCGCCCGTTCCGATGGTGACTCCGCCGCGGTAGTGACCACGATCAGGCTCTGGCCAGGCGAGCGCGCGATCGCCAGCGTCTGTTGGGTGACAGTCAGGGAGCCCACCACCGGATGGTGCAGATCGTACGACGCGGCATCACAGGGGGTGATCCGATGATCGCGCCACATCGTCACGAATTCTGGGCTCTTCATCGTCAGCTCACCGATGAGGGCGGCCAGGTCACGGTCGTCCGGATACCGCCCCACGGCGATACGCAGATTGCCCACCACAGCCCTGGCCTTGCGTCGCCAGTCTGTGTAGAGCTCACGCTTGTGTCCATCCAGGAACACCATCCGGCTCATGTTGGGTCGGTTCACCGCATCGTCTACGGCAGTCCGGTCCACGTGTCCGGCCAGCAGCGCATGACCCAGGTGATTCCACGCCAAGACATCGGTACGCCGGCCGAGAACCAACGCCGGCGTGCCATCGAGGGCACGCATCAGATCACGCGTCTCGTCGCTCACCATTTCCGGCCGGGGACGCCGCGGCCGAGGTGCCCGCCGGGCTGTCCCGGCCAACCTTTCAAGATGTTCACGTTCGTGCGGATCTAGTTGCAGCGCAGCGGCAATCGCTTCCAGGACCTCGGGCGACGCGCCGCGGGAGATGCCCTGCTCAAGCCGCGTGTAGTAGGACACGCTGACTCCCGCCAGGTGCGCCACTTCGTCGCGTCGGAGACCCTGCACGCGCCGACGCGCACCGAAGTCCTGCACGCCGATGTCCCCAGGGCGGGTACGTGCGCGCCGTGCCTGCAGGAACTCTCCGAGGGGCCCAGGTCCGTGCATTTCTTCAGTATCCGCGCGCTGTCGGATCCCAGCCACACCCTGCCAGGGATAGGACCGACGAGGTGTGGCTGCCCCCCACGCCCGTCGACAGACTCGAGTGAGCCGCGCCGACGAGCAAGGGAGTCACATGGAACAGATCGAATTGGGGGATGTCACCGTCACCCGCGTCATGGAGTACTACGGCTCCGTGCAGATGGGTCCCGCCGAATTCTTCCCGGACAGCACCGACCACGAATGGGAAGCCAACAAGCACTGGCTGGCTCCTGATTTCTGGGATCCCGGCACCGATCAGTGCATCTCGGCCATCCAGACCTGGGTGCTGCGCAGCGAGGGCCGCACCATCCTGGTCGACACCGGTGTCGGCAACCACAAGGAGCGGCCGTATGTCCCGGTGTGGAACCACCTTGACACAGCGTTCCTCGACAATCTGGCCGTCGCAGGCGTTGCGCCCGAGGACGTCGACCTGGTGATCAACACCCACCTGCACATCGATCACGTGGGCTGGAACACCCGACTGGACGGTTCGACGTGGGTGCCCACCTTCCCGAACGCGACTTACCTGATGCCACAACGCGATTTCGACTTCTGGAACCCGGCCAATGCCCACAAAGCCGCCGCCAGCCGCGGGAGTCTGAATGTGTTCGAGGACAGCGTCACCCCGGTCCACCAAGCCGGGCTGGCGCAGCTGTGGGACGGCACCTACCAGATCGACAAGAATCTGCGGCTGGACCTCGCGCCCGGACACACCCCCGGCTCGTCGGTCCTGACGTTGGCATCCGGCGGAGACCGTGCTGTGTTCGTCGGCGATCTCATCCACACCCCGCTGCAGATCGTCACACCGCATACCAACAGCTGCTTCTGCGAAGACCCCGCGGAAGCGCGCAACACCCGGCACAAGCTGCTGGGCCGCGCCAGCGACGACAATGTGCTCCTCTTCCCGGCACACCTCGGCGGACACGGCGCTGTCGAAGTGGTCCGGGATGGCTCGAGTTTCGCCATCAAGGGCTGGGCCGACTTCGCCCGCATCAGCTGATCGACCCCCCATCCACTCAGGAGAACCTTTGTCTCAGCACAACACTCCCGTCGTCCGCACCCCTTACGGAGCGGTGGGCGGCGTCCGCGACCATAGCGGCGAGCGCTACTGCGCCATCCCCTATGCCGCCAGCCCGACAGGAGCGGCCCGCTTCGCTCCACCGGCACTGCACCCGGGTTGGGACGGCATCCGGGACGCGACCGGTCCTGGAGCGACGGCGCCACAGCCTGTCCGCGACTTCGGCGCACTCGATATGCGGCCGTACTTCGGCCCCGGGTGGGTGCGCGGCGCGGACTATCTGACGCTCAACGTGCACACTCCCGCCGCCGACAACGCGGCGCGACCGGTGATGGTCTTCGTCCACGGCGGCGGATTCGTCACCGGGTCGTCGCAGGCCGCGCTGTACGACGGCCGGGCATTCGCCCGTGACGGCGTCGTGCTCGTCACCCTCAACTACCGCTTGGGGGTCTCTGGATTTCTCGACGTCCCCGGAGCGCCGCGCAATCGTGGGCTACTCGATGTGCTGGCCGCGCTGACGTGGGTCCGCGACACGATCAGTGTATTTGGTGGTAACCCGGCAAATGTCACCGTCTTCGGCCAGTCCGCCGGAGCCACCTTGGTAGGAGCCCTGCTCGCCACACCGGAAGCCGCCGGATTGTTCCGCCAAGCTGTCATGCAAAGCGGTAGCGGCACAGGTGCATTCACGCCGGAGCAGGCTGCCCGAGTCACCCGTGCGGCGGCCGCCGAATTGGATGTTGAACCCACCGTGGACGGGCTCGCGGGCATTCCCGACGAACAATTCGTCGCCGTCCTTCCCAGACTGGCAGGCCTTGACCTGCGAACCGCCACCGCTACCGACCCGCTGGTGGGCCTGAGCCCGCTCAGCCTCGTCCTGGACCGGCAGCCCACCGACGCACTGGCCCTCGGCCCGGCGGCCGACGTCGCTCTGCTCATCGGCACCAACACCGAGGAGGGCAACCTCTATCTCGTGCCTCAGGGCTCCTTCGATACGTCGCAGCACGGCGATGTCGTGGCCGTTGCGGTCCAGACACACTCGGACCCCCAGGCCACGGTTGACGGACTGGCCGCCCGGCTGCCCCACGCCACGCACGGAGAGTTGCGTTCGGCCCTGCTCGGCGAGGCCCTCTTCGGTTCTGGCACCGCCCGGATGGCGCGGGCGCACTCGCTGGTCTCGGCACGCGGTACCTACGTCTACCGATTCGGCTTCCGCTCGAGCGCACTCGACGGCAAGCTCGGCGCAGCGCACACCGTCGAGCTTCCCTTCGTCTTCGACACCGCCGACTCACCGTGGCTGCACGGGAAGACGGGCCTGCTGGGGCCCGATCCAGTTCCCGAGGACTTGGCCCGGCGGATGCACCGCTCGTGGGTGTCGTTCGCCCGCAACGGTTCTCCTGGATGGGACGGCTATCGCGGCGACGACGCTGCAGTGCAGCACTTCGAGTAGCGGAAGCCCACTGGAGCGTCACCGCCGCGAATGTTCCCGCCGCCTGCGTGCGCGGCCCGGACCCCGCTCGACGACCGGCCGTAGGGCGCGCCGCCTGACTTATGCGGTCGAGGTGCGCAATGTCGTGGTTGTGGCAGCTGGACGTCCGCCACTGTTCACCGGCTTGGCCGGGGCCAGAACTGCCCTGCCGTACCAATGGCATAGCAACAGCGCGACTTCCACATCAAGGTGATCATTCTCGATCGGTCTACCCCGACGTTCGAGGGCGCGTTGTACGCGGTACTTCACCGAATTGACATGAATGTGCAGCTCGTACGCGCTGGCTTTAAAGCTCGATCTGTTGCGCAGAAATTCGGCCAACGTGTCCCGCAGTCGCTCGTCGCTGTCATTGTCCGAAGCAAGTGGACCGAGGACCTGCCCCACCCATGAACGGGCGTTTTCCAAGTCGGAGCTGAACTGTGCTGCGACGACGAGACCGGGTTCGTTGGCCGCGGTCACCCGCCGTGGCGGTGCGCCCGGCGCGAGCGCCACGGTGCGGGCAGCGAAGGCCTGGCGATGTGACTGCCGGAACCCGGCGAGACCGGGCAACGCATTGCCGGCGGCGAGCCACGGCGGGTTCGAATGCAAGCGGACGAACTCTTGGAGCCGGCCCACCACATCGCCGGCCGCCGCGTCGGCGGTGAGCTGAATCCACGCCCACCCGGTGATGCGATCGGAGGCGACAAACAACGGGCGCTCCCGAGCGCCCAATGCGACGGACAGCTCAGCGACGAACCGCTCCATGGCGTCCAGTTCCTCGCCATCTTCCTGTTCCGGGCACCAGAGAATGAGTGCGAGATGAACCCGGCGCAACGGATAGCGGATGAGGACGGACGTTTCGTCGATATCGAGATCGTCGTCGCCGTCCAGGACCTCGCGTACCCGTAGTGACCGCATCTGATTTTGATTGGCCAGCCACCGATCACGTTCTTCCTGATAGGCGTTGACTACTTGATGCGACACGCGATCGAGATAAGCGAATGAGCTCGCCGACAACTGCGCGAATACCAGCAATCCCAGATGAGCCTCAAGCTGTGCGTTCTGGATTTCAGCAAGGATGATCTTGAGGAAATCTTGGTAGCCGAGCCAATACGCGCGGACCAATTCTTCGACATGGGTACCGCGTTGCGCCATCCGACGCGCATGCTCGAGGGCGGCGGTAGGCGCCACTATGCGGTCAATGGGAATCCCGTGGCGGATGGCGGGGAAGAACGTCTCAAGGTTGCTCTGGACCGTGTCGTAAAGCAATGCCAGCAACTCGCCGTCGCCCGCCATCTCCGACTGTTCCCGGTACAGCATCTCCTGAATGGACAGCGACGTCGCCGGAAGTTTCTGGCTCAACCGATCCATGATCATGGCGGCGGTTTCCGCGGCAAGCGTCCGAGTAGCGTTTATTGGCAACATGATTCGCCCCTCTGCGCGGCTATCGCAGAATCACGGTAAAGGCCTTCATTTGCGCCGGTAGGCATAGCTCCCGCGGCGATGCGATCAAGTCTCGTCGGTACTGAGCCGCACTCAGTGGATCGCGGACGGAAGTGACTGCCGAACAACAACATACAGATAATCTTGGCCCCAGCTCGTGCAGCAATGTCGTAATCGACTGCGGTCCAATCGATATCGGAACACGGCGACTTTGCGCACGCCACCGAGATCCGCCGTGGCGTCAGCGTTGATCGCGCGCTCGGCCCGGACCAGGCGAGACCGAACGCAGCGCCGAACCGGACGCGGCCGTCCGCGCGGTGACGTGCGCCCGGGTCGGCGTGCACGCATCAGCGTAGGCATCCGCCGATTGGGTTCCCACCTCGGCAGCAACGCTTGCAAAGCCGGCGCCCGCCGTTACCGCGTTGATGAAACGCGGCCTGTCACAGCGTGACTCGGAAGACCTGGAATTCGACGACGGGTCCGGGTTGGACGCGTCCCTGTCCGACGAAGATGGTCTGGTTGACCCAGGTGTACTTGGGGTCTCCGCATTCCAGGCGTGGGGTGGTGACGAAGTAGTGGTCGCCGAAGTCGGTGCCGCCGCCGACGCCGCCGAGTGCGGCTGCGGCTGCTTCGTTGACCTCGACCAGTCCCTGGTAGCTCATGTAGATCACCGCGCCGTCGTCGGTGTAGAACTGGGCCCGTACGTCGAGGCGGCCGTAGCCGTCGTCGCCGGCCAGTAGCCAGTCTCCGCCGCCGGGGGCGGCGGTGCCGCTGATCCGGTTCCCGGTGACCTTGCCTCCGGTGACGGCCAAGACCTGGCGCAGCCCGTAAGGGCCCGGGCCCACGATTTGCGGTGCGGCAAGCTCCGCGGTGTAGGAGAACTCCGGCTCCAACTTCACTGTGCAGCCCCCACTCCGGCGGCTGCCATCACAGCAGACATGCCCTCGGCGATCACGTCGCGTCCAAATGCCTCCAGGACCACATTGGGATTGAAGTACTCGCGGATCAACACAACCTTGCCGTCCCGGATGCGCATATGTGTGCAATAGGTGTTGGCGTAGATCTTGCCGGTCTGCGTGACCGTCGCATTTCCGTGCAGTTCCAGAATGAAGAGTTCCGGGTCGGTCGTGTCGTGTACGACAAGTGAATCGATCCGGAGGTCGGGCACCGAGGCGAAGAACCAGTCGATGAAATGACCGATCAGGTGTCGGCCGGGAACGGTATCGGCGAGCGGCTCGGGTGCGAACGGCATCTCCCAGACTCCGTCTTCGGCAAAGTTCTCCTTCCACACCTCCAGCGCCTCACCGCGAGGCGGTCCGTCATCGAGGGCCCCCCAGAATCGCTCAACCGTCGCGCGGTTGTCCGTTTGTACGCTCATGCGCCCACCTCCATCTCTCGGTCGACTGCAATCACAGTCGGATGCCAAAGTCGAGAGTGCACCATATGTCGTTGATAGTCAACACCATGTCGATACATACCGGATCCGTTGGCCCCGAACGCGACTGGCGACCATTGGTGCGAAAAATGCTCAATTACTCGACATAGCGTTGATTAATAACGACTACGCGTTTACAGTCATTGCAGGGTCTTGCCGTCATCCCTGCTGATGCGGGGCCGCGCGCCCCGATGACCACCATTCCAGTCACCGCCGACGATGAGGATTCGCCATGAAAACGCCCACCAACCGACTGTTCCGTCTACAGAGGCGGCCGCAAGGCCAGGTCACCGAACAAGATCTCGAGTGGGTCGAGGAGTCCATCCCCGATATTGCGGAGGGACAGGCGTTGATCCGCACGCTGTACCTGTCACTCGACCCCACGAACCGTGTCTGGATGAGCCAGTTGCGTTCCTACATCCCGCCGGTCGAACTGGGTGCCGTGATGCGTGGCCTCGGAGTCGGACAGGTGGTCGAAAGCCGGCGAGACGATCTGCCCGTCGGCGCAATTGTCCTCGGCTTCACCGGCTGGCAAGACTACTGTGTCGCTGACGATTCCGTTCTGGAGATTCCGTTCACGGTTCTTCCCGACCCACTGCCGGCACCGCTTCCCGCGTTCCTCGGAGTACTTGGCCACACCGGCATTTCAGCGTTCATCGGTATCGAGCTGGGCGATCCCCAGCCCGGCGAGACGGTCGTCGTTTCTGCCGCAGGAGGCGCCGTCGGTTCGATCGCTGGACAGCTGGCAAAGCAGCATGGCGCCCGCGTGGTCGGCATCGCCGGCGGCGCCGAGAAGTGCCGACACCTCGTGGAGGAACTGGGCTTCGACGCATGCGTAGACCGACACTCGGACAACTGGCGCGAGCAGCTCGACGAAGCGACCCCAGCGGGCATCGACGTGGACTTCGAGAACGTCGGCGGCCCCATCATGGATCACGTCCTGGGCCGGTTGAACATCGGCGCACGAGTATCGCTGTGTGGCCTGATCTCGGAGTACGACACCTACAACGACGACGGCGACCAACCGGGCCTGCGCAACGCAAACCAGTTGCTCATGCAGCGAGCCACCCTGCGCGGCTTCATCGTCACCGACCACATCGACCGCTACGCCGAGATCATCGGTAAGCTCGCCGCCGCGCTGGGCGAAGGCTCGTTGACGTACGACGAGACCATCGTCGAAGGACTGGAGAACGCCCGGGACACGCTCAACCAAGCATTGTCCGGCGGCACACGAGGAAAAGCGGTCATCAAGGTCGCGTCTGACCCCTCGCCCGTCGGTTGATACGGCGAGAACGCTTGTCAAGGTAGAGGATTCACCGGTTTTTGGGTAGCGGCTATGGGCGTTGCTCGAGAAGCACCAAGGATGCATCCGGAAGTGGAAGCCCAACTGCGCGAGCTGATGCCGGCAGTTCGCGCAGTCGGGTTGTTCGACGTACTCCAGCCCCGCGCTCAAACGCTTGCAGCTCTGGTCGACGACCGGAAGAGCGACTGCCCCAAGGTCGGTTGATCGTCTGCCGAGCGCCCGTCGCCGGCGACAAGTTCAGATGAAACCTCCAGTCTCTCAATCGATTCGGGCTGGCCTCGGCGGTTTGACTTCGCGTCGGAGGATTTTTCCCGTCGGACCCTTGGGTACAGAGTCGACCAGCCATATCTCGCGCGGGTATTTGTATGCGGCGAGTCGGTCCCGGACAAAGGCCTTCAATTCGTCGGCGTCTGCGTGCATCCCGCGTTTGAGAGCGACGGCTGCGCCGACCTCCTCGCCGAGTTCTGCGTGTTTGATGCCGATCACCGCTGCTTCAGCGACGCAAGGATGTTCGTAGAGAACTTCCTCGACTTCGCGTGGATAAACGTTGTACCCACCGCGGATGATCAGATCTTTCTTCCGGTCGACGATGGTGTAGTACCCGTCGCCATCGCGGGTGGCGATGTCCCCGGTACGAAACCATCCATCGGGAATAGCTTCGGCCGTGGCCTCAGGCCGGTTCCAGTATCCCTTCATCACATTCTCGCCCCGGATGGCGATTTCACCAGGTACGCCGTCAGGAATGTCTTCACCGTTCTCCCCGACGATCCGCAGCGCGCAGCCCCGCACAGGTATCCCGATGGTGCCGGGCCTACGTTGGCGCCCGGGTTGGTTGAAACAGGCGATCGGTGCCGTCTCCGAAAGCCCGTAACCTTCGTAGATCTCGCAGGCGAACTTCTTCTCGAACGCTTTGAGAATCTCGACAGGCATGGGTGCGCCTCCGGTGATACACGTACGCAGCGAGGACATGTCGGTGTCGTCTGCATCGGATGAGTGCAGCATCGCGGAGTACATGGTGGGCACGCCCTCGAGAACGGTCACTCGATCGCGGGACACCACCTCCAACGCCTTGGCGGCGTCGAAGCGAGGCACGAGGGTGAGGAGGGCGCCGGCTTTGACCGCCGCGTTGAGTCCGCATGTGAGGCCGAAGACGTGAAACAAGGGCAAGCAACCAAGGATCACGTCTTCGGGACCCACGTTGATCAATGTGTCCACTGTCGTCGCGGCGTTCGTCGACAGGTTCCGGTGGGTGAGTTCCGCCCCCTTGGGTTTCCCGGTGGTCCCGGAGGTGTAGAGAATGACAGCGGTGTCGTCGTCGGTTCGAACGGTCCCGTCATGGATTGGGATGCCGGACAACTCGATTGGACCCGTCGCGGATACCGATACCGAGCGAATCCCGACCTTCGCCGCCGCGGCCGCGACGACGGCATCGCTGCTGTCCAACCCGTACACCACTGTCATGCCCGAGTCGGCCAGGTAGTACTCGACCTCGCGCGCATTGAGCAACGGATTCATGGGAACAGCGACCGCGCCGGCGAGTAGCGCCCCGTAGAACAACACGGGGTAGGCGGGGACATTGGGGAGCATCAGGCCCACTCGGTCGCCTGGGAGCACGCCGTGGGCTCGCAGATCCCCAGCCACCGCCGCGGCCTGATGATGCAGCTGCCGATAGGACAAGATGTACTCGTCGAGCTTCACGGCCGGCCGGCGCCCGTATTCGTGCGCAGTGGTGACGAGATTGGCTGCGAGATTCGTCATAGTTGACTCCTACTTCGAAATAGAGAGCTCGCATTTGATTTCGCACCCGGGGCCCGAAACCTGTTTGAGCGCAAGCAGAGCGGCCGAATCCAGGCAAGACGGTCGAGTTTGCGCGGACTTCGAGGGCGACGCGGACACAACCACCTTACACGGCATGTTCATTATCATCAACACAGCGTCGATTAATTTCAGACATACGTGGCGCCGCGCGGTACGGACTGCCGCCGGTGCATGCCGTACGAGGTCGACCTGACCTATCATGCTTCCTATGGCGTCCACTTCATCCTTCAACCTGAGTGCGGCAGAAACACGGGTGGGCCGACGAAACATCAAGGGCGACAAGCGCGAGCAAGCCATCCTCGAAGGCGCTTACGACATGTTGCGCACAGTACCCCTGCGCAACATCTCCATCGACGATCTCACCAAGCGCGCCGGGCTTTCGCGGTCATCGTTCTACTTCTACTTCGAGTCCAAATGGCAGGTTTTGTCCGCGCTGCTCTCCCGGGTCACAGCCGATGTGTTCCAAGCGTCGCAATTGATTTTCGAGCGTCCAGCAGGCATGCCGCCAGAGGCGGCCATCGAGCATGCCGTCAACGAGGTTATCCAGGTGTGGGAAAGGCACGGTCACGTTCTTCGTGAAGTAGGCGACGCCGCCGCGGCCGAGCCGGACCTGCAGACGCAGTGGGACACAATTCTCGGTCGGTTTATCGATGCCGCCGCCGCAGGAATCGAGCGAGACAGAGAGACCGGCGTGGCTATCGACGGGCCACCGGCCAGGTCGTTGGCTGCCGCGTTGATGTGGATGGGTGAACGCAACCTCGGATTGATGAGTCTGCGCAGCGAGAACGCAATCCCGTTGGAGGACATGGCCGAAACGGTGACCACGATCTGGCTGCGGACGGTGTACGGCCTGGAGTGGAAGCCGCGTAAGGCTGCCAACAAACGCCGCAAGCCCTCTCCGAAGGCGTGATCGACGCCTGGGGAGAGGGCCTGCTGGACTTCTGGTGTTGGTCGGACCTTACTGGTTGTCCAGCGCCATTTTCGTCATGTTCAGCCCGGGCATGAGCATGTGGCCGCCTTCGACCAACATTTCCAGGCCTGTCGTCCATCGTGATTCGTCGGAGGCAAGCCACAGAACAGCTTCACTCATGGCCTGAGGCGGGAGCAGCCCCACGTCTCGGAGAAGCGCCCAGTACTTCGCGCCCTGTAGGTCTTCCTTCACGCCGTTTCCGGGGCCCTTGCCCGCACAAAGGTCGTAGCCGCCTTGCCAATCCAGGGCGGGCGTGTCGGTCGGTCCGGGAAGCAGCGAGTTGACTCGGATGCCGTACTGACCGAACTCGAGTGCCGCGCTCTTCGCCAACCCGAGCACGCCGTGTTTCGACGCCACGTAGTGGACGTAATGGGGAGATCCCTCGACGCCATTGCCCGACGAGGTGATGATCACCGAACCACCTCCGCGCTCCTTCATGGCGGGAGTTACCGCCTTCAGAGTGCGCCAGGGCCCCATGATGTTGACGTTGAGCACATCCAGGAATTCGTCCTCGGGAATGTCCGCGAACGGGTGCACAGTCCAGATGCCGGCATTGGCGACTGCGACGTCGAGTCCGCCGAAGGCCTTGACGCCGTCAGCGACCAGTTTGTCCAGCGGCGCCTGCTCGCGGACGTCGCCCTGGTGCGCGATGATTCGCCGGCCCAGTGCCTCGACTTCCTTGACGGTGATCTCGAGATCGGCTGCCGTACCAACGGGATACGGGACCCCTCCGTTGGCCGGGCAGTCGAAGGCGAGGATGTCCGCGCCTTCCTGGGCGAGGCGGATGGCGTGTGCTCGCCCCTGTCCACGCGCCGCTCCGGTGACCAGAGCGACCTTTCCTTCCATGCGTCCCATGTCTACTCCTTTTCCTAGTTGTTTTGCTTTACGTTTCGTCCGGCGAGATCAGCTGTGGTGCAACGGATATCGGGCCAGAACCGCACTGGCTCGGCCGGATCAGCTGGAGCAGAACATCGATTCCGGGAGGCACGGTCCAGACATGGGTGGTATCGCCCATAGGGATCGGCGCCGCGATCGGCTCTGGCCGCCCGGGACCCCGGAAGGCGCAACCCGCAAGTTCGGGACCATCGGCATGGTGTAGCCGAAGTGCCAGATGATCGAGTTTTGCCTGCGCTCCGCCCAGGGCCAGGTCGAGCGCATCCACATCGTGCATCGTGTACAGCTCGACCTCGGCGCCGGAAACGTTGAGGAATGCCGCGCTGAGGCTCATGGCCGGAATCTCGACCGCACGAGCAACCTCGATCCCAAACCGACCGCACCAGTGCGTGAGTGCCGAGTTCAGGTCGCGTACCAGGATGCCGACATGGTCGAGTCGGGGGAGGTCCGCATCAGGTGGCGAGGTCACTGGCGGCCGGCCGCAACGAAGTGCGGAGCCAGGCCGGGCTTGGGCTCGGTCCACCGTTGGGTGACGACTTTGGATCTCGTGTAGAACCGGTAGCCGTCGTAGTTGAGCCCGTCGTCTCCGAAGCGCGAATCACCCCATCCGCCGAACCCGAACCAGGAAATCGGCACCGGAATCGGCACATTGATCCCGACGCTGCCCGCCAGCACGCCCCGGCTGAAGCGACGAGCAGCCGTCCCACTACCAGTGAAAATGACCGCGCCGTTCCCGTACGGATTGTCGTTGACGATCCGCAGCGCCTGGTCGAGATCTTCGGCGCGCACCACGCTCAGGACCGGTCCGAACACTTCGTTGCGGTACAGATCGCTCTCGACGCTGACGCCGTCGACCAGACTCGGGCCGATGAAGTAACCCGCGCCAGGTGTCGGCCGTTCGCGGCCGTCGACGACCAGTCGGCCGCCTTGTTCGACGGACCGCTTCAGCGCCCCACGGACCCGATCGAGTGCGCCCGCAGAAATCAATGGACCCATGTCGGTACCCAGCGCCGCACCTGGGCCCACCTTGAATGTGGTTGCGCGCTCGGCAATCTTGGTCACCAGTGCATCTGCTGCCGAACCGACGGCGACCGCGACCGTCACGGCCATGCATCGCTGACCAGCGGCCCCGTAGGCCGCCGACACCAGCGCATCGGCGGCAGCATCGAGGTCGGCGTCAGGCAACACCACCAAATGGTTCTTGGCGCCTCCAAGTGCCTGCACCTTCTTGCCGGCCTCGGCCGCGCGGCGGTAGATCGCACGCGCGACGGGGGTGGATCCGACGAAGGACACCGCCGCGACATCTGGGTGGTCGATGAGCGCCTCGGCTGCCTCTATACCGCCGTGCACAACGTTGAGTACGCCGTCAGGCAATCCCGCATCGCTCGCGATTTGCGCCAATCGCACCGCTGCCGACGGCACCTGCTCACTCGGCTTGAGCACGAACGTGTTCCCACACGCAATGGCGGCCGCAAACATCGACACCGGCACCATCACCGGAAAGTTGAACGGCGTGATACCGGCACACACGCCGAGCGGTTGCCGGAAGGAATACGTGTCCACGCCATTGGCGACCTGCTCGGCGTACTCCCCTTTCAGTTGCTGCACAACGGAAAGCGACACGTCGACAGCTTCGATCGAGCGCGCCAACTCGCCCCGGGCATCGTCAAGCGTCTTGCCCTGTTCGGCCGTGATGATCCACGCCAAGTCATCCATCTGCTCATGCAGCAGCACCCGAAAGCGATGCAGTACCGATGCGCGGACGGGGCTGGGCGTGTCGGCCCAGGCCACCGCCGCGGTTCGCGCACTGGCGACAGCTTCGTCGACGACATCGGCACCTCCCAACGCCACTGTGCCGATCACACGCCCCGTAGCGGGATCATGGATCTCGGTCCGCGGTCCCGCTGCCGAAGAGACGGCCGCGCCGGCGATCCAATGCGGCACGGTGTCAAGAGATAGGTCGATGGTCACTGCAACTCCAATACTCAGAAAGGCTGGGAACTTCTAGATACTTGAGACGACAACGGGGCTCAGGCCTTGTGGTCGCGAGGATGTGGCAGGTCCGGGAACATCTCCAGGCCGTAGTTGACTTTCAGGTTCTCGACCTCCGCCTGCACCTGCTCAGGCGTACGCAGCTCACGGTTGCGAGCTTCGTAGAAGTACTTGTCGATGCCGCCGTTGGGCTCGAAGCCGTTGCTGTCCGGGCCGGGCACGAACACCACCAGAATCCGGGCTTCGTCACCGACCACCTCATAGGTGTGCCGCTGATCCTTACGCCCCCAGACAAACTGGCCCTTTTTGGCGTTGTATGAACCGGCCTCGGTGTGAATCTTGATTTCGCCGTCCATCACGAAGAACCCTTCTTCTTCGCGGTGGTGGATGTGCCACACCGGTTCGGTACCGCGTACCCAATTGGTCTCGATGATGATCAGCTGGCCATTGGTGGATTCCCCGGTCGCGTGAATCCAGAAATCCACGCCCGTCATGAAGTCACCGGTCATGTTGAAGTGGATGTCATCACGGTGGGAGACGTAGCTCTCGCCGTCGCGCGAAGTGGTCGGCTGGATTTGGTCGACTTCCGATGTGGCTGCCATGTCAATTCCTCTCTTGTCGTGTCGTCCGTGCGCCGATGTTCGACGTCACGGCTCGGCAAGGTTGAGATTAGACTCACAGTCGAGACTAGTCAACACTGTGTCCACTTTCCGGCGATCGCGTTGTTGCTGCGCGGCGCCGGCCCGCCACATCGCCGTAGAATCAACAGTGTGTTGACTATTGAAGACGCGTAGTGCACAGTCGGATCTGGCGCGGGGCTGAAAGCGGTCCCACTCGAAAATGAGGATGAGACAATGAAGTTGGAGCCGGAGTTCTCCTACACCGCGGAGCTTGCCGCACCGCAAATCGTGGGCCCGGGCCCTTACGGGCTGCGCCAGGTCCTGGCCGTCACCGGAGGCAAGGTCACCGGGAACCGGATCAGCGGCACCGCCGCCCCCGGCGGCGGAGACTGGCTACTGGCCGGCGACGACGGCTACGGCCGCCTCGACGTACGGGCCCAGTTCTACACCGACGACGGCGCGGTGATCTACATGAGCTACCAGGGACTGGTCGAGGTCAACGAAGCAGCCGCAGCCGCACTCGGCGGCGTCGGCGGCGGCACCGACTTCGGCGACCACTACTTCGTCACCACCCCACGCCTGGAATGCGGAGACCCCAAGTACACCTGGGTCAACCAGACCATCTTCGTCGGACAGGGACGCGTCCAACCCGGACCCGTCGTCGAATTCCAGGTCTTCCGAGTCACGCTGTGACGCCGACTGACGGCACCATCAGATCCTGCGCTCCCGGGAAGCGGCGGCGCGTATGAGTGTGCTCCATGCGCAGGCCCAACAGCTGGTGGATTCCCTGTCCACGCACGCTGCCGTACCACCGTGGGAAATGTCGATTGTGGACTACAGAGAGTCCGGCGAGAGATTGATTGCCTTGGCCGGCGATGTTGACCAGCGTTGCACAGTAAGCGATTTCACGATCCCTGTGCGTCACGGATTTGTCACGGCTCGCAGCTACCACCCACTCGGTGCGGGTTCCGCGCTGCCGGGTGTTGTTTATCTGCATGGCGGGGCATTTGTCCGAGGCAGCCTGGACACGCATGATCGGTTCTGTCGAAAACTGTGCGTCCGGGGTGAACTCATCGTGATTTCCGTTGCATACCGGCTAGCACCAGAAGACAGGTTTCCCCGCGCTCAGCATGACGCCGCCGATGCCACCGCTTGGGTCAGTGAGTACGGCGACCGACTCGGCATCGACGTCGAATCGCTTGCCGTCGCCGGTGATTCGTCGGGGGGTGCACTCGCGGCAAGCGTTGCGCTCGCCTCGCGAGAACAGAGCACTCCGATCAAGGCACAAGGCCTGCTGTGTCCCGCACTCGATGCGACCATGAGCAGTGACTCCGTCGAGCGGCACAGAGACGGCCCGTTCCTCACCCGAGCCACGCTCGAATGGGCGTACGACATGTACGTGCCTGATATCGACGACCGTCGTTCGAACCTCGCCTCACCTTTGCTGACCGAGGACCTCGCGGGAGCCCCACCTGCAGTGATCCTCAGCGCTCAGGTCGATCCCGTTGCCGATGACGCAGACCGTTACGGCAAAAGACTTGCTGCGGCGGGCGTCAAGGTTCGCGCCCACGAGTACGAGGGCATGCCGCATGCCTTTCCGTTACTGGCCGGCGTGCTCGACGCGGGTGACCACGCCATCACCGTATTCGCCCGAGAACTCGCAACGTTGCTCAGATAACAGACCTGTACGACTTCGCCGAAGGTCGCCAACTGATCAAACGCGCACCGCCACAGAGCTTTTACGGCACCCGTGGTTTCAACCGTGCCCCCAGGGCGCGGCATCACCCAGATCGGGTCCCTCGAACGCTCGTGGCATCTCGTTCCAAAGACATTTTTCGAGACCACGTGAAGCCATCGCGATCGGTCGTGAAATTCAGATTCCGCAATGCACTCTGCACTTTCGAACTACGGCGTTAACAACGAACGAATCCGAGGCGTGCTGACATCCCCGCCGGGACGGCCACGATGCTCAAATAGGCAGTCCTGCATACCAAAACGGAGTATCTGCGAGAATGCGACATGTCGACCGAACGATGACCAAACCCACTCTGGGCGCCTTCGGCGTGTTCGGGCTTTTCCAGCAGTGGAAACAACTGACCGCCGACCAACTGCGGGACATCGAGGCGCTCGGCTATGGCGCAATCTGGGCGGGCGGCTCGCCACCGGCCGAACTCGACTGGGTTGAGCCGATCCTTGAGCGGACCGAGAGTCTGAAGGTGGCAACCGGCATCGTCAACATCTGGTCGGCGCCCGCCGGTCCGGTCGCCGAGTCGTTTCACCGCATCGAAGGGGCCCACCCGGGCCGATTCCTGCTCGGTATCGGAGCTGGACATCCCGAGCTGATCGCGGAGTACAAGAAGCCCTACGACGCGCTCACCGAGTACCTGAAAAAGCTCGACGAATACGGCGTGCCCAACGACCGGCGCGTCGTCGCCGCGCTCGGCCCACAGGTACTCAAGCTGTCCGCCCGCCGCAGCGCGGGAGCCCATCCCTACCTGACCACACCCGAGCACACCGCCCAAGCACGTGCTCTGGTCGGACCGGATGCGTTCATCGGCCCGGAGCACACGGTGGTGCTGACGACCGACGCCGCGCAGGCAAGGGCCATCGGCCGCAACGCTCTCGACGTCTACCTCAAAGGGCAGAACTACGTGAACAACTGGAAGCGGTTGGGGTTCAACGACACCGACGTCGCCGCGCCCGGTAGCGATGCCCTGATCGACGCCCTCATCGCGTATGGCAGCACCGATGCCGTTGCAGCCAGACTCAAGCAACATCTGACCGCCGGCGCGGACCACGTGCCCGTGCAGGTACTCACTGGGCTCGACAAGCTGGTCCCTGCGCTCGCCGAACTGGCCGGACCGCTCGGCCTCAACTGATCGAGCGCAACAATCGCCACCCTCAGCGATCAGCGAAGCGCCACAAGCTCCCAGACATTGGCCGGACGGCCCGACGCACTTACTCGAACGCCGCGTCCAGATACCGCAGCGCGTCGGCCTTGAGCACCCCCAGCGCCCGGGCGGTGTCGGCGAATGCGTTGGCCGCATCCACCATCGCCGCCGCGGCTGGGTCAGCGGCGGCCACGAAAGTACCTGACCTCCCCCGAGTTTCGAGGACGCCCGCGGCCTCCATCTCCCGATAGGCGCGAGCCACGGTATTGGCCGCCATCCCCAGCGCGGCGGCCAGCTCACGGACGGTGGGCAGCCGGGTCCCGGCGGGTAGGCGGCCACTACGAATGGCATCGATGATCTGCAACCGCAGCTGGTCGAACAAGGGGCCTGCGTGCGGGTCGAGGTGCACCCATTCACCGAAATCGGTCATCAGCCGAGTATGGCCGATGGCGCTCAACCCCATTCTCGCCGTCGGCGAGTGGCCCAGATCACCCGAAACCCGATAACGTGGTCGGATGCGGGTGACGGTGTTCAGCGGTGCGGGGATGTCCGCCGATAGTGGCGTGCCAACCTTCCGGGACGCCGAGACCGGTCTGTGGGCCAACACCGACCCCTACGAGATCTCCAGTTCGGACGCCTGGCGCCGGCACCCGGAGCGGGTGTTCGCCTGGTATCTGTGGCGGCATCACATGATGGGCAACGTGTCCCCCAACGACGGGCACCGCGCGGTGGCCGCATGGCAGGACTACGCCGAGGTCGACGTCGTCACCCAGAACATCGACAATCTGCACGAACGGGCCGGCAGCACCCGCGTGCACCACCTGCACGGCAGCCTGTTCCACTTCCATTGCGACAGCTGCAAGGCCGATTTCGAGGGCGCGCTTCCGCCGATGCCGGAGCCGGAAATCGCCGTCGAACCACCAGAGTGCTACTGCGGCGGGCTGGTTCGGCCCAACGTCGTGTGGTTCGGCGAGAACCTGCCATCCGGCGCGTGGAACAACTCCGTCGCTGCGGTCCGTGCCGCCGACCTGGTGATCACCGTCGGCACGTCGTCGGTGGTCTACCCGGCGGCATCCCTGCCGGAAGCGGCTGTGCAGCAAGGCATTCCGGTGATCGAGGTGAATCCGCAGCCCACCCCGTTCTCCGATCAGGCCACGGTGTCCCTGCGGGAGACGGCAGCGACGGCGCTGCCCACCTTGTTGCAGCGGCTGCCCGAACTGCTGCCAACCATCAAGCAGGCCTGACCGCCCGGCCCAATGCCACTTCCGCCAGCGGCACCCAACCTGGCAGCATCAGCACCCGCCGGGCGTCCGCGACCTGGAATCCCGCACCGACGATGCTCTGCTCGGTTTCGCGGTGCGCGTGGCAGTTGCCCGAAATCTTCGGCCAGAACGTCGAATCCAGGAAACGCTGCACCCGGCCACGCACCCCGCCGCTGGCGACGTGCTCGAAGTAGCGCAGCTCACCGCCCGGCTTGAGACGCGAATACATCTGCCGCAAAACACTTTCCGGCTGGTCGACCGAGCACAGCACCAGCGAGCACACGACTGCGTCGAACAGATCGTCGCTGTCGAAGTTCTCGACGGTCTCGGTGCGCACGGTCACCGGCACGGGCGCGGTCAGCGCCGCCTCCCGCGCCAGCGGTGCGAGCCGCACCTCGGGCTCGACGGCCACCACCTCGGTCACGGTGTCCGGGTAGAAGGCGAAGTTGGTTCCGGTGCCGGCACCGATTTCCAGCACCCGGCCACTGAGTCCGGCCAGGTTCTCCTGGCGCAGTTTGGTCATGAACTTGCGTTCACGTGACGACATCGCGATCCACATGCGGGCGAAGAACGGGTTGTCCACCGTCGTATCGGTCATCGTCAGGAGCCTTTCAGTCGTTCGACCAGCTGCTGCGGCGTATCCGGGCCGCCCAGTCCTTTCACCATGCCACCGAGGCACGCGGCGCTGAGCACCCGGTCCGCGAACTCCTCGAAATCACCGAACGGCAGGTACGGCCGCGAGATGAACAGGGCCGCCAGGCCGTGCGCCACCGTCCACAGTCCGAGTGCCGTCACCGTGACGTCTCCCGCATCTCCCCGGGGATAACTCCCCTCGTCCATCAGCGCTTGCACCGAATCCCGCATGTGTACGAAAGCTGCGGCATCGAGGGCCTGATCCACGTCGCTGCCCGGCTGTCCCTCGGACATCATGGCGATCCGGTACAACTCCGGGTTCTCCCGGGCGAAGCGGACGTACGCCAGTCCTTGAGCGCGTAGCCGGCCGATCGTGGTCGGTTGCTCGGCGGCCACGAGTTGCATGACCTGGTCCAGTCGCTCGAAGTACCGCCCGCACACCGCGTCCAGCAATGCGTCCTTGTCGGCGAAGTGCAGATAGATCGACGGCGGGGTGACACCGACCCGTTGGGACACCGAGCGGATGGATACCGCCTTCTCCTGATTGGATTCGAGGAGCAATTCGGTTGCCGCGTCAAGGATTTCGTCGCGCAGCTGGTCACCCGACCCGCGCGGGGAACGACGCCGCCGAGCCGCTGTCATTGCGCGCCGCACGCCGACGGCACGGGCGGTTCGGGCGCGCCGGACTCACTGATGCCGATGCGCTTGTGCAGCCGGGCCAGCGGCGCCGGTGCCCACCAGTTCCACCGCCCCATCAGGTGCATGAAGGCCGGTACCAGCACCGTGCGCACGAGGGTGGCGTCCACCAGGACGGCGATGGTCAGCCCGAGGCCGAACATCCGCATGAACGACACTTCCGCGGCGATCAGCGCGCCGAACGATATCGACATGACCAGCGCCGCCGCGGTGATCACCCGGCCGGTGTGAGCCAGCCCGAGCGCCACACTCTCGTCGTTGGCTTCTTGCGTGGCGGCCTGCTCCGCCTGCCAGAATTCGCGGATGCGAGCCACCAGGAACACCTCGTAGTCCATGGACAACCCGAACGCGATACAGAACAACAGCACCGGCATGTTGGAGGCCAGCGTCCCGGTCGCTGTGGTGCCGAGCGCGCCGAGATGGCCGTCCTGGAAAATCCAGACCAACGCGCCGAAGGCGGCGGTGAGCGAAAGGACATTGAGCACAACGGCTTTCACCGGCAGCACCACGCTGCCGGTCAGCAGGAACAACAGCCCCAAGGTGATGAGGGCAATGACGGCCAGCACCCACGGCAGCCGATCGGTGACGGCCCGCACGCTGTCGTGGTTGACCTGCGCGATGCCGGCGAGCTGCACGGCGTGCCCGTCCGGTCCCCTGACCGCGTGCACCGCATCGAGTTGCGCCTGCGACGCGTCGGAGAACAGCGGCGCGCTGCTGCCGATGGTCAGGAAGGCGCTGCCGTCGACGATCGCGGTGCCGGGGCCGGCGGGCCCGACCTTCTGGCCGCCGGCAAAAGTGCCGGTCGGCGCCGACACTTCCGTGACCGCGGCGACACGTGACAGGTCGGCGGCGTAGGCGTCGAAAGCTGCCGGGGTCAGGTTCGCAGCATCGGGAATGACGGCCGTGATGTCGGTCGCCGAGTTGTTGACGAAGTCGTCGCGCAGCTGGTCCCCCACCTGGTGCGCAGACGCCGTCGCCGGCAACACCCGTTCGTCGGGGAATCCCCACTTCGCACCGAGGAACGGCGCACCCAGGACCAACAACAGTGCGACGACGGCCAGACCGGCCGACACCGAGCGGCGCATCACCGCTTTGGCAGCGCGGTACCAGAACATCTCGTGCACCGGCTTGGGCGCGGTGTTGCGCCGGAACAGGCTGAGGGCGTCGAGCCGGTCGCCGAGCAGCCAGATGGCGGCCGGCGTGACGATCACCGCCGCCGCCGCGGCGAACGCGACTGTCGCGATGCCGGCGTAGGCGATGGAGGTGAGGAAGTACATGGGGAACATCAGCATCGCGGCCATCGACAGACCGACCGTCGTGGCCGAGAACAACACGGTGCGTCCCGCGGTGACCATGGTGCGGATCAGCGCCCGGTCCCGGGGCTGTCCCTCGGCCATCTCGTCGCGATACCGACTGATGATCAACAACGTGTAGTCGATGGCGAGCGCCAGACCGAGGGCGGTGGCCACGTTCAGCGCGAACACGGACACGTCGGTGAAGAACGTGATGGTCCGCAGCACCGCGAGCGTGCCGGTCATCGCCAGGCCGCCGACCAGGATCGGCAGGGCCGCGGCAACCAGCCCCCCGAAGACCCACACCAACACCAGGAAACTCAGCGGCACTGCGATGGATTCCATGACAAGCAGGTCGTGCTCGGTCTGCGTGTTGATCTGGGAGTAGACGATGGCCCCGCCACCGGCTTTGACGGTGACGCCCGGGCGGTCGTGCACCACTTGGTCGGCGAGTTCCTGCGCGTATTTCTGCGCGTTGTTCTCGCCGCCGTTCATGCCGGCCACGATCAGCCCCGACTTACCGTCCTTGCTGATGAGCTCGCCGGCTGCAGCCTGCGGCACAGTCCAGGCCGAGGACACATAGGCCACGTGGGGCGAGGCCTTCAGATGGTCGACGATGTCGCGGGCGGCCGCGGAAGCCGCTGGCCCATGCACCCCGTCGGGCGCGGTGACGGTAACCAGCATCGGCATGTCGCCCTGATGAAACTTGGTGGCCAACAGCCGGCTGGCTTGCGACGACTCCGCCTTCGGGTCTTGGAAACCACCGGCCGGCAGGGTCTTGACCACCGGGACGCCGAAGATCGCCGCAGCGATCAGCACCAGCCCGGCCAGCGCCAGAATTCTCTTCGGCGCGGCGATGGCCAGCAGCGCAATGCGGTTCAGCATGAACTCCCCTTCGGATAACACCGCTAAGTTATCGGCGATAACTCAAACGTGTCAACAGTGGCCCGCAGTGATCACGAGATTTATTGACGTCCGGTTCAGGTGGCCGACCAGGTGTTACCGAGGTGACGGTCATCATGTTTGCTACTCACCAGTGAACTAACGCGCGATCCGGGGCGCGAAAAGCGCATCAAGATCAGCTGTGGCCTTGCGGAATAAGGCCTACTCACGGGTCACTTAGCGACCCGGTTGAGCCAACCTACCCAGCGGTAAGAATTGCCAGTGTTTTCCGAATCGTGACTCAAAGATTTCTTAATAGCGACCCATAGCCTCATAGACATGTGGATCGACGACACCAACGCAGATGTCATCAAAGTAGATTTCGATGCCCTGTACCACGGGGACGTCCTGATCGAGGGTGACACGTCCGAGCAGTTCCCCGACCTCGCCGAGGCTGTCTGATTCCGCGGGTTCACCCGCGAGTCTGATGCCGCGCCGAAGCGCGATACCCGTGCGCTGAAGCCGCGCATACAGGGACTCGTAGGGGTGATTTCCAGCGTCAAAGCCGCCGACCGATAAGGCCGGCGGCTTTTGTCGTGTCTGGGCCGGAGCCCTCGCTGACGCCTACAGCCCCAGGTCCCGACCGATGACCTCACGCATGATCTCGTTTGAGCCCGCCCAAATCTTGGTGACACGGGCGTCCTTCCAGGCCCGCGCGACCCGGTACTCGTTCATGAAGCCGTAGCCGCCGTGGATCTGGACACAGTTGTCCAGAATCTCGTTCTGCACCACCGAACTCCAGTACTTGGCCTTCGCCGCATCGATGGCGGTCAACTGACCACTCAGATGCGCCGCCACACAATTGTCGACATAGGCCTGCGTCACATCGAGTTTGGTGACCAACTCAGCGAGCAGGAACTTGTTCCATTGCAGTGAGCCGATGGCCTGGCCGAACGCCTTGCGCTCCTTGGCGTATTCGACGGTGTCTTCCAGAATCCGCCGGACGTGAGCGAGATTGGCCACCGCAACGCTGATGCGTTCCTGAGGCAGCAGCGTCATCATGTGGATGAAGCCCCGGTCGACCTCACCGATGATCGCCGACTCGTCGACCCGCACATCTTCGAAGAACAGCTCCGCGGTGTCCGCTTCGGGCTGGCCGACCTTGTCGAGCTTGCGGCCACGAGTGAACCCGGGCATTCCCGTTTCCACGGCGAACAGAGTGATGCCCTTGGAGCCTTTCTCCGGCGCGGTTCGCGAGGCGACGATCACCATGTCGGCCTGGGTCCCGTTGGTGATGAACGTCTTTGAGCCGTTGATGACGTAGCTGGAACCATCCTTGACCGCGGTCGTCTTCAACGCGGCCAGATCCGATCCACCGGACGGCTCGGTCATCCCGATAGCGGTGATCATCTCGCCGCTGCAGAACTTCGGCAGCCACCGACGCTTCTGTTCCTCGGTGGTCAGCGTGACCAGATACGGGGCGGCGCAGTCATAGTGGATGGTGAAAGCCGACGCTGCCGCCGCACTGGACCGCGAAAGTTCTTCACACAGCACGGTATTGAAGCGATAGTCCCCCGCCGCACTGCCGCCGTACTCCTCGGGCACCTCCAGCCCCAGATACCCGTTGCGGCCGGCCTCCAGCCACACCTCACGGTCGATGTAGCGCTGCTCGATGAATTTGTCTTCATTCGGCTCGATGTGCCGAGCGACGAATTCCCGCACCGATGCCCGGAAGTCGTCGTGATCTACCTCGAACAAGCTGCGCTGCATATCAACGTCCTTAACGCGTACCGGGTCGCTTACGGCCAAAAGCTACCTGGCCACCCGCCGCCGAACGAACTGAGGGCTGTGCCCCTTGCGAGTCACAGCCCTGCGCGCACGACGTCAGAACTAGACGGACGCCAGCTCGGCTTCGCCCGCGCCGACCATCCGGGCCAGGCGGCCCGTGATGATCTCCTCGGCCTCGCCGACGATGCGGCTGATGAGCTCGTCGCACGTCGGGATGTCGTGGATCAGACCCATGACGGTGCCGGCGGTCCAGATACCGGCGTCGATGTCACCGTTCTCGAACACCTTGCGGCCGCGCACACCGGCCACCAGATCCTTGACGTCCTCGAACTGGCCGCCCTTCTTCAGGATGTCGACCACCTCACGCGAGACGGCGTTGGACGCCACCCGCGCGGTGTTCTTCAAGCTGCGGAAGATGAGTTCGGTGCCCCGCTCGTCGGTCGCCACGATGGCTTCCTTGACGTTCTGGTGGATGCACGACTCGACGGTGCACATGAAGCGCGTGCCCATGTTGATGCCGTCCGCGCCCAGCGCCAGCGCCGCGACCAAGCCGCGGGCGTCACCGAAACCGCCCGAGGCGATCATCGGGATCTCGATCTCCTTGGCGGCGGCCGGGATCAGCACCAACCCTGGCACGTCGTCCTCACCGGGGTGACCGGCGCACTCGAAACCGTCGATGCTGATGCCGTCGACACCCAGGCTCTGGGCCTTGACCGCGTGCCGCACCGAGGTGCACTTGTGCAGGACCTTGATGCCGTTGTCGTGGAACATCGGCAGGTGCGGGCCGGGGTTGGAGCCCGCGGTCTCGACGATCTTGATGCCGGCATCGACGATCACCTGGCGGTACTCGTCGTACGGCGGCGGGGTGATCGACGGCAGGATCGTCAGGTTGACGCCGAACGGCTTGTCCGTCAGGTCGCGGGTCTTGGCGATCTCATTGGCCAGATCCGCCGGCGTCGGCTGCGTCAACGCGGTGATGAAACCCAGACCGCCCGCATTGGCAACGGCCGCAACCAGTTCCGCGCGACCGACCCACTGCATTCCGCCCTGGGCGATCGGGTGCTCGACACCGAAGGCCTCGGTGAACTTCGTCGTGAGGCTCATATGGACATCTCCCTGTGTTGAATGCTCTTCGCGCAAGCGCTCATCGCGGGGCCATACGGATCGCGCCGTCGAGGCGGATGACCTCGCCGTTGAGCATCGGGTTCTCGATGATGTGCTGCGCCAGGAAGCCGTACTCGTCCGGATCACCCAGGCGAGCCGGGTGCGGCACCTGCTGGCCCAGCGACTTCTGCGCCTCCTCGGGCAGCGAGCCCAGCAGCGGCGTCTTGAACAGCCCCGGGGCGATGGTGCACACGCGGATCAGCTCACGCGACAGGTCACGGGCGATCGGCAGGGTCATACCGACGACGCCACCCTTGGACGCCGAGTACGCGGCCTGACCGATCTGGCCGTCGAACGCCGCCACTGACGCGGTGTTGATGATGACGCCCTTCTCACCGTCGACCGCCTCGGTCTTGGCGATGCGCTCAGCCGACAGCCGGATCACGTTGAACGTGCCGATCAGGTTGACCTCGACCACCTTGCGGAAACCGGCCAGCGGGAACGCGCCGTCCTTGCTCAAGGTCTTGATGGCGTTACCGATACCGGCGCAGTTGACGTTGATGCGCACCGGGCCCATCTCCTCGGCCGCGTCCAGCGCCGCGGCGACGCCGGCCTCGTCGGTGACGTCGGTGGCAACGAACTTGGCGCGCGGGCCCAGCTCGGCGACGACGTCCTCACCCTTGAGGTCGATGACCACGACACTGCCGCCGGCGTCGAGCAGACGCTTGGCGGTCGCCAGGCCCAGGCCCGACGCACCACCGGTCACGACGGCGACGGAATCTTTGATCTGCATTGATGCAATTCCCTTCTTGTTACGGAAATCTGTGGTGCGCCTCAGGCCCAGTCGCGCAGGACCGACTCGGTGTCGGAACCGGGCACGCGGGGTGGCGTCGGAATGCTCGCCACGCTGCGGGAGAACCGCGGCGCCGGCATGGGCTCGAGGTTGCCGCCGTCTTCCGGCGAGAACCGGAAGAAGGTGTCGCGCTCGGTGATGTGCGGCTCGGTCTCGACCTCGGCGAAGCTCAGGACCGGGCTGACGCACGCGTCCGAGCCGGTGAACACCTTGGTCCAGTGATCGCGGGTCTGCGCCTTGAAGGCGGCCGTGAAGATGTCGCGCAGCTCGGGCCAGCGGGCAACGTCGTTCTGGGCGGGCAGGCTCGCCGGGTCCAGTTCCAGCTTGGCCAGCAGCTCGGCGTAGAACTGCGGCTCGATGGAGCCGACGGCCATGTGCTTGCCGTCCGAGGTCTCATAGGTGTCGTAGTACGGCGCGCCGGTGTCGAGCATGTTGGTGCCGCGCTCGTCGCTCCACATGCCCTGCCGACGGAAGCTCCACATCATCTGCATGAGCACGCTGGAGCCGTCGACCATCGCGGCGTCGACCACCTGGCCCTTGCCCGAGGTCTGCCGCTCGAACAGCGCCGACAGGATGCCGACCAGCAGGAACATCGACCCGCCGCCGAAGTCGCCGGCCAGGTTCAGCGGCGGCACAGGACGCTCGCCCTTACGGCCGACGGCGTGCAGCAGACCGTTGAGGGAGATGTAGTTGATGTCGTGGCCGGCCTGCAGGGCACGCGGGCCGGTCTGGCCCCAGCCGGTCATCCGGCCGTAGATCAGGCGCTCGTTGACCTTCGCGCAGTCCTCGGGGCCCAGGCCCAGCCGCTCGGTGACACCCGGGCGGAAGCCTTCGATGAGGACGTCGGCCTTCTTGATCAGGCTCAGGACCAGCTCGCGGCCTTCGTCGCTCTTCATGTCGGCGGTGACCGACCGGCGGTTGCGCAGCATGGAGTCGCCGCTGGGAGCTGGATTGACGGCCGTGCGGGGCCTTTCTATACGCACCACGTCCGCGCCCAGGTCTCCGAGAATCATCGCCGCGTGCGGGCCCGGGCCGATGCCGGCCAACTCGACAACGCGCAGTCCCTGCAGTGGTCCAGCCATCTAAATGCACCTCTTGGTCGATCGGTTCGAGCCCAGTCGTATTGACCGCGACATAGCTTACTTGTATAACGAAGTCTGTCTAGTGCGGGTATCTGGCCCGCTGGTGAAACTGGGGTACTGAATGACTTACACCGGATCCGACGATCTGACCGTCTCCCTGGACGACGGCGTGTTGTCCGTGACGCTCAACCGGCCGGACACACTGAACTCGCTGTCGCTGGGAATGCTCGAACTTCTCGGCGATGCGGTGCTGCAGGCCGCGACCGACCCCGAGGTCAAGGTGGTCCGGCTGGGCGGCGCGGGTCGGGGCTTCTGCTCCGGCGCGGGCCTGAGCGCCGAGGACCAGGACGTCAAGAAGTTCGACGCGGCAGCGGTCTTGAATGCCGCCAACCGGGCCGTCGCGGCATTGGTGAACCTGCCCAAGCCCGCGGTCGCGGTGGTGCACGGCGTCACCGCCGGTGTCGGGGTGTCCCTGGCGCTCGGGTGCGACATCGTCCTGGCGTCAGAGAAGTCGTCCTTCCTGCTGGCCTTCACCAAGATCGGGCTGATGCCCGACGGCGGCGCCTCGGCTCTGGTCGCCGCGTCGATCGGCCGGGCCCGGGCCATGCGGATGGCGCTGCTCGCCGAGAAGCTGCCCGCCGCCGAGGCATACGCCGCCGGACTGGTGAGCTCGGTGCATGCGGCAGACGAACTCGACGCCGAGGTGGATCGCGTGCTCGCGGTGCTCAAGTCCGGCCCGGCCGTGGCCCTGCGCAAGACCAAGCAGGCTGTCAACGACGCCACCCTGACCGAGCTGAACAACACGTTCGCCCGCGAAACCGCCGGGCAGATCCAGCTTTTGCACGCCGCCGACTTCCGGGAGGGCGTGGCGTCCTTCCAGCAGCGCCGGCTGCCGGTCTACTCCGACGTCTAACGCGTGATTTGTGCGCGTCTTTGCGCTCTCGTCGCGGAAAGACGCGCACAAATCGCTTGACGGGCGCGGGACCATGGATTTGTGAGTTCCGAGTTCGACGTCGAAACGCCCGAACCGCGGACCACTGACCGCTGGCGGGTCTTCGCGCCCTTACGTTTCCGCGAATACCGCCTGCTCATCGCTGCCGTCTCACTGTCCATCTTCGCCGAGGGCATGTGGACGGTCGTAGCCGCGCTGCAGGTCATCGCGCTGGACAACGATCCGGCCGCGCTGTCCCTGGTGGCGACCTGCCTGGGTACCGGCCTGGTGTGCTTCGTGCTGGTCGGTGGCATCGCGGCCGACCGGCTGAACCGACGCAACATCATCATCACCGTCGAGGTGGTCAACCTCGCCGTGGTGTCGACCGTCGCCGTCCTCAGTTGGACTGGGACGCTGCGCCTTTGGCACATGGCGGTCGCCGCGGCGTGCCTCGGCATCGCCGTCGCCTTCTTCTTCCCGGCCTACAGCGCACTGCTCCCCCGGCTACTGCCGGCCGAACAATTGTTGGCGGCCAACGGCATTGAGGGCATGGTGCGCCCGGTGCTCCAGCAAGCGATCGGCCCGGCCGCTGCCGGTGTACTGGTCGGGCTGACGTTCCCGTGGATCGGTGCGACGACTGTCGCAGCGTTGTTCGCGGTGGGCCTGGCGCTGCTGATCGCGACCAGACCCGCTGCCGTCGCATCCATCGATGAGCCCGCGGAGCACAAGCACGTACTGCATGATCTGCGTGACGGTTTCACGTTCATGACCCGCACCCCATGGTTGCTGTGGACGCTGTTGGTCGCGAGCGTGTACGTGCTGGTGGTGCTCGGACCCATCGAGGTGCTGGTGCCGTTCATCGCCGAGCAGCGATTCACCGACGGCCCGCGCGCCTACGGTTTCATCATGGCCGGGTTCGGAATCGGTAGTGCCGTTGGCGCGTTGGCGGTTTCGTCGACCCGCATGCCGCGGCGGTACCTGACGGTGATGATGGCAATCTGGGGTCTGGGTGCCCTGCCGCTGATCGTCGTCGGCAGCACCTGGTCGTTTCCGCTGATGCTGGCCGCGTCGTTCGGTGTCGGCATCGGAGACGGAGCCAGCATGGTGATCTGGGGGACGCTCCTGCAGCGACGGGTGCCGACCGAGATGCTGGGTCGAGTGTCGAGCCTCGACTTCTTCGTCTCGTTGGTATTCCTGCCGGTGTCCTACGCGATCGCCGGACCGCTGTCGAAAATCATTGGCATGCACTGGATTTTCCTGGCATCCGGCTTGGTGCCGGCGGTCCTGACCGCCATCGCCTGGACCGCGGGCAAGATGCGCGCCGACGAACTCGCGCACCCGCTGTGATTTATGCACGAAAAGGCGCGCCTAGTGGTTGTTGCGTTTTGATTGAGCGTGTCTGGGTGTTTTGACCTGGCGTTTCGGCAGAATGTGTTGGTGGCCAAGA